>JASMGX010000001.1:0-60551 GCA_030751095.1 Pirellulales bacterium | reverse complement strand
TCGATGATATCCGTGCCGGCAACCCGCCGACGAATCCTGAACTGCTCAACTATCTGGCCGATGAATTCATTCGCAGCGACTTTGACGTTCGTCATGTGATGCAGTTGATCTGCACTTCTCGAACGTACCAGCTCTCGGTAGCCACCAACCGCTGGAATGAGGACGACGGGCTCAATTATTCCCATGCGATTGCGAGGCGATTGCCCGCAGAAGTCCTCTACGATGCGTTGCACAGCGTGACCGGTTCGGTCAGCAAGATCCCCGGCTTGGCGGACGGGACGCGGGCAGCGGCAATTCCCGATGCGGGGATTACGGTGCCAGATGGCTTTTTGTCCAACATGGGTCGTCCTGCGCGCGAGAGCGCGTGCGAATGTGAGCGTGTCGGCGACATGCATCTTGGAGGTGTGATTGCAATCGTCGGGGGTCCCACCGTGGGGAACGCGATCGCCGATCCGGATAACGAATTAGCAAGGCTGGTGAGCGAAGAGCAGGATGATCCGCGACTGATCAATGAGATTTTTCTCCGCATCCTCAATCGGCCAGCGACCGAGGAAGAGATTAGCTCCTGCCAGCAACTCCTCATAGATCTTCCGCTCAGTCACGAGCATTTACTCGAACAACTCAAGTCCGTGACCGCCGAAGCTGAGGCGCGGCAGGCAAAGTTGCTCGTAGTGCGGCAGGCGAAGCTCAAAGAGGCGGAAGCGACGCTCGCCTCTCCGAAAGTTCAGAAGGTGGTCGCTCATGAAAAGAAGCTCGATGCGCAGCATCATGAAAAGCTCGTCCTCGCTGAGGCGGCACTTAAGAAATTTGATAAAGATTCCACAAAGCTCAAGAACTGGGAGAAAGAGTTAGGCTCCGCCAGCAAGAGTTGGCAGGTGCTGCATCCGAGCGAATTCAAGGCCGCCAATGGGGCGACACTGGAGTTGCAGGACGATCAATCGATCTTTGTTTCCGGTGAAAATGGCAGAGGGGCGTACGAGGTCGTCACGGAGACACCTGTGGAGGATATCACCGGAGTCCGCCTCGAAGTGATCGCCGATGAGCGGTTGCCCAGCGGAGGCCCCGGCCGCGCTGAAAATGGCAATTTTGTTTTGAGCGAACTCGAGTTGTTCGCGGCACCCAATTCCAATTTGGCCAACTGGGATCTCGTTCGCAGTTGGGATTTTGGAGATGCGGCAGTGGCGAATGTGTGGTTGCCCCAGGAGGGGGCTAAAGTTACCCGCTCAGGCGGCATGCTGAATGTGAGCGGTGAGGCGCCGCAAGTGGAGACAACGCTGACCAACTGGTCCTCGGTAGGTCCTTTCTTTGATAAAGAAGCGTTTAATGCGGTACTCGGTCCGGAGGGAAGTCAGATCGACCCGCAACAGACCTTTAGGGAAAAGGGCAATCGCCTTGCCTGGCAGCGACGCCTCGATCTGCCCGATGGCAGGGTCCATACCTACTCGTCGAGCGATGATTCGGCGACCTACTTTTACCGGCAGATCAAAACTTCTGCAGCGCGGAAAATGATTCTGCGATTTGGGAGTGACGAGGGGATCAAGGCCTGGCTCAACGGCGCAGAAGTCTTCACGAAGAACGTCGATCGTAAAGCGGCGGCCGATCAGGAACTGATCCCGGTAATGCTCAAAGAGGGTGAGAACGAATTGATGGTGAAAATTGTCAACGCAGAGGGACCGAGTTCTTTCTATTTTGCAACCGACAGTGTTCCAGCCATCAATCCCTCCGTGGCGACCGACACCGAAGGGGGTGCCGGATCGTATGCGGTAGAGGTCGTTGCCAAAGCGGATGGCCCGGCGCCAGCGAGGATCTTCTGGAAAGCCGCCAAAGATGATCCGTACAGCGGGCGTCGCGTTACCGAAGTGACACCGCTTGGCAAAGACGGCGATTGGAATACCTACCGCTTCGATTTCATCTCCTACGATGATCTCAGCGGATTGCGTTTCGATCCGGCAGGAGCGAGTGTTGCGATCAAAGAAGTTCGTCTTTACCGGCACGAATTGCCCCGGAAGGTGGCCTTCAATAAGGAAGGGGCCAAGGCCGATTACAGCAATGAGTATTTTACCGTCAAGCGGGCTATCGATGGCAAAGTCCAGGACGACGACGACGGCTGGGCATCAGACCCCGATCTGGGCGAAACCCGCCTGGCTTCTTTTCAGACGCAAGACAAGATTTCCTTCAAGGGTGGTGCAAAGCTCCGTTTCCTGATGGACCAGCAGTATCTCACCAGCAAGCACTCGATCGGTCGTTTCCGGCTTTCGGTGACCCAGCAGGAAGATGTCCGTTATGGGATTCCGCCCGAACTCGTCGAAGTGGTGGAAACTCCGGTGGACAAGCGGTCTGACGAGCAGCGCGAGCAGCTCAAAAAGTTCCACAAAAAGGATTCCATAGAACGAAAAGGGCTTTTGGCCGTATTAAACAAGGCGAAGGTGCCCCGGGAGGGCGATAAAGAACTGGAGACACTCCGTTATCGGATAGCATTACTCAAACAGCCAATTTCCGAGGATCACCAGCTTGTCGAATTGAAGCGGGCGATTGACCTCAGTACCAAACAGTTGGAGAATCAACGCTTGACGGTCGCTCAGGATATTGCCTGGGCCCTGATCAATAATCCGGCATTCCTTTTTAACCACTAATAAACAGTAAGAGATAGGCTTTCCGGGCGCATGTTCGGGAACATACTTTCAAATAACGAGGAGAAGATCAATGCTCGTCATTCCAGGCCAAGCCGCTAAAGATGTTTGTGATCGTCAAGTCGGCGTGAGTCGTCGTGATCTGTTGCGTATCGGTGGATCCGGAGTGCTCGGCATGGGGCTCGGCTCCATGTTGGAGCTTAAGGCGAAGGCCAATACCTCTGAAGCAGGCGGAGGAGGACCGGGATGGGGCAAGGCGAAGAGCATCATCCTCTGTTACTTGCAGGGCGGCCCGAGTCACCTCGACCTTTGGGATCCCAAAGAGAACGTACCGGACAACGTGAAAAGTATCTTCTCGCCCATCTCAACGAAAATACCCGGTATCAAGTTTACCGAGAACTTGCCCTATCTCTCTCAGATCAACGACAAGTTCACGATGATTCGCTCCATGAGCTACACGCCGGTGGGCCTGTTCAACCATACGGCGGCCATCTATCAGATGATGACCGGTTACACGACCGACAAAGTGAGCCCGTCAGGACAGCTTGAGCCGCCGAGTCCAAAAGATTTTCCCAACTTCGGTTCCCAGTTGATTCGCCTGCGTCCCCCAGAGGAACCGATGTTGCCGTTCGTGATGCTCCCCAGGCCGCTACAGGAGAGTAACGTGATCGGTAAGGGCGGCACAGCAGGATTTTTAGGCAAGTCCTTCGACCCCTACACGCTCTATCCGAACGGCGACGATATGGACATGGCCAAGATGGACCGCATTAAAATTGACGACCTCATGCTGCATCCGGAAGTCTTTGCCGAGCGGCTCGAGCGACGTGCCAAATTGCGGGAGATCATCAACTCCGGTATGCCCGATGTCGATAAGGCGGTTTCGAAACACAAACTGAATACCTATTTCGAACAGGCGATGAATCTCATCCTTTCGGGTCGCGCCCGAGACGCTTTTGCTCTCGATCGCGAAACGATCGATGTACGGGACCGCTACGGTCGCAACACGTTCGGACAAAGTTGCCTCCTGGCACGCCGCCTCGTCGAGGCGGGTACCCGTGTGGTGGAGGTGGTCTGGCCCAAGGTGGCAAATTCAGACAATCACTCCTGGGATCACCACGTTGATCTGGTAAAGCGTCTACCGAAACAGTCGGCGCCGATGTTCGATGTCGGGTTCTCTGCTCTGGTTGAGGATTTGGATGACCGGGGGCTGCTGGACGAGACGTTGGTTATCGGTGTGGGCGAGTTTGGCCGCAGTCCGGAGCGTGCGACCAGCACCTCGGGCAACACCCAAAGCCCCGACGGCCGCGACCACTGGCCCTACTGCTATACCGCAGTTATCGCCGGTGCCGGGATCAAGCGAGGCTATGTCCACGGCAAATCGGACAAGACCGCTTCTGCACCTCTGGAAGATCCGGTCCACCCGCGTGAATTGCTGGCAACGATTTATCACGCCTTTGGCATCAATCCGCGGACGATTGCGTACAACCACCTCAAACAACCTCGCGAACTGGTCAAGGCGGACGCGGTCACGGCACTATTTACTTAAAAAGGGCTTCGCTTAAAAAGGGCTTTTCTTAAAGGGGAGCCCTAAAGGGGAGCGTTGCGGTGGGAGCGACCGGGCCGCTGTGCCAATATTCCGTGAGCAGAAGCGAGTGACGCATTGTGAGCGCTGCGGTGGTCGATCTTGTATACGAGCAGGGGCCCTGTCTGGTCGTAAACAAGCCGAGTGGTCTTTTGACCCAGGCGCCACCCGGGATCGATAGCCTTGAGAGGCGGGTGAAAGAATTTCTCAAGGCCCGCGAACAAAAGACGGGCAACATCTATCTGGGAGTTCCCCATCGCCTCGATCGCCCGGTCTCCGGCGCGTTGATCCTCGCCCGGCATGTCCGGGCCTGCCGCCGCATCAGCGAACAATTTTCAGGACGGACGCTCCGCAAGGTCTATTGGGCCCTCGTGCAGGGGAGGGTACGTCCCGAGGCGGGTGAATGGTGCGACTGGATGCGAAAAATCCCGGGGCAGGCCCGCGGTGAAATCGTTCCCTCCGAAGTTGAGGGTGCCCGGGAGGCACGTCTCACCTACCGTACACTCGGCGAGACTCCGTTCGGCTCCTGGCTGGAGGTGGAACTAAAGACCGGCCGCATGCATCAGATCCGACTGCAATCCGCGTCGCGCGGCCATCCGGTTCTTGGCGATGTTTTTTACGGGGCCGAGGCCACCCTCGGAAAACCCGAACCCGATCCGCGGCGCAACGCCATTGCCCTTCATGGGCGGCGCGTCTGTTTCCGTCATCCGATGACCCGCGAGCAGGTGGCGGTCACGGCCCCTTTGCCCGGACATTGGAACGATCTTGTGCTCGAGACGCACATTGCGGCTCTCGAGGAGGCATGATCGGCCTTTGGACCGCTAAACTCGACGTGTTCTCGATTTCGCACTACATTGCATTTGAATCTGCCCCACCCCGACAGATTGTGGCAAGCGTCAGGTTATGGTTCCCTTTTCTTTTTTGCAGCGAGGTCGCAATGGAACTTGAGCAACTACGTAATTTTCTGTTGGGCTGTACGATCATCAATGTTGCACTACTTCTACTCTGGTGGATGATGTTCGCATGCGTCCACGACTGGATCTATCGGGTGCATTCGCGCTGGTTCAAGCTGTCCACAGAGAGCTTTGATGCGGCGCATTACAAGCTCATGGGACAGTGGAAGCTCATGATCTTCATGTTCAACCTGATCCCCTATGTCGTGCTATCGATCATCGCCTGATTCGCGATCGGATCGCATCGAATAGCGGTGGCAGAAAAAACGAAAAGCCTACTCGGCGGCGAGCCATTCGCGGGCCTGGTCGATTTCGCTCCGGTCAAAATATTTGACTTTGGCAGTGGTGAAAGGTTTGCAAAACATTGCCATCCCCTTTTCCCATTGTTTTTCTCCAACCAGTGCCAATTTTTCAATATCTGAAAAATGTTTGATATCGAACTTGATGTCTTCCCAGAGGGCTCCCATTTCCCAGCCGGCAAAGTCGTGCATCGACATCAAAATTTTTACCTTGCCCTCTTTCATCATCTCTTCCGTTCGGGGCACAAAATGCTCGTAATCTTCCTTTGTCAGTTTTCCGGTTACCTGTACTTCCAGGCTGTGGCCATCGGCCCCTTCGACGAGTTCAACTGCCATCGCAAATACCTCCCGTTAGGTTTTCAATCTCGGATCACAAATGCCTTGCAAAAAAACAAACAACTTCGTGCGGTTGTAATCGGTTGACAATCGCATCAAAACCGTCATTCTATTGTTTTGCCGATCCACTTCAACAACGCATCACGGGAACTTGCCGTGCCATCCCCTAATCCAGAATCTGATCGCCCTGCCCGAAAATTGACGGGTGCCCCGCTCTTTTTCGTACGTTTCTTTTTGTGCGCGTTTATTCTGGTCGTTTTTGACACGCTCTTTGAGTTAAAACTCGATTTTGCTTCCGAGCGACCGGTGGGGCTGCTGATTATGTTGCCCCTCGGGTGGGCCGCGGCGATGGTCATCTCTGCCTGGCTGGTCGGTATGATCTACTACGGCAAAGACGACTCCTCCGATGAAGGCTGAGCCGGATCGGCCCTCGACGGAGGCAATCGACCAACATGCGAGGCGGAACTTCTGGACCCTCGGCCTGGTCCAGATCGCCATCCGTACCGGTTGGATCTTCAAAACCGAGAACATCATCATGCCGGTGGTACTCGACACCATGGGCGGTGCCGCCTGGTTGCGGGGGTTCTTGCCGATGTTCTCTCGGGGCGCCTACAGTCTCTCTCCTTGGCTGTTGAGCCACCGCTTCAATCAGATGAAGCGGAAGAAATGGGGGCTCTGCATAGCGATCGTTGGGATGTCTGCATGCTTTGCGATCCTTTCACTCTTATGGATGATCGCCGGTGGCCAGGCTTCGACTTGGATGCCCATTATTTTTTTTGCGGCCTACGCATCTTTTTTTGTCTGTGCGGGAATGACCCAACTCGGTTTTGGGACGCTACAAGGAAAATTGGTTCGAGCGACGCGGCGGGGCCGTTTGATGCTGCTGGGCAACGTGGGAGGCGCCGCCGTTGCAATCGTGGGGGCAGCAGTCCTCTTGCCCTCTTGGCTCCGCAGTGGTGGAGGTGATTTTCATTGGATCTTTGCTTGTTCCGCTTTTTTCTTTTTGGTCAGCGCCCTGATCGCATCGAGATTGGTAGAGCCGAGCGACGAAACGCAACAGCAGCCTCAGGAGGGCGTTGTCCATTTTGCGGAGTCGTGGAAAATTCTCAGGCGAGACATTCCGTTCCAACGCGTGGCGTGGGTCGCTTTTTTTTTCGGGACCTCCTTTGTGCTCTTTCCCCATTATCAGGCACTCGGACATGCGCGGTTCGGGTTTGAATTTTCGGACCTGATTTCCTGGATCATTATCCAGAATGCGGGGACCGCCGTGTTGAGTATGGTGGCGGGTTTGCTGGCCGACTGGCGCGGCAATCGTCTCGTACTCCGGCTTTTACTCCTGGGCCTCTGTCTCTTGCCACCGGCGGCGTTGGCCCTGGCCAACTTCGAGCAATTCGGGAAGAGTCATTACTGGGGCGTTTTTGTGTTGATCGGCCTCACGCCCGTGACCCTGCGGACACTTCAGAACTATACGCTGGAGTTGGCTCCGGTGAACAACTATCCCCGCTATCTTAGTACCATGGGGCTGTGTGTGGCGGCACCGATAATGACCGCACCGCTCGTCGGGTTGGCGATCGACACCTGGGGCTTTGAGGAGGTCTTCTTTGGTATCAGTGCGCTGCTGTTCGCCGGCTGGCTGCAGACCCTCAGGCTCAGCGAACCGCGACAAAAGGCGAGTGCCGAGATGATTACGGGACGCATCAACGTCGAGTCTTGATCGCGTCGAATCTTGAGCGGATGCTTCTCGGACCGGTACCCGACTTTGGCCCTGTAGGGCGACTTTGTAGATCGACTCTGAACATCGACTACGGCCACCGCGTGGCGATGAAGTCCACCGCCTGCTCGATATCTAGCTCGCGGGTGCTGCCACCGGTTCGCAGGTAGAATTTTCGCGCGCCCTGGTGGGTTACGTAGACCGGATGCGGGGCGGGGGCAACGATGGTGCGGCAGATGACCTTGCCTGCGAGTTCGTGAAACACGGGGTGTACCGCCTGACAGTTTGCGGCCCCCAGATTGTGGGCGACGAGTGTCATTAAGGTGACTTCAAACCCGTCGCGGTCTTTTTTCTTCAGCGTGGGATAATCGTGTTCGATGCCGACAATGGTGCCATCGTCGGCCACGCCGATCAGCAGCGTCCCTCCCTCGGCGTTCATGAAACCGGCCAGGGTCTTGAGAATCACTCCCTCCATCGCCCGATTCCGCTCCCCTTTTTTCAGATCCCAGCGGAGCGAACTCTTGAACTCCACGCGATTGTTTTCACCCCCGGAAATCAGGGTCGCAACATCTTTTTCCAGGGCGGACTGGAGCTGCTCAATTTTTCTCTTGTGGCGGCCGAGCACCCCGTAAAACGTACCGAAAAGCAATCCCAACAGTGCGCCGACGGAAACAAAACTGGTCACTTTTAGCGGCAGCTCACCCCGGGTCGCCTCGGAGAACCGCTCGAGGACAAAACGGCCGACTGAAATCTCGCCATAATGGTCCAGAACGTATTTTGGATGTTCGTAATAGTCGGCAAACTCATTGACCGGGAAGAGTACGAACAGACCGATCAGGCTGCCTGCGACAAACGGCAGCACCAGGTAGAGAAGCCAGTTTGCAGAGACGCCTCGCATTTGGATCAGCCTCTGGAGAATCGGGTGAAAAAATCTTCTCGCTATTCTACGGCCTGCCACTGTGCAAATGAAGCACCTCGCCCTCGCTCCACTACCGCTTGAGCGTCATACGCAGTACCCGGTGGTTGCCACTGTCGACCACGTAGAGTTTTCCATTATGAAAACAGACGCCGTGCGGGGATTTGAGCGTCGCGCCCCGCTCGCCGCGGCCGAGTACCGTGCTGACGCTGCCAGTCTGTGGATCATAACAGCGGATCGCCTCATTTTTGTCGTCGGCAATGTAGACCCGGTCCCGGTCATCGATACAGAGATGTTTGGGTTCGGCAAACTGAGCCTCCATTGCAGGCCCGTCTGCAAACCCTTTCTTTCCGGTTCCGGCCACGGTGAAAATCCGGCCCTGTCGGTCGATCATCCGCAGGGCGTGTCCGGCCCGTTCGAGAACATAGACATTGCCGCGAGCGTCCGCGGCGACTGCCCGCGGATCGACGAGCCGGCTGGCCGTTGCTAAATCGCCATCGTTCGGCACGCCGCTTTTGCCCGTTCCAGCGAGCGTCCGCACGCTGCGGTCGTCGAGATCGATTTCGCGAATGCGGAGGTTGTTAATATCGGCAACGAGCAGACGTTTTTTATCGGGCGTGAGGCTGATGCAAATCGGTTTGCGGAACCGGGCATCGCGCAAGGTTCCCCGGTCGCCGTCAAATCCTTCCTGGCCGTTGCCGGCGAGGGTGCTGATGGTACCCGTTGTTGGATCGATCTGGCGAATCGCGTGGTTGGAGCTATCAGAAATATAGATTTCCCCGCTGGTGCCAATCGCCACATTGTGCATGTCGGCAAAGAGCGCGTCGCGGGCCGGGCCACCGTCGCCCGCATAGCCGCTCGTTGGACTTCCGGCGATCACTTTCAGGTTGCCGTCGCGGCTGAGCCGGTGAACGCGGCCTCCGCCCAACTCGACAACGACCGCATCGCCTTTGCGATTAAAATCGATGCCGAGCGGATACTCGAGCGGGCTCATGCCCGTTGCCGCTTCCCCGTCGCCTGCCGCGCGAGGCCCGATCAGGACATCAAAAGTCTCTTGCTCCGCAGCGGCAGCGGGCGGCATGCCGACGAGCAGCACAGCCAGAATGAGAAAAAGGTTTGCCATTCGTTGCATTTTGAAGGACATGACGCTCCGTTAAGGAACAGAAAATCAGCGAATTCTTTTTCCGTTTATACCGCATGGCGATCCATTCGCGAAGCAACCGTCCTGGAGGGGGGCCGGGCATGTGGCCCGAAGATGCACTATAATGTCGGGCGATGGATAGACCCACCTTTGCGCGAAACGGTCCGAGCGATCTCGCCTGCCGGCCAATCGCCCAGTTTTTTGGAAGGATTTCTCTCGTGAAAGTATCTTGCCTGCTGAGTATGTGTCTGCTCTTGATTGCGGTGCCGATGGCGCCACTTTGTGCCGCTGAGAGGCGCAAGCCGGTTGAGATTCCCCAGCAAGCGCCACCGCATCCCCGATTGTTTATCAATCAAGAAGAAATCGACGCGCTCAAAGCATGGTCGCAGCAAACACCCTGGCTCAGCAAATACCTCGATGACATGCAGGCCGATCTGAATAAGACGGTCGATGATCCGGAATTGCCCACCGAGAACCGCGGCCCGAATAAAAAGATTGCCCGAGATGCGCATCGCTATGCGATCATCTACGCGCTGCGGGGCCAAAAGAAATTTGCCGAGGCGGCCGCTGCGATCCTGCGGGCCTACGTCGATCTGTTTCCCGACTATTTGGTTTCCGGCCTCAAAGGGAAGGCGACCTCAGCAACGCTTGGCGAATGCGACTGGGCCCTCGACGCCGCTTCGGCCTACGATTTGATCTACAATGCGGGAGTTCTTAGCGACGAGGATAAAATCGCGATCGAGCAGCAGGTGCTGAAGGCCTCCGCCGAGGTGATGCGGGATTGCAACCATCGCTATCGCAGCAACTGGCGGGGGCGGGCGATTGCCGGAGTGGCCGCGATCGGATTTTGTATCGACGACCGCGATCTGATGGAAGAAGCGGTCAACGGGGCTCGCGATGATTTGGGCCGCGTTGTGCGCGACGGATTTGTGCAACACGTTGCCTGGTCGATCCTGGCCGATGGTGTGTTTTACGAGCGGTCGATGCACTACCACCTCTACACCGCCGATGCGTATGCGATCATTGCCGAAGCGGCCCGTCACCGTGGGATGGATCTTTGGAACCTCGAGGTGATGGGGCACCCGTTGGATGCCGGTACCGATCTTGAGCGCAACTTCGGCCCGACCGGCAAGAAGACGGTCAAGGCGGTTTTTGACTCGCCCTTCTACGAGGCGTTTAGCGACGGGTCGCTGGTGCGGCTCGGAAACTCCTACACCGACCGTTTGGAACGCAAGCGGTGTTATGAGCGAGCCTGGCAAGCGTATCGGGACCCCAAATTTGCCTGGATCCTGCAGCGACCGGTCAATTTTGTCCGGCCGATTGCCGGAGGCGGGTATATCGCCCCCGGCACGATGGAAGCCGCGGTGAAAAAAGCAAAACTCTCGGGCAAATCGCCTCGCCGGCCGCTCGATCCGTTGGAGTTGATCTGGCTTGCCCCCGAGCTGCCGCAAGGTTCCTTCGATCACACGGAAGATGCCCGCATCGGCGTTACCGGCCGCCACGAAAATGTCTGCACGCTTCTGCCCAACGGTGGTATTACCGTACTGCGAGAGAGTGCCGATGCAAATTCTCTCGGTGTGCAGATGACCTATGGCGACTGGGGTTCCTGCCATACCCATCCGGAACTTTTGGCAATTGCCGTCTCTCTCGCGGGCCACCAGGTCATCCCCGAGGTTCGTTACCACCACTACGGACACAAAGATTTTCTCAGTTGGGACCGGCAATCGATCGCCCACAACACGGTAACGGTCGATGAACTCTCACAATATCCCCAGGAGGATGGCAAGGATGTCTGGGTGGTGGAGCGGGGGGGGAAGCAGGCACGTGGGAAACCGATTTTTTTCCACCCCGGTGAGCAACTCAAGGCGTTTCGCGCGGAGTGTACCGCGGCGTATGAGGGTGTGTTGCTCGACCGCACCATCGTCCTTTTTGGCGATGCGGTTGTGGACTTTTTTCGCTGTCGCAGCGAGCAAGGGCATACCTACGACTATGCCCTGCATCTCGACGGTGAGTTGGCGAACGCCTCGTTGCCGCTCGGTCCGGAGACCGAGGGTTCGGTTTCGGACAAGCTCGGCTACGAGCACCTCAAGTCGCCACGGAACGGCAAACTCAGCGGCGAAGCGGAAACGTTGCATTACAACACTCCCGCAGAACCGTTGCAGATTGATTTGCTCTCATCGGGTCCGAGTACGCTCACCGCAGCGACTGGACACGCCGATTTGAAGGGGAAGACCAAAGAGGTCCTGCTGCTACGGAAAACAGGTAAAAACGCTGATTTTGTCGATGTGCTTTCTTTCCCCACGCGAGCGGCGGGCGCCAAGTTCCATCAACTGACCGATCTGCCCGACGCCGTATTGGGCATCGAGCGGGTCGATGCCGATGGCACCCGCTGGTGGGTGCTCAGTGCGGAGAAGCCGCAGACATTTGCATACGGTGGCCAGCAGGTGACCGGGCAATTGGCGCTGCTCAAAAAAACCGAAGGGGGTGACGTGGAGGTGGTCGAAGTTGTTCCCTAAAGATGAAAACACGATCGCACGGTGACGGCAGTAAAAAACAATTCACGTAAAGGCGGATCACGATGCGGAAGCAAATCATCACTCTGTTCTGGTGTGTCTCACTCGTTGCGGCTTGCGCTCTCGATGTGACCGCGCATCCACCGGAGGATCACGAGCCGGGTCATGCGCAGCGGACCGAATTGCCCAAGGGGCTGGTGCTGCCGGCGACGACAGGCCCGCATCCCTGGTCCGACAAGCCGGTCCTCTCGGACCCGAACCGCTTCCAGATCGCCATCATGACCGACCGCACCGGCGGACACCGACCGGGTGTCTGGATGAAAGCGGTCGAGAGCGTCAATTTGCTTCGGCCCGATTTTGTGATGTCGGTCGGCGACTTGATCGAAGGCTATACCGAAGATCCGGAACAGGTGGAACGGGAGTGGCAGGAATTTTTGGGCTTTATCGATCAGATGGAGATGAAATTCTTCTTCGTCGGAGGCAACCACGATCTGACCAACCCGATGATGCACGAAAAATGGCGAAAGCATTTTGGTCCGGAGTGGTATTCCTTCGATTACAACGGAGTTCATTTTATCTGCCTCTGCTCGGAAGACCCCAATTTTCGGATTGGCGATACACAGATGAACTGGCTCAAGGCCGACCTGGAAAAATCGGCCACCGCCCGATGGACGCTGGTTTTTCTCCACAAGCCGCTCTGGTTTATCTCCGAGCGGTATCGTTCGTTCGGCATGCAGGACTCGACCAACTGGCCCGAGGTTGAAAAACTTCTGCACGGCCGGCGGCATACGGTGTTTGCGGGGCATACGCACCACTACGCCCAGTTCCATCGCAACGGGGCAACCTACTACCAGTTGGCGACCACCGGAGGCGGTTCGCAACTCCGCGGGATTCCGTACGGTGAGTTCGACCACATCATGTGGCTCACGATGGAAAAGGAAGGTCCCTATGTTGCCAACCTGCTGCTCGATGGGATTGTGCCGGGCGACCGGGTGACCGAAGAGACGCTGGCGCGTTTTCGAACCTTTTTAGCCAAGGCCAAACTCGAGGTGGCGCCGATTCTCTTGGGCCAGGGCGAAGGGCTCAGCGAGGGACAGATCGATATCCGCCTGATTAATGAATTTGACGCTCCGGTCCGGGTGAGCGGGCGGATCGAGGGCTTGCCGCTGCGGGGCCTTACGGTCGATCCGGTCTCGCTCGATTTGGAGGCGGCACCGCAAGCGAGCGAGTCCCTTTCGGTCGCGGTCCAGTTTAGCCAGCCGGTGCCGATTGCCGATCTGGGCAACACGCTCTTCCGCGCCCACGTCGAGACCCTGGAGAAACCACCGCTTGTGGCCGATATCGTCATCCCGGTGGTGATCGATCGTCGTTTCGATTGTCCCCGCGCTACCGGCGAGGTGGTGCTCGACGGCAATGCCCGCGACTGGAAAGAGCTCGCGCACCAGACCGAAAAAGCGCCGCTCGTTGTCGGCCCGGCACACGCGTGGCAGGGCAAGGGGGATGCCCATGTCGCCTTTGATTTTTCGCAGGACGAAAAATCACTCAACTTTTTTGCCCGCGTGAGCGACGACAAAATCCTTGAAGGGGACCAACTGATCCTGTTCCTCGATACCCGACCGATTTCCGCCCGGTCCCGGCAGACCGAGTTCGTGCCGGGCTTTTATCGCGTCTCTTTTCCCGCAGTCGAATTTCGTGGCCCTTTGACAATGCAGTCCGCCGCCGGGGTCAAGGCGACTTGCGAGGCGGTCGTTGCGCGGCAGAACGAGGGGTATACGATTGAGGCGTCCATTCCACGGAGTATCCTCACGGACCAGCAGGGCAAGGATTGGCATTCTTTTCAGGCCGCGCTCTTACTGGAAGATACGGATGAACCGGGAGATCCGCCGGTCGGTATCCTCTGGCGGGGCACCCGCCGGATCCGCAATAACAATCTGGGCTACGGCCACTTTGTAAACCAGCCGCCGAGCGGGTCCGCTCGCTAAAGCCCCGGCATCTGGCAATGTGCCGCGAGCGGCGCGGCCCGATTGTTTTCAAAAGAAAACGGAGTCTGCTAGACTCACTGGTGTCGCTTCGGTTATTCCAAGGAACAGAGCGTAATGGGTTTTTGGACAACGTCTCACCGATTCTTTCTCGTGGTGGCTCTCTTTTTCACCTCGGAGTCTCTGGCCGAAAATTACCCCATCGTCGATACGCAACAGGAGCGGACTTTCGGCAACCGCGAGGAAATCCGCTATCCGCAGTCGGGAGAACCTTTTTTCGGTCAGGATGCGCAGTACCGGGGCCACGTACCTTCCTATCGCGATAACGGCGACGGCACGATCAGCGATCTGGTGACCGGGCTGATGTGGCAAAAAGATCCGGGTTCGAAAAAGACATTTTCCCAGGCCGTTGCCGGTGCCCGCCGCTGCCGAGAAGGCGGTTACGACGACTGGCGGCTGCCGAGTATTAAGGAACTCTATTCCTTGATTCTCTACAGTGGCGAGGATGTGGGCCATCAGGTCACCGACACCGCACGTCTCAAACCGTTTATCGACACCGACTATTTTGGCTTCGTCTACGGCAACCGAGCAAAGGGCGAGCGGATCATTGATTCGCAAATGGCCAGCTCGACCCAATATGTCAGCACCACGATGCACGGGAACAAAACGATGTTCGGTGTCAATTTTGCCGATGGGCGGATCAAAGGCTATCCGACCGGCTCGGTGCGGCGGGGCGGGCCGCAGAAGGGATATTATGTCTTTTATGTCCGGGGCAATCCGAAATATGGCAAGAACGATTTTTTGGACAACGGAGACGCAACAATCACCGACCGCGCTACCGGATTGATGTGGGCACAGAACGACAGTGGCCATCTGCGGGCAGGCGCAAGGGGGGATGGCAAGATGAACTGGGAAGAAGCGCTCCGTTGGGCCGAAAACCTCCAATACGCCGGACATTCCGACTGGCGGTTGCCCAACATCAAGGAGCTACAGAGTATTGTCGATTACACCCGTTCGCCCGATGCGAGTCGCTCACCGGCGATCGATCCAAAGTTCCGCGTCACCCCGATTCGCGATCCGGCCGGGAATCGCAACTATCCCTTTTACTGGAGCAGCACCACCCACAAACGGGACGGAGCCGGTGCGGCAGCGGCATACGTCGCCTTTGGCCGTTCGCAGGGGTGGATGCGGTCGCGGAGCGGTGGGTACGAGTTGCTCGATGTCCACGGTGCCGGCTCGCAGCGGAGCGACCCGAAGGCGGGCGATGCGTCCCGGTTCCCCCGCGGTCGCGGACCGCAGGGTGATGTGATCGGTATTGAGAACATGGTCCGCCCGGTCCGTGGCGGTGTGGCGAGCGTGCGTACCGGTGGCCCGCCTGTTGCGGAGCGTTCCGGACCGGGTCGCTCTCGGGCAGAGCCGCGCGGCAGCGATCGCAGGCAGCCGGGGTTCGTGCAGCGCCTCGATCGAAACGCGGACGGCCGCGTCTCCCGCAAGGAATTCGACGGGCCGCCCGATGCGTTTGATCGGCTCGATACAAACCGGGACGGCTATCTGGAGGAAAGCGAGCGCCCGCAGCATCGCGGCCCGCCACCGCGCGGCCCGCGGCCCCGCTGATCCCGACACCCCGCAAGGCAGAACAGACCAGATGGCTCGAATTTTGATCGTGACCCCGGCCGCCAAGACCTGCAGCTCCGGTAACCGGGTGACGGCCGAGCGGTATGCGGGCCATTTCCGCGCTTTGGGCCATCGCGTTACGCTCGCTGAGAAGATCGATTCTCATGCCGCCGACCTGCTCGTTGCGCTGCATGCCCGCAAGAGCGGAGCGGCACTTTTGGATTTTGTTCGCCGCTATCCGCGGCGGCCCACCGTCCTGCTGCTGACCGGTACCGATCTCTACGGCGATTTGATGACCAGTCCCACCTCCCGCGATGCGGTTGCGGCGGCCGAGCAGTTGGTGGTCTATCACGACGAGGCCCTTCAAAATTTGCCCGCCAAGTTGCGGAAAAAAACGGAGGTGATTTACAAATCGTGCCGCCCCTTTGCTGCTGCGGCCGTGCCGCTGAAGCGGTCTTTTGAGATCTCTGTCTCGGGCCACCTCAGGAGCGTCAAAGATCCCCTCCGCGCGGCGCTTGCGGCGCGGCGGTTGCCGGCAGAATCGCGGATTCGCATCACCCAGTTCGGGGCGGCCCTTTCCCGCGGACTCCTACAGCGCGCCGAGCGCGAAATGGAACGCAATCGCCGCTACCGCTACCTGGGCGAGGTTCCCCGCCGGCGGGCGCGGCAGCTTCTGGCCCGCAGCCGGGTGCTGGTCGTCTCTTCGCTCATTGAGGGGGGGGCCAATGTGATTGCCGAGGCGGTTACCGACCGGGTGCCTGTGCTTGCGAGCCGTATTTTGGGAAATGTCGGGATGCTCGGTCCGGCATATCCGGGGTATTTTGATTTGAAAAACACGGAGCAGCTCGGTGCGCTCATGCTCCGCTGCGAGCAGGATGCCCGTTTCTACCGCACCCTCCGCAGGGCCGTGGCGACTCGATTGCCGCTGTTCGGCCCCTCGCGGGAGCGGGCCGCGTTGGGGCAGCTTGTCAAAAAACTGCTCACCTGAGTGGAGCTTTTGTGTTTCGGATAAAAAATTGTCTGCTCTGCCGCCATTGCCCAAAAGGATCCCGCGACTAAAATTTTTATCAGCCAGCTCGGCCTCGAGCGGGCCGAGTGAATTCCAGACCGAGGAGTGAGAAAAAGTATGTGCCGTTGGGTGGCTTATAGCGGACCGCCGCTTTATCTCGATGAGTTGCTTTTGCGACCGGAACATTCGCTGCTGGTCCAGTCGCGGCATGCCCGCGAGGCGACGTTTGAGGTGAACGCCGACGGGTTCGGAATCGGCTGGTACACCGACCGGTCGACCCCGGGCGTCTACCACGATACGCGGCCCGCCTGGAACGACTGGAACCTATCGAGTATCGCCGCCCACATCCGTTCTCCTCTATTTTTCGGTCACATCCGCGCGGCGGGCGGCAGCGAGGTGGTCCGCAGCAACTGCCATCCCTTCCGGCACGGCAACTGGCTCTTCGGGCACAACGGTGCGATCGGGGAGTTTGAGAAGATCAAGCACGAGCTGGACATGCAGATCGATGCCGATCTCTATGGCGAGAAGATCGGACAGACCGACACCGAGACAATGTTCTTGCTCGCCCTCACGCTCGGGATGCAGGACGATCCGTTTGGCGGCCTCTGCCGCATGATCGAGCGGGTCGAGGCGGCCCGCGAGGCGGCGGGTGTAAAAGAGTCTTTCCACATGACCGTAGCGGTCGCGGATGGAGAGAGTTTGTATGCCGCCCGGTATGCGAGTTTTGGTAAACAGCCCTCTCTCTACCACAGCACACCGGACGTTGTGCTCATGGCCGGCGACGGCGGGCCGATCGAACTTCCGAAGACCGGGTATCTTGTATTGTCCGAGCCGCTCGACGAGGTGGTCGACCACTGGCAGGAGGTTCCCGAGAGCAGCCGGCTGCTGATCCACAAAAAGAATGCGACCATCGCGCCGCTCTTCGGATGAGTCGGCCTGCGGTTCCCTGCGCGGTACTGTTTACTCGGACCGGTCGTTACTGCAGGCAAACGTTCGGTCCAGCCAGTTGAGGATCACCTCGCTCGAGAGCAGCCACGCCCCGACCTGACAGTGGCTGCCGGCACCCTCTTCGGCCGTGAACAGATGATAGTCCTTGGGACATTTTAGGACCGAAAAGAGTTTTTTGGCCTGACCGGGGATCAGCGTATCGAGTTCGCCGTCGATGATGAGTGTCGGGCAGCCGATTTTATCCGCGCACTCCTTGAGGTTGTAGGGCCGCGTTTTCCGCAGCAGCGCACTGGGAGTCTTTGCGCCGAACTTCCACATCCCGTCGTTAAAGAACCACCGTGCCTTCGTGTTCTTGGGCATTGCCGCGAGAATGTCCTTGTCGAGCACTTTCGCCTGCTGCGGGTCGTCGAGTATCGCCTCGACGTTTGGCCCCAGATCGGCGACCGTGGAGGCATGAAAATTAAAAACCCCGCCGTCGGCGATCAGCGCGGAGATTCGCGGTTCAAAAGCAGCCGCCCGGGGCGCCAGATACCCGCCCATGCTGTACCCGATGAGCGCGATCTTGTTACCTTCCACCTCCGGTTGCTTGAGGGCAAAATCGACGACCGGCGTCACGACCGTCTCCCAGTTGGGACGGAAGAGCAGATTTTGTTCGCGGAGCGCCATCCCCTGCCCGGGTCCCTCAAAGATCAGGCAGTGGTAGCCCCGTTCGTTTGCGAAGCGGGCGATCTGAAAATAAAGTTCTTCGCCTGTCCCGTCAAATCCGGTCTGTGCAAGCAGGAGCGGTTTCTTTTGACCCGAGCCGTCGAGGCAGAGGTATCCCGGAAGTGTAGTGCCTTCGAAGGGAATCCTGACCGGCCGGATCGGGGTTTCGCTCAAGCGGGCCGCCTGCAAAAACGCATCGCGGCTCCTGCGTGCGGTTTTGAGGATTCGCGGATCGTGCGGATCGGCATGCAGAAAAAATTCTGCGTTGCGGTAGTAGTTGCAGGCACGAAAAAAAGCCTCCCGGGCACTTTGCCGGTGGCCGGCGGCGAGAAATGCCTTTGCCTGTCCGTCCAGCTCGTCTGCTTTTTTGTGCCACGCCTCGTACCAGCTCTCGTCGCTGCCCGGTTTGGTGTTGCGGGCGGCGACGAGGCATTCGCCGACGTCCGCGCCGCCGCTGGCGGTCGCGCCGATCACGCGGAGCAACTGGAACGAGAGTTCCTGATCTTTGAAAACGAATGGCTCGGCATCTGCCTTCTCCGGAGCGAGCAGCAGCACCAGCCCGAGTGCTACGGTGCGGCAAAGGCGCAGGTTGCCGTTCGGATTGTGCATCGGTTACTTTTTTCGGGTCCCGGTGGCCGACATGGCGAATACCACGGTGCCGTCGGGCGACATGAGTTCCATCTCGAACTCGACCTGATCGGCATCCGGATAACGATAGAAACCGGTCAAGCTAAAACCTCCAAGATACTCACCCTCAAGTGTCATGGTCTCGGAATCTTCATCCCACGTTCCGGTCGTGGCCCCGAGTGGGAAACTGCCGTCGCTCTTAAAGGTCCAGAAGAAAAAGGTCTTCGCTTCCTTGCTGTAATTCGCAAGGCCGAGTTGGGTGTCGCCATTGCTCAGTGTCGTATTGGACTGGAGAAACTTTTTGCCGAGAATCCACTTTCCAGTCTCTTCTCCGGTGAAGGTCATTTTTGTGGGCACGGTGATCTTATAGGTGTAGGTCCAACTTCCAACAGCTCGAGAGAGTACATCGCTCGGGCTCTCTGCGGCATGGAGCGGAGCTTGGGAATTGCAGGAGGCAAGCAGAACGAAAAACGCAATTAGCAAAGTGTGCTTTAGCATTGGACAGACTCTCTATGCATATAGGGTTTTGTGGTACGGATGTTAAATGGGTTGGGCCCGCAAAAACTGCCCAGTGCAGTGTAGGGGGCGCAAAAAATGTCTGCAACCACCTCAAATGTCTCCCCGGCAAACATGTCGGCAAGGTCGATTGTTCTCTTGCAACGCGTTTCGCTTTGCGCGGCACCCTACCGATCCGATCGGTCGCTGCCGGGTGTCAGTTCCAGCGGCTTTTTTCAGACGATAATAAGACGTGAAAACTGGCCAAATCGACGAAATGACCCGATAATCGAGTTTGCCAATGCAGGGCCTGCCAAATATAATGCTCCGTAGAGGTCCATGAATATGATACGCACCCTTTTAAACCTGTTTTTGATCGCGGCGATCGTCACCTGCCCGCTCCGTTGTCTCGCGGGCCTCTGTACGTCGAGCGATTCCTGCTGCACGCTGCCGCAGGCCTGCTCCCTCTGCAGCGCCTCGCAAGAGCGCAGCGCAGAGGATGGTTCCGACCCGCATTCTACCGCGCCGCTTGCGCCGGGTGACTCCGGGGACTGCCAGTGCATCTGCAGTGGTGCCCTGGTGGGATCGAGTGACAGCCTCCTGACAGAGCAGCTACAGAGCACCGGAATTTGGCAGCTTGTGGCGGACGAGTTGGCCACCCTACCCGGCGCTTCAAGTGAACTCTCTGCCCATCCGCCCGATGTTGGCGTGGCCGATTCGGGCCAAAGCCGGTGCATTCTCTATCGAGCACTTCTGCTCTAACGGTGCGCGCAGCGACGTGACGCACTGAGCACCCAACAAGATGCGGACTCGTGTGGATCAACGCCTCTGCGCTCGATTGTCGTTTTTTAGCGGCTGAAAAAGCCCGCTAAAAATTTTCCCCTCGAAAAGAACGCGTACCCTTTGTATACGAACCATGTTTTTTCACCTGCTCCCCTGGGAGTATGCAATTCGAAACCTTTTTCGTCGCCCGCTGCGAACCACGCTTACGTTCGCGGGTCTGACCACGGTGATCGTGCTGGTGTTCGTCGTCGTCGGGTTCATCCGCGGGCTCGAGCGGTCCTTGGCCGTCAGTGGCGATCCGCGCGCGGCGGTGATCCTTTCGCTCGGAATGGGTGAAAATCTCGAATACTCGTCGATCCCGATGCGAACGAGCGACCTGGTTCCGGCCAGTGTCGCGGGTATCGAGGAGCGATATGGAAAGAAGTATGTCTCCCCCGAGTTGTATCTCGGGACCCAGGTCGGCGTGGGGGACCGCGAGTCGTCGATGGGACTGGTCCGTGGCGTGACGCGATCTTCGGTGCTGGTTCGCCGGAGTTTCGATCTCTTTAAAGGGACCTGGCCCGGGCCGGGGGAGGTGATGGTCGGCCGGCTCGCGGCAGCAAAACTCGGCGCGGCACCCGAAGAGATGGCTATCGGAAAGTCGCTCCGCCTCGAGGGCCGGACCTGGCAGATCAGCGGTATTTTTTCGGCGGGCGGGTCTGCGTTCGAGTCGGAGATCTGGTGCCGGCTCGACGGTCTGCAGCAGGCGATGAAGCGGCAGGACCTGAGCCTCGTTGTCGTGACGCTCGCTCCGGAGGGGGACTTTGCGGACCTCGATCTGTTTTGCAAGGAGAGACTCGATCTGGAATTGCAGACGATGGAGGAGACGGCGTATTACGAATCGCTCCAAAAAGATTATGGCCCGGTTCGCAGCTTGGCATGGCTGGTTGTGCTGTTGCTCGCCGGTGCGGGTATTTTTGCCGGCATGAACACGATGTACGGATCGGTGGTGGGGCGGACCTCGGAACTCGCCACACTGCAGACCATCGGGTTTGTCCGCCGGGCGGTCGTCGTGAGCCTGATCCAGGAGGGTCTGCTGCTTTCGGCCGCCGCCAGTTTGCTTGCGGCGGTACTCGCTTTGGTATTTGTCAACGGCGTTGCCGTGCGGTTCACGATGGGTGCCTTTGCGCTCCGCGTCGACAGCATGGCGATATTGATCGGTTGTGGTGTGAGTTTGCTGCTCGGTTTCGGCGGTGCAATCTACCCGGCCGTGCGGGCTTTGCGGATGCCTGTCGTAGACGGGCTCAAATCGGTTTGATGGAATTTTCGCCGGCGGTACGAAGCCGCTGGAACACAACAATTTTTGAAGGAGTCAATACAGTGAGAAGTGCAATCATTAGTTTCGCGATCGTGGGCCTGTTCTTTGTGGTCGGTTGCTCGCAGGAGAGCGGTAAGACGGCCGCGCCAACCCCGTCGGCTGGCGGGCTAAAATATATTTTAGGCCAGGAACCGCCGAAGGCGAACGATGTCATTGGCGCTCGGGAAACGGCCAAGAGCGGTGAACCGGTCGTGGTTGTGGGCCGCATCGGTGGCAGCGCCAACCCCTGGATTGAAAACCGGGCGGCGTTCAGTATCGTCGACCGGTCGCTCAAGGCGTGCAGCGATATCCCCGGAGACGCCTGCCCCATTCCCTGGGATTACTGTTGTGAGACAGACAAGTTGCCGACGGGCACCGCCCTGGTGAAAGTCGTCGATGGTGAGGGCAATCTCGTCAAAGAGGATGCGCGTCAATTGCTTGGCGTGAAGGAACTTTCGACGGTCGTCGTCGAAGGCAAAGCCGAACGGGACAAGACCGGCAACCTCACCATCCTTGCCACACACATCTTTGTAAAACAGGATTGATAGATCATCATGGACAATCAGGTTGACCTGAAAGAATTAGCAATCGATCGAAGCGAACCGGCCCGCGCGAGCGGTGCACTCCGGCGGCACCTGCTCAGCCGTTACGTGATCCCCGGGATCTTGATCGTCGGTTTTCTCGGTCTGGTTGCCTGGGCGTCGTGGGACTTTGTCTTTCCTCCGCAGTCGGTGAAAGTGGTTCCGGTGTTTTCTACCACGGCGGAGATGCGGCAGGCGGGGACTCCCTTGTTTCAGGCAGCCGGCTGGATCGAGCCGCGGCCGACTCCGGTGCGCGTTGCGGCCCTGGCAACCGGGATCGTTGAGAAACTGCTGGTGGTCGAAGATCAACCGGTTCGCGTCGGCGAGCCGATTGCCCTGCTTGTCGAGGAGGATGCCCAACTCGCCCATCGCCGCGAACTGGCCGACCTGGAACTTCGCAAAGCCGATCTCACTGCGGCCAAAGCGACATTGCAGGCCGCCGAGGTCCGGCACGATCAGCCGGTCCACCTCGATGCCTCTTTGAGTGACGCAGATGCTTCGCTCGCGCGCGCCGACACCCAGATCAGCAACATTCCCTTTATGATTCGCCGTGCCGAGGCCGACTATGAAGCGACGCGCCAGGATTATCGGAGCAAGCTGAAGGTCAAAGATATTATTGCCAGTGTCGATCTCGACCTTGCCAAGGCCAGGCAGGATTCTGCATTGGCCGCCCTCGAGGGGCTGCGGGACCGGGCCGACTCGCTCGAGCGGGAACGGGAGGCTCTTTCGCAGCGGCGCGATGCCGTTAAAACGCAACGGGAGCTTCTCGCCGACGAAATCCGGATCAAGCAGGTTGCCGATTCCAAAGTCAAAGTGGCCGCTGCGCGCGTGGAACGTGCCCGCGTTTCCGTTGCCGAAGCCAAGCTGCGGCTCGACCGGATGACGATCCGCTCGCCGATCGATGGCCGGGTGTTTCGTTTGATTGCCCATCCCGGTGCTCGCATGGGCGACACCATGGCACAGATGGCGGGACATGACGGCCGCACCATCGTCACGCTCTATCGTCCTGAAATGTTGCAGGTGCGGGTCGATGTCCGTTTTGAAGATATTCCCAAAGTCCTGCCCGGGCAGCCGGTGGTGATCGACAATCCGGCACTCTCCTCTTCGCTTGCAGGTACGGTACTGTTTATCAACTCCGAGGCCGACATCCAGAAAAACACACTCCAGGTGAAGGTGGCGATCACCGATCCCCCTCCGGTGTTCAAGCCGGAGATGCTTGTCGACGTGACGTTCCTCGCACCAGAGCGCGATCCTGAGGCGGTGGTGCAGACGGAGGAAGTCAAACTCTACGTTCTGCCGCAACTGATCCAACGCGATTCCCAGGGTCCGTATCTCTGGGTGGCCGATCAGTCCCAAAACGTCGCCCGCAAAACGAGGATACAACTTGGCCCGACCGGAGCCGGAGGCCTGGTTTCGATTACGGGGGGCCTGAACAGTTCCAGCCGGGTGATCGCTTCGGGCACAGAGTCGCTTCGGGACGGTGCGCGGATCCAGATTTCCGGTGAGGCGGCAACTCCCGGCCCGTCGGCAAGTGCTCAAGAAGGTGAAGCCAACCGCTCTTTAAACCCATCACCCAACGGAGGTGATCTCTAATGTCTTTGATCGAAATCAACAATGTCACCAAGCAATACCACAAGGGGGACGAGACCATTACGCCCCTCGATGGGGTCACGCTCTCTGTCGAAGAGGGGGAGTTTCTCGCACTCATGGGCGCCAGCGGTACGGGCAAGTCGACGCTGCTGAACCTGGTGGCGAGCATCGACCGGCCCGACAGCGGCACGATTGTGGTCGATGGAGTCGACATCACCAGCCTTTCGCGAACCCAATTGGCGAGCTGGCGTGCGGCCAACATGGGCTACATTTTTCAGACGCACAATCTGGTTCCCGTCCTGACCGCATACGAAAACATCGAGTTGCCGCTGCTGCTGCTGCCGATGCCCCGAAGCGAGCGGCGCAAGCGGGTAGAGATCGCCCTCGATGCGGTCCAGTTGCGCGACCGCGCTGAGCACTATCCCCGCCAGCTTTCCGGTGGCCAGGAACAGCGGGTCGGGATTGCCCGGGCGATTGTCGCGCACCCCAAAGTGGTGGTGGCGGACGAACCGACCGGAGACCTCGATCCCGATACGTCCGGACAGATCATCGACCTTTTAAAGCGATTAAACGAGCAGTTGAACGTGACGCTGTTGATGGTCACGCACGATACCGAGGTGGCCTTGGCGGCCGACAAACAATTCCATCTCGACCACGGCCGGCTCGTGCAGACAGGTGGGGTGGGTCTGGAAACGTCCGACGCTTACCAGGTCCAGGCGTCCGGCCACTAACGGAGTGAAATAACGATGATCAAATTTTTTCCCTACATTGGCAAGACGCTCTGGCGGCATCGCTCTCGCACGCTGCTCACGGTGAGCGGTTCGGCCGTTGCGCTGTTTGTCTTCTGCTTTGTGGGCGCGGTGCAGGAGGGGATGAACGCCATCCATCGCCAGCAGGGGGCGAAAGGTTCGCTCATCACCTTCCAGGCCAACAAGTTCTGCCCGGCGACGAGCAATCTGCCGCAGGATTACGAACAACAGATTTCCAAGCTCGATGGCGTGCGGCAGGTGGTGCCGATTCAGGTTTTTACGAACAACTGCCGGGCGAGTCTCGATGTGGTCGTGTTTTACGGCGTGCCGCCGGAGAAACTCCGCCCCGCGCGCGATTTTACGCTCAGCGCCGGGAGTTGGGAGGAGTTTGAAAAGCACCAGGATGCCGCGGTGATCGGCCGGGCGGTTGCGGCGCGGCGCGATCTCAATGTCGGCAGCAAGTTTTCGATTGGCGATTTGAGCGTGAACGTGGCGGGCATTTTTGAGAGCAGCGACCCGGCGGAGGAGAATTACATCTACTCGCATCTCGAATTTTTGCAGCGGAGCAAGGGCAAGAATCTTGTCGGGACGGTAACGCAGCTCGAAACCCTGCTCGCCGAGGGGGTCGACCCGGTCGCCAAATCCGAAGAGGTCGACGAGCTGTTTCAGGGTGGCCCTGTCGAGACCGACACGCGGCCCAAGGGGGTATTTCAGGCCCGCAGTCTCGGCGATCTGGCGGAATTGATTGGCATGGCCCACTACCTCGGTTACGCCTGTGTCGGTCTGGTGCTCGCACTTGTTGCCACGACCACGATCATGTCGGTGCAGGACCGGATTCGCGAGCATGCCTTATTGCAGACGATCGGCTTTTCCGGGCCGAAGGTTTTTTGGCTTGTGGTGACCGAAAGTCTCGTGTTGGGCGTTGCGGGCGGGGTACTGGGCGTGGGGCTTGCGATGGGGATGTTGCAGTTAAGCAGTCTCTCGGTCGGTGCCGAGGCGGTCACGATCGCCTTCACGCCGTCGCTGCGTCTGGCGCTCTGGGGCCTGTTGATTGCGGCGATTTCCGGTCTGCTTGCCGGCATTGCGCCGGCGATTGTTGCGGCCCGCGCGGAGATTGTCACGGCCTTGCGTGCGACCTGAGCCGGAGTCTGCAGGCTAGGCGGTTAGAGGTATGACTTTGCCATCAAGTGGAGCGAAAGGGAGTCGAACTCCCGACCTCTGCATTGCGAACGCAGCGCAAAACAGCTTGCGGATAAGCAACAAAGTCCAAGGGCAGCTGCGGTTTATCGCCCGGAAACTATTTTCTCAAGCGTTCGCCGCGACGCAGAAAATAGACCATCGATGCGCGCATGTTCGCGGTACCGATTTCATAAAAATGGTCCACGCGTGCCGTTTTGAACTTTGGTGCCGCAGACCCGGCAGGTATCCCTAACTCGGATTCAGCAAAAAACTTACAACAAGTGGAGCGGAAGCAACTCGCCGGTTGGCCGGCAGGAATTTTACGAATTTGGTACATTTAGGGAAACGAACAGGCCGTAAACGGTGTCTATCTATTTGTGCGAAAAAGTTCTGGCAGGCAACATCTGTTTTTCGTGCAACTAGAATGGAGAATTGGCTTTGGTAACTACCTTCTTTACCGGGTTACCATCTTTGAAAAGGAAAGATCATTCCATGATCTCAACCCCCGCTACGCGTTCCCTCTATTGCGCTGCTGGTGTGGCGCTGGTCTTGTCGGTGGTCTTGTCGGTTTTTCTCAGTTCCATCGCCCTGGCGCAACCGGCGTCGGAAGAATCGGCTAAAGACGACAAGAAAGATTCCGTACTCCGCGAACAGACGATCTACGTACCGTATTCCAAACTGCGCGACTCGTTCGAGAAGAATGGACGCGGAGTGTTTCTGCCGTACGACCAGTTCCAGGCGTTGTGGAAAGCTGCTCGGGCGGCCGAGAGGCGGGTGCCGGACGAGGGACCGCCGGTCCGAGCGGTGATTACCGAAATTGAAAGTAAAGCAACGATTGATGAGGACGTGATCTCGGTCGACGCCAGTCTCAAAATTGAATTGTTGACCGACGGCTGGCACGAGATTCCCTTGAGGCTCAACAACGCGGCGATCGCGGAGGCACAACTCAATGGCCAGCCCGCTCGGCTGATCGGCAAGAACGGATACAAGTTGCTCGTCAAGAAGGAAAAGAACGACCCGCAAAAAATTGAGCTTTCGTTACAGTACTCCAAGACCTACACCAAGGCTCCGGGTCAGAACAGTGTGGCGATCCAGGCTCCCCAGGCGGCGGTGAACCGCTGGCAGATCCGGATCCCGGAAGCGGGCGTGAAGGTCAACGTCAAGCCGATGATTGCAGCCGCCGAGGTCCCAAACAAGGACGAGAGCGATGCGAAAGAGACGGTGGTGATGGCCTTTCTCGGCGCGGCGCCTATGGTTCGGATTGATTGGACGCCCAAGGCCGAAGGTGCGCTCGGCCTGGCCGCTCTGGCCACGGTGCAGGCGGAACAGCAGGTGACTCTGGACCAGGGTGTTGTCCGGACCCGATCTCAATTGCGATATGAGATCACCCGGGCCGATTTGTCTCAACTCCGCATCGAAGTGCCCGCGGACCAAAAAGTGGCCGGAGTCTTTGACGCAAATGTCCGCCAGTGGGATGTCAAAACCGAAGGGGAAACCCAACAGATCACAATCCAGCTTTTTCAGCCGACTCGGGGAAAACAAAATCTGACCGTGGAACTCGAAAAATTTGTCGGCGAGTTTGAGAAGAAACAGTTTGTCGTCCCGGTGGTACAAGCGCTCGATGTTGGCCGGCAACAAGGGATCGTAGTTGTCCGCTTGGGCGCAGGTCTTCGCGCCGAAGGGATCAGTCGCAGTGGATTGTTGCAACTCGACGCCTCCGAACTGCCTCGCAGGATCGGACCTGACCGGTGGAACTTCGCCTACCGTTACGCCGCTCTGCCCTTCGATCTAAAAATGGACGTTGAGAAGATTCAGCCGAGAGTGGTTGCGGACCAGCTTGTCGAAGTGTATCTGGAGCCGGACAAACTAACGCTCGATTTACTGGTGTTGTACAACATCAAAAAGGCAGGTCTCTTTCAGTTCGACATCGATATCCCGGCAGGTTATCAGGTCCGGCGGGTGAGCGGACGGGCAGCACCCGGCGCAACGCCCGTCCATGTCGATAACTACGATATCGACGAGGATGATAAAACGAAACTGATCGTCAATCTGGCTCGCAAGGCGATTGGCAAAGTCGGTCTCTTCCTCGAGCTTGAAAAGCGGCTCAAGGACCCGAATCTGCTGAGCCCTACGGGCAAGGCTTCGGAAATGAAGTTGTCCATCCCGCGCGTTGCACCTGCGAGTGTGGAACGGTCGACCGGCAGGCTGGTGATCTGCAAACCGGAGAGCCTGAAAGTCAATCCATTGAAGCAGGAAGGGCTTCGCAGTGTCTCCATCGCTGCAGCTTATCAGAAGATCCCCACCTGCCGCGACACACGGTTTCCCAAAGCCAAACCTTCCCTGGCCTTTGCGTTCACCGACCAAGCGGTCTCGCTCGTTGTCCAAGCGGAAAGGCGAAAGCCACACATCACCGTCCGCCAGCTACTGACTGTGGAAATCAAGTCGGGCCAAGTCAAATATGTTTCCCGCTTCTACTATTTGATTCGCTACAGCGGCGTCGAGTCGTTGAGGATCGACGTGCCGGCGGACCTGATCGAAAAAATGAACAACACCACGCCGGCCATTCGCCAGGTGCGGATGCAGACACAGCCGAAGGATGTCGGCGAAGGCTATGTCGCCATGGAGCTGGCAGGCGAGACCGAACTGCTTGGCGAGGTGGTCGTCGGTTTCGAGTGGGAGCAGAACATGAGCGACCTGGAAGTCGGCAAGCCGGTGTCGATCGTCGTGCCGTCGCTGAAGCCCTCCGGTGTCGATCTGGCCTGGGGACAGATCGTGGTCGCCAAGAGCGAAACGATCGACGTACGACCGAGCGAGGTGGACCGCTTGCGTCCGGTCGACCCGCAGCATGACATTGATCAAAAAGACCGTCTTGAAGGTGCCGCCCTGGCGTTCGAATTTTATGACGATTGGAAGCTCATCCTGGAAGCCACGCGGTACAAACTGGAAGCAGTGAAACGGACGAGCATCGAAATGGGGGTCGTCCGCCAGGTCATCACCCGCTCCGGCCAGGTTGCCGTGCAAGCCCGTTACCGGATGCGAAGCGCGCGGCAACGCATCAAATTGGTGCTCCCCACGAACAACGAGAACAAGCCGGAATTTGATGCACAGCCGGTAAGAATCAACGGCCAGTCCGTGCCACTGGAAAGTGGTGGCAAAGACAACTACTACATACCGCTGGTAGGTCTCGACGCAAAAGACACCTTCCTGTTGGAACTGAATTATACGCAAACAGGTTCGGCCCGAGACCTGCAGGTACCCTCTTTTCCGGACGAACCCGCGGTGCAAAATGTCTACTTGTGCGCATACGTGCCGGACGAGCAGGTTTTGTTGGGGGTCAGCGGACCGTGGACCAACCAGCAGCCCCCCTGGTGGCGCTTCCACCCGTTATCCAATTCCCGCAAGAGGGTGAAGAAATTGCTCGAGGAAGTCGCCACGGGCACAAAACAGAAGGGCAACATTACGGACACCTTCTCTGTCGCCGGTCAACTCTATCTGTTCTCAACACTTCAGCCACCGGGTGGTAAAAAAGGCGCGCTTTGTTTAGTGACCATGAACGAAAACTGGTTTCAGTCGATTGTCTTCTTCGCTGTCCTGGCGATCGGGTTGGTGATGATTCGACGGCGCGTTTCGGAGAAGTTCACGGCGCTGGCCGTTCTGGTAATCGCCTTGATCCTGATGGGTGTCTTCCTGCCAACGCTCTCGGGTGAGGTGCTGCGGGGCGTGTTATTTTGGGCGCTCGCCATCGTGCTCATCCTCTGGGGTGTCTGGTTTGTGATCCGGGACCTGCCGAGGCTCGCATCGAGGCGCAATCCACCTCGAGGCGATGTTGTGACGGCAGGCATCGTTGCGGATGCACCATCGGGAGACGAAGAGGGGGAGATACCGGGAGAGACCGAGAAGCAGGGAGAGGGGAAAAGTAGCGAATCTCCTCCCGAGTTGGAACCGGAAGAAGGGTCTGACGGTGACGACGGTGACGAACCCTCAGGCGGCTCTTCGGAAGGAGGCCGGGCCGATGGCTAGGTTTTTTTCCTCGGTTTGCGGTTGCAGAATGGTGGCTGTGACCTCCAGTCGCAGAGAAACGTTCACTCCGGCACGCTGCGGTAGTCACAAGCGGTTGCTTTTTCTCCTCGTGCTGCTCGCCAACATCGCGCCTGCCCCGGCCGCACCACCACCGACCAAACAACCCGAAGTCGTGCGTGAAATCTTCGTCCCGTTCGAAGACTTGAACGTCATTCTAAAGAGCGGCGTGCGGCGGGTTTTCATGAAACGCCAGCAATACGAAGAGATGCTGGCCCGCGTCCGCACTTCGCCCGGCGAACCGCCGCCTGTCAAGGCGCTTGTCTTGTCGGCCCTCTACAAGGGGAGCTTGAAACAGGACAGAGCGAGAATCACCGGCACGTTGCAGGTCGATGTGCTGGAAGATGGACTGCAACAGTTGCCGTTACGTTTCAGCGGCGTCGGTATCCGCGCCGCGACGCTCGACAAGACACCGGCACCGTTGGCCAGGGGACCGGACGGCCGGATCGTATTGTTTGTCGAAGGACGTGGCCAGCACACGTTAGTGCTCGATCTGCTTGCGCCGCTGCAGGCCTCTGCTGCCGAACAGGCGTTGAACATCCAGGTCCCGACGCCACCGAGCACGAAATTGCAACTCGTCGTGCCGGGAAACGTGGAAGTAAAAAGCGGCGCGGCGGTGGTGAGCCGCAAGCTGACCGCCGACACCACAGAACTTGAGCTGCTCCCGCCAGGTGGCCCGCTATCGGTGGTCATGTCGCTCAATAACCGAGCGGCCCAGACGCGGCAGGTTGTCGTGGCACGCAGCGTCCTTGTGGACGAAGTCACCAAGGCCTACGAACGCCTGCACGCCCAGGTCTCGATGAGCGTGCTCTACGGCGAAGCGGCACAATTTCGATTTGCGCTGCCAGACGGGTTTGAGGTCAGCCAGGTCGAGTCGCCACTATTGGCCCAATGGGCGGTAGAGGGGAAAGATGCTCAAAGGGTGCTGACGGTCAAACTCCGCGAGCCGGCAGCGGGTACCGTTTCCATGAATATTGTGCTGATCAAAACGGCAGTGGCGCTGGATGATTGGCAATTGCCGCGTTTGACTCCGCTCGATGTCGCCGGCCAGGTCGCGGTCGTCGGGCTCGTGGCGGAAGAGCGGCTCGATGCCGAACAAATCACCGCCAGCGGGTTGATTACGATCGAAAATCAGGTGCTCATGTGGAGTATTCCAAAAAGCGTCCTGCAGACCGAACCGGGGGCTCCTGCGATTCGCTCGATTGTCACCTACTTCGCACCCCAAGCGGACTACGGACTGACTGCCCGCTTCGTCCAACCGCCCGCGCAACACGAGGTTGTCTCGAACCTGATGCTGACGGTTTCGGAAAGCGAGTTGGCGTTGCGCGCCAGTTTTACCGTCGTTCCGACCGCCGAGCGACTTTTTGAACTGGAAATCGAGATGCCGAAAGGTTGGCACGTGACGAGCGTTCGCGGTGCCGATGGGCAGGTGGTGCTACACGAACAAGAAGAGGGGGATACCGCCTCGCTGCTCCGCATCCGCGTCCCCAAGGGGGCTCCGGTCCGGGTGCCGACTGTTTTTCAAATCGCCGCGGTCTCGGTACCAGAAAATTGGCTCAACGACTGGAAGCAGAACAAGCTGACTTTTCCAGCCTTTGTTGTCCGCAACGCCGTTCAGGACATCGGTGCCCTGGCGGTCGTCGCCCAGGATGATCTGATCGTGCGCGCGGACCGGATCGAAGGATTGATTCCCTTGAATCAACAAGACCGGGCCAGGTATGGCCTGGCAGACGTTCCCACAGCGCTCGCCTATTTCTACGACCGCCAGCCCTATCGAGCCAGTTTAACCGTCGAGCGGCGTGATCCCTGGATCACTGCCCGCACGTATTCATTTTTAACCGTGTTGCCCGACAGTCTCAAAGCGCACTACGAGGTCGATTTCCTGGTCCAGCAGGCTGGCGTTCGCAAGCTCATCGTCGAGTTGCCCGCCGACACGCCCGACTCCATCTCGATCCAGGGGATGGACGGTGCTGCGTTGAAGGAATTCAGCAGCCAGCTTACCGGCGGCGTGCGACGCTGGACGGTTTTGTTGGCCCAGCGCCGCCGTGGCCACATTCGCCTGGCCGTCGATTTTTTGCAGCGGCTTGAGTCGGAAGAACCGAAAAATCTGCCGTTGCCGCTGATTGCAGCCGTTGACGTGGCATTCCAATCGGGCCACGTTGCCGTGGAGGGGAGCCCGGAACTCGATGTGCAGGTGGTGACGACCGCCAGAGAGGTTGACGTGGGAGAACTCTCCGCCGCCGAGTACCTGCCCGGTCCCCGGCTGCTCGGTGCCTACGCCTACGGTGGGGGAAAGGCCGATATCAAGATCAACGTCTTTCGCCATCCGGGATACGGTTTGCCCGGCGCGATCATCGAGCGTGCTGAGTTGGTGACCGCGATCGGTGCCGATGGCATCAGCCAGACGGTCGCTCGCTATCAGTTGAGGACCAAGGCTTCCTACCTGGAAATTGAACTTCCGCCCGGGTCGAGCCTCTGGTCTGCGTTTCTGGACGGGGAACCGATCAAGCCGCAACGGGAATCGCGGCGGTTGCTGTTGAGCCTCCCTGCAAAAACGACCGCTGGGGTGCGGAAACTACAGGTTGTCTTCGAGACACCGTCGGATGTGTTGGGCCTGATGGGGACGGTCGAACTGGCTGCTCCAAAACTTTACTTGTGGTCTGCTCCCGACCGGCAGCGGGCGGAAGTCCCGGTCGCCGACGTCCAGTGGAGCTTGCAACTACCTGCCGGTTACCGTGTTGCCAGTTCGGCAGGGACGGTGTTTCTCAGTCAGGCTCAACAAAGACCCTCACCATTAGCGGCCGTCGTCCGGACCCTGTATTACCTGGCCGGAGGGTTTCAGCCATTCGTTATGCTCTCGAGCATACAGAGTGTGAGGGAATCAAGTCGCAGGGCAGCCGAGGATTTTGCAGAAAGAGAGCGTTTGAGCTCGGGTAGGGGAGAGTTGACGATCGAAATAGCGGAGGATTCCGACGTCGATGCATTTGCATTGGACGAAATAGATGAAATAGAAGAAATGGAAGTAACAACAGAAGAAATGGATCTATTAGAAGAAGCAGAACCGAGCTCTGCCTCTGCCTTCGGCTCTCGTGCCTACGGAGGAAGGGCCAGCACACGGAGCGTACCGCCCAGGTCCGGGAAATATTTCAAGTCAAAAACAACAGGCAGCTGGGCCCTGGAAGGTCTCAGCAGTCTGCAAATCGATCTACCCGAAAAATCGGCTAAAGACATTTCATTCCAGAGCCTCGGTGTCGACCCGCTCCTGCGAGTAAAACTCATCGAGAAAAATCGCGTTCAGTCTTTTGCTGCCGCCATCGGGCTGGCGATCCTGCTGGTCGGCCTTCTCCTGACCCGGCGACCGGTGGGGACCAAAACGCGTTACCTCGTTGCTGTCATCCTGATCAGTAGCCTGGTGCCGCTCATAACGGGTTGGACCAACCAGCTTGGCGACTCGTTTGACGTTGCCTTTTTCACCGCCTGTCTGTTGATTCCCTACTACTTGTTTGTCGGAATCCTCCGCTGGTTTGCTCATCAATGCTGCGGCCGTCGGCCAACGCGAGGTACCCGTTCGGTCACGGCGACGATCCTGTTGTTGTTCATTACGATTTCGGCAATTTCCGAGGCCGCGCCGCCGGTGATCGTCCAGATCGCGCCACCTCCGGAGCCGGTCAAGATACCGCGCGACGCAATCATCATCCCCTACAATGTTGGCGATGGGGTCGGGATCGATTCCCGGGCTGAGCAAGCGGAAAAGGTTTTGGTCCCTTACGACCAGTATGTGAAACTTTGGAACCAGGCGCACCCGGACAAAAAAATCGAGGTCGCGGAGCAGACGGCCAAATTCGCCCTCTCGGGTGGAGCATTCTCCGCTCGATTGGAAGGAGATACATTTCTCCTCGTCCGTGGCTCGGTGGATGTCGATCTGTTCACCGACGATGACGTCGTCTCCGTGCCGCTGGCACTGGCTGGGGGTGTGTTGACCGAAGCGGAGCTTGACGGACAGCCGGCCCGGCTGAGATTCATCTCAGCAGCCGACCCGGCCGCGACGAATGCTCCTGCCCAAGTCCCACAGCTTCGCCACGCGAATGTTCAAAAGACGAAAAAAGCGCAGCGGGCCGGCCCGGCGGTCTCCCAACGGCCACAACGGCCGCTGGTCGTACTCTTGGCGTCCGGAAAAGGGCGGCATCGGCTCGACGTGGCGGTTCGTTTGCCCTTGGAGCGTCGTGGCGGATGGCGATTGCTCTCGGGCAACATTCCATTTTCCCCGGCGACGGCGCTGACGCTCGAAGTTCCGCTGGCCAAGACCGAAATCCGCATGCCGGCCGCCGCCGACCGCAAGACTTACGAGACCACCAAAAACAACGAAACGATCGAAACAGTCCTCGCCGCAGATGGGTTGTTGCAGATCGAATGGCGACCGACGGTGGCCGAGGGAGCGATCGACCGCACCCTGACTGCCAACTCCCAAGCCGTATTTGATGTCCGCGAAGATGGTCTTTTCCTGATGTGGCGCCTCCAGGTCGACTTTGGCCGGACCTTACGCGATTCGTTCACGATCGCCGTTCCAAAAGAGTATCTGCTCGAACGAATTGTGGGTGACAATGTTCGTAATTGGCAAGCCAAAACAGTGGGCGATACCCAGCAGGTGGAGATCACGCTGTTGAAAGCGTCTCAAGGCCAGCAGAGCGTTACGATCCAACTTTCACAGCATCGGGCCGTGGGCCAACAGCAGGTATCCCCGTTTGATGTTCCCAACGTCATGGTCACCGGAGCTGCACTGCACCGGGGCAAGCTGACCGTTCGCCGTAGCCCGATCCTGCAATTGCAGACGACCCAGCTCGCGGGCGCGACACGAACCGATGCTTCGGATCAAGCCGCGACCCGCCTGGCCGCGGTGATCGGAGCTGAAGAGAGTCCGCTCGGCATCCAGCCCTACCAGACGTATCGGTTTGTTTCGACGCCGTTTCAAATTGGACTCTCGGACGCACAAATCACTGCGGAGACATCGGCCACCGTGCAATCGATCCTCGGCGTCGCCCAAAGAGAAACGACGCTTGAGAGCCGGATCCAATATCGGGTGAAACGTCGAAAAATCTTTCGCTTGAAGATCGTGCTTCCGGAGGGCCTGGAGCTGAATAACCGTGTCCGCGCGCCGGAGCCGTTTCAGTGGTCGGTGGCTGAGGAAGAGGGCAAACGCGTATTGAGTATCCAGTTGGGCGAGGGTCGGAGGGGCGATTTTCCTGTCTTCATCGGCGGTACGATTCAGGGTGGTACCGACAAAAAAACTTTTGAGCTGCCACAATTATCGATCTTGGGCGTTGACCATCAGGAAAGCGATATTGTCCTTCAGGTCGATCCGGCCTACGAAGTCCGCGCAGCAAATCTACAAAATTGCCAAAATGTATTGCCGCAGAGTGTTTACAGTTGGCTAATCCAGCGGCAGCAACGCGAGTTGGCAAGGCTGGTTCTTCGTGCCCGCAATGCCGACTATGCCGGGTCACTTGCCTTCACCCGTCGCCAGCCCAAAGTGACCTGCCGCACCATTACGAACACGAAAATCACTGAAAATACCATTGAAGAAACCATCCTGCTCGATTTCAGTATCAGCGATGCCGGGATTCGCCAGGTTGTTTTTCTATTGCCTGAATCGATGCAGCAGGCTCGGATCAGTGCCCCGCAACTCAGGCAAACGACGGTCACGCCCGTCGCTGGCAAGCCACTCGTCCGCGTGCAGCTCGACCTGCAAGACGATCTCAAGGGGCAGTTCGACGTCAAGATCGTTCACGACCATCTGTTGACCGAAGGCCTCCATACGGCGCCGATCCCTGTGGTTCAGACAGGGCAGACCAGGCGTCGATTCGTGGTCCTCGAAAATGCAGGTCGAGACGAACTGGTGGTTGAGCAGCACAGTGGCCTGGAGGTGCTCAATCGACAGCAGCAGCAATGGCGAGAGCTTGCCGCGTTGCTCGGCGAGGGGCTTACCCTGGCCTATGTCGTCCGCAAAGGTTCCGACACCGCTGAATTGACCTTCAAGACGCGCGAGCGCAAAGCGGTCGAAACAGCCCGCGCTTCGATTGGCCTCGCGCGGACCCAGCTCGTTGTCGATGGCAGCGGTGCCTTTCGTGGCGTTCAGGAATATCGTCTCGATAACGAAACCGAGCAGTTTTTAGAAATCGCCCTGCCCACCGGAGCCCACCTCTGGTCCGCCACGGTGGCGGGTGAGCCCGTTAAACCTATCGAAGAGCCTGCAACCGGCGGCGCGGCCAAGCTGCAGATCCCGCTCATCAAAACTGCCAAGGGGGACCAGGACTACGCCGTAATTCTCAAATATGGGGGTACACTCGGGTCGCTTGGCAACCTGGGCACGGTCGGTTTTCCGCTGATTCATACTGTCAATATCAACGTCGAGACGAGCCAGGTGCGGCTCTACTTGCCGAAAAACCATTCTTGGTTCGACTTTGGTGGCGACATGAAACTGGTGACCGAAGCAGACCATGCAGCGGGCCAGGTAGCTTACAACACAAGACAACTACAAAAACTCGCCGAGGTCCTCAGTGGCGATGACGATTACGCCAGGGCCAGGGCGATCGCGAATTCGAGTGGACTGATGGCAGAAAACAATAAATTGATCAACCAGCAGGAAGAAAGGCATTTAAATCAGGAACTCAGCGAAAATGTCGATCTGAACGCCACTTGGCGGGACCTTGTTGGGGACAAGTTGGAAAAGGCGGACGTCGTGGACGCGACAATCGACACGGTTGACAACCGCAGTCGCTTGGACGAGGCGTGGCGAGCCCAACGCAACGACCGGGCTTCGAATGTCGTGCAGGACACGGGCCGTAACTGGAACGCTGATGGCGAGCTGAAACAGTTGGAAAATGGTTGGAGGATCGGTGGCAGAATCAATGATGCCGAGCGTCCAGTCGACCGGGGATTCAACGAAAAGTGGTTGGTGGGAAACGAGTTGGATCGTGATGGTTTCCTCTCGGCAGAGGGCGGCCAAGAGAGCCAAAGCGAACTGGCTGCCCCCGCCCCCGCCCAACAGGCCGGTCGCTATCAGGTTGCGCAAGACCCCGATAAAACCTCCAACAAGGTCGGCGGAAAAGCAGATCTTTTTGCAGACTCGATCCAAAAAGGCCAAATCCAAAAAAGTGAGATAGGCGGGCAGGGCGGCATCGGCGGTGGCGTTATCGGCGGTGATGGCGGAGATTCTGGTTTCCTCTATCGCCCCGAGTCGGACATCGAAAGCACCAAGAACAACGCCCGCCGCTACCAGGAAAAACTCGAAGCACAACAATCCAATCAGGACAAACCCGGCGGCAAGGCTGGCGGTCGGAAGGGCAAGGCCAAAAAGAAAAGAGCACGCAAGGAGGGGAAGATCCCTGAACCCGCCGAGATCGCTAGAGCGGACCTGGAAGAAAGTCCGCAGGACGCAGCTTTGCCGACGACCGGTGGACCTTCGATTGGCGGGATGGCGAGTCTTGAGGTTACGATCCCTGCGCGGGGCGACCTCTACCTGTTCACAACCCCTCGCGGCAACGCCCAAATTAGCGCGCGGACCATCTCCACGCCGCTGCTCGACCGTCTGATAGCGCTCGGGTGGGTTGTCGGTGTCGTGGTCCTGGCCCTGATTTTGATCCGCTGGATCCGCCGCGGCGTCCTCTCTGCGCTCGGCGACCGCCGAGGCTCACTGATATTGATTGTGCTGGGACTCGCCAGCCTGTTGACCTGCATCTTCCCTTTTGCAGGTCTCCTCATGATCATCGCCGGACTGGTGATCTTTTTCTTTTCTCGCCGAGCCGCTGCTGTCTGACTTGCGTTTTGAGACACCGCATTTTGCTTATCGGTTTGGCTCGCTGCGTGTGGTGCTTTGGGGTCTGCTGATCGCGGCGAATATCGGTCTGCTTGCCGGCATTGCGCCGGCGATTGTTGCGGCCCGCGCGGAGATTGTGCCGGCCTTGCGTGCGACCTGAGCCGGGGTGTGCAGGTTAAATTGTTCGAGGCATGACTTTGACATCAAGTGGAGCGGAAGGGAGTTGAACCCTCGACCTCTGCATTGCGAACGCAGCGCTCTCCCAACTGAGCTACCGCCCCGGAATCATTTTTGTGTCATGCCTTCTTCATACGCTCTCAAGTCGATCCAGATTCTTCTTGCCCGCACCTTGTTGCCCCGACCTTACGGTTGCCGAGGGCATGGGCGAAGTGGGTGTTGGCGGTCGTCCCTACCGCCCTTCATTTTAGCGGCATTTTTTCGATCCGGTAGATTGGTGGCGATGACTGGCCAAAATCGATGCCGATCGCCGAATGCGACCGCTCCCATTCATAGGGCACAAGGATCTCTCTTTTTTAGCTCTCCCGGCCCGCAGGTGACTGGTTTTTCGGTATCTTGTCTGCGTAGCTGGCCGGTGGTAACGTTTGGATGCACTCTCCAAAAATCGACAGCGAAACGCGCACAGAGAATCGTAAAAGGTGTGTAAAAGGTGTATCGTGAAGCCGATCCTCTTTCTCGCAGCGGGAATGTGGCTCGCGAGCGTCTCTGCCTGGGCCGACGGGCCAAAGGATAGGCCGCAGAAAAACGGGCCAAAGGAAGCCGGGCCAAAGGTAACCGGCGCGGCCTACCTCAACTGGGTAGACGCGCAGGCAGAAGGCCAACTCCCACCACTGCCCGACGGCAGCGGGCAGCAGTCGACCGCACTCGGTGTGGCCGGCCCGTTCGCCGGGGTCCACCACGACCGGCTCATCGTCGCCGGCGGCGCCAATTTTCCCGATGGCCTGCCCTGGATCCCGATCGATGCGACTGGCAAGCTGCCACAAAAAATCTACTACGACACCGTGTTTGTGCTGAGTAAACAAAATGGTGCGTCGCCCGAATGGTCCGTCGCCAAGACGCACCTGCCGCAGCCGCTCGCCTACGGCACGTCGATCCCGACACCCAAAGGTGTGCTCTGTATCGGAGGTGAATGGAAAACCTATGCCGAAGATGCCGGGGGTAAGGCGACGAGCACCACACACCCCTCGGACCAAATTTTTCTGCTCGCCTGGGACCCGCAGAGCGAATCGGTCAGACTCAAAAACCGGTATGCCGAGGCGCCGGAGCCTGCGGAGGATTTTCATCCCTTCCCACCGCTCCCGCAGGCGACCACAATGCTCGGCGGCACGATCGTAGGCAACAAAATCTACGTTCTCGGTGGCGCCACGCAAACAGGCGCGACCGACAAGGTCTGGATGCTCGACCTGGACCGCGCACGCGTCACCAAAGATGCTGCGGGCAACGTCCTCCCCTGGAGGTGGCAGGCCGGGCCGCCGATCCCCGGCCCGGCACGCATCCTGCCGGTCGTCGCCGCCCAAAACGACGGCACCCGCAACAACGTCTACCTCTTTTCCGGACGCACCCCGGGCAACGCCGAAGAGTCGGTGATCCTGACCGACGCCTACGCATTGGACCCCGAACAGAAAAGCTGGAAGAGGCTCCGCGATGTTGGTGGCGATGCGCCCCGTTCGGTGATGGCCGGTAGCGGCCTCGCATCGGGGAAATACAACATTCTCGTGTTCGGTGGCGATCGCGGAGATGTGTTTTCAAAAATTCTTCGGCTCGAAGCGGACCTCAACACCTGCCGGGCGGCAGGCAACCAGCAGGCGGCGGCGAGCACGCTCGAAGAACTCAATCGTCTCCGCGGTAGCGAGCACCCGGGGTTTTCGCGCGATGTGCTGGCGTATCACACCGTGACCGACACGTGGAGCAAACTAAAAAATCCCATTCCCGCCGCCACCGAACCGGTCGATGGGCAACATCATGCGAAAGGGGGGCCTGTCACTACCGCTGCGGTGCGGTGGGGCGAGGATATCGTCCTGGCATCCGGCGAAATCCGTCCCGGCGTCCGTAGCGGACAGATGCTGCTGGCCAGGCCGATCTCGCGCAGCACGTTCGATCGGGTGAACTACACGGTGCTGGGGCTCTACCTGCTGGTCCTGGTCCTCATGGGACTTTACTTCTCGCGGCGGATGCATTCGACGGAAGATTTTTTCAAGGCTGGCAAACGCATTCCGTGGTGGGCTGCAGGTGTGAGTATTTTTGGGACCCAACTCTCGGCGCTCACGTTTATGGCGATCCCCGCCAAAACCTTCGCGACCGACTGGCGTTACTTTTGGGCCAACATGACGATCGTCGCCATCGCTCCGTTGATCATCTTTCTGTTCCTCCCCTTTTACCGACGGCTCGATGTGACTACCGCGTATGAGTACCTCGAGTTGCGTTTCAACCTGCCGGTCCGCTTGATCGGCAGCGCGATGTTCATGCTGTTCCAGTTCGGGCGGATCGGGATCGTGCTGTTTCTGCCGTCGATCGCCTTGAGTGTGGTCACCGGGATCGACATCAATCTGTGCATCACCATCATGGGCCTGCTCTGCATCCTCTACACCGTCATGGGCGGTATGGAGGCGGTCATCTGGACCGACGTGCTGCAGGTACTCGTGCTGATGGGCGGTGCGCTCTTGTGCCTGATCCTGATCCCCATGCAGATCGAGGGGGGGTGGAGCGGCACGCTTGCGCTGGCCGAGGCGGGCGACAAATTTCGGATGCTCGACTTCCGCTGGGACTGGAAAGATGCAACATTCTTCACCATCGTCATCAGCGGTTTCGGGTTGCAACTGATCAGCTATGGCACCGATCAGACGGTGATCCAGCGGTATCTTACGACCAAAGACGAACGGGGGGCCCGGCGGGCGATCTGGACCAACGCCGCCCTGACCATCCCCGCGACGCTGCTGTTCTTCAGCCTCGGCTCGATGCTCTTTGCGTTTTATCGCTCGCATCCGCACGCGATGGACCCGACGCTCGCGAACGAAAGTGCGATCTTCCCGCTCTTTATCGTTACGCAGATGCCCCTCGGGGTCGCGGGGCTCCTCGTTGCCGCGATCTTTGCCGCGGCGATGAGTTCGCTCGACTCGTCGATGAACTCCGTTTCCGCCGCGTTCACCACCGATTTTTACCAGCGGTTCGGCAAGGACATCTCGCAGGCCAAAGCGCTCGCGACCGCACGGGTCGTTACGGTGGTGATCGGCGTACTGAGTATGGCCTTTGCGCTCTGGATGGCCTCGCAACCCGATATCAAGTCGCTCTGGGATGAGTTCAGCAAGTACATCGGCCTGTTCGGCGGCGGGCTCGGCGGGGTGTTTTTGCTCGGCATCGCCACGCGACGCGCCAGCGGCGCAGGGGCGCTCGTCGGCATTATCGCCTCCGGTATCCTCCAGTACTTGATCAAGCAATACTTCCCGCTGCACCCGTGGGCGTACGGCGCGACTGGTGTTGCCACCTGTTTTGTCATAGGGTACGTCGTCAGCCTTGTCCTTCCTACGAGTCGCCGCAGCCTGGCGGGCCTCACGCTCTATACACAGCAACCACTCACTACGCAGGTGAAGGAGCCGCGATCATGATCGAACACGAAGAAATGCTCGAGCTGAAACGCTGGAATACGCCGACCATCTACAATGGATGGGAACAGCTTACAAGCCGCGATGCAGGGCGCGACTGTTTCAACCTTGAGGAAACCCACGATTTCATGCCTCAGATGGGCTCGATGGTCGGCCGCGCGGTGACCGTGGTGATCGAACCGGGCAACGCCGAGCACCAGCAGAAGAATCCGGATGCATGGAGCGACTATCGAAAATATGTTGCGTCTGTGCCGGGGCCGAAAATCGTCGTCGTTCAGGATCTCGACAAGCCGTTCACCTATGGTGCTTTCTGGGGCGAAGTGAACAGCAACATCCATCGGAGCCTCGGGTGCGTGGGGACCATTATCGATGGCGCGATCCGCGACGTCGATGAGATGTGCAACGCCGGATTTAAGGCGATCGCCAGGCGATTGTGCGTGGGGCACGCCTATGGCATACCGGTCCGCTGGGACTGCGAGGTCGAAGTTTTTGGCACCCGCGTCGAGCCGGGAATGCTCATCCATGCAGACAAGCATGGGTTTCTCGCAATTCCCTCTGAGGAGACACCCCGGTTGCTCGCCGCGGCGCGGATCATGGACCGCTTCGAGTGCCAGACCATGATCGCAGCGGCCCGCAGCTGCGTCGGCAAGTCGCGGGAGGAGATCCTCGAACAGATCGATACTGCCTGTTCGGAGTTTGGCCGGCTTGTCGAAGAAAAGTTCTCATCCGGCGGAGGGGAATGGGGCTAAGCGGGGATAAAGATCGAGCCGGGAGAACGCCCCCGTTCCGGTGGGGCGGCAGAACGCCATGCCCCGTTCGGGCTACGCGGCGACGGGTAAAGAGTCCGAGTGACAACGACCCGGTAGGTTTGAAAAAGAGGTGGCACGACGCTTGACTTTCCAGGCGCCGAACCCCACGATGAGAAGGGGGGTGCAACTCCGCAGGTTCCCGTAGGTCCAATCTAGTTCAGGCACCGCGAGAAGGTCTATCTAGACCTCGAAGGAACCGTCCAGGGAAAATTTGATGAAATTGGACTTAATGATCTTGTTGCCCATTTTTGGGAGTGCTAGGTTGTCATTTCGTCCATCTTGGTTAGATTTTCTAGAGACCAAAGCAACAAGCCTCGGAATGTTCGTGGTGTCACGATTGACTCGAATCAAGAGACCCCTCCTACTCTTTTTCGCCCTCTCTTATGTAGCCGCGTTGCCACTGGTCACATCGGCACAGGATACCCCGGACTATTTTCGCCAGAACTGTCTTAGCTGCCACACCATCGGTGGCGGGCGTCTCACCGGCCCGGACCTGAAAGACATTACCGAGCGGCAGCCCGATCGCGAGTGGCTGATTAAGTTCATCATGAACCCGACCGCCGTACTCGCCAGCAGCGACCCGTATGCCAAAAAAATATTCGAGGAGTCGCGCCGCGTTCCGATGCCGATGGCGCCACAAATGACGCGGGAGCGTGCGGAAAAGCTGCTTGAGCTGATTGAGACGGAGTCAAAACTCGACGAGTCCCAATTCCGCGGGCTGCAAATATCGACCGAGCCGTTTACCGAGGAAGATCGCGAACGAGGCAGTGAAATCTTTCTGGGGGTCCGGCCGCTCGAGGCGGGTGGTGCATCATGTATTTCCTGCCATAGCATTCACGGTCTTGCACCACTGGGCGGTGGACAACTGGGACCCGACCTGACAAACATCTGTGAACGGCTGGAAGGACGCGCGACGTTGAGTGCCTGGTTGATGGCGCCTGCGACCGAGACGATGTTGCCGATCTTCAAAAAACATCCACTCTCAAGTAACGAAATCCATTCCCTTGTGGCCTACTTCGAATCGACCGCTGGCCAACAGGCCGCGAGTACGGCGGGCAATCGGGTGGCGTTTCTGCTGAGCGGTCTGATTGGGGCGGTGGCGATTATCTTTCTCTTTGATGTGATCTGGAAGCGACGATTCCACGCCGTCCGTCGGCCGTTGGTCGAATCCCTACCCAAAAGAGGTAAAGCATGAGTCTGTTGGACGCAATCGGGTGGATTCGAGACGAAGTGAATCCCAAGGCCCGCAGTTGGGAGGAGTTTTATCGTAATCGATGGCAATACGACAAAATTGTCCGCAGCACGCATGGTGTCAACTGCACCGGTGGCTGTACCTGGCAGATCCACGTTAAAGACGGAATCGTCACCTGGGAAATGCAGGGGCTCGATTATCCTGCGCTCGAGTCCGGCATACCGCCCTACGAACCGCGCGGTTGCCAGCGGGGGATTTCTTATAGCTGGTATCTCTACAGTCCGCTGCGTGTGAAATATCCGTACATTCGCGGTGCGCTGGTGGACCTCTGGCGGAAGGCCCGCGCCGAGTGCAGCGATCCTGTCGAAGCGTGGGCGAGCCTGGTCGGCAATCCGGAAAGCCGCCAGCGGTGGCAGCGTGCGCGGGGTAAGGGCGGGTTGCGTCGAACCGACTGGGACACCGTCTTGGAAATCATCGCAGCATCTCTCGTGCACACGATCAAGACACATGGGCCGGACCGCATTGCGGGATTTTCGCCGATTCCCGCCATGTCGATGATCAGCTATGCGTCCGGCGCGCGGCTCATGCAACTGCTCGGCGGCATTTCGCTCTCTTTCTACGATTGGTATTGCGATCTGCCCAACGCGTCGCCGGAGACGTGGGGCGAACAGACCGATGTGGCGGAAAGTGCCGACTGGTACAACGCCAAAATGCTGGCCGTGATGGGTTCGAACCTCAACATGACCCGCACCCCGGACGTCCATTTTGCCGCCGAGGCCCGCCACAACGGGACCAAGATGTGGGTCTTTTCGCCCGACTTCAGCCAGGTCTCAAAATATGCCGACGAGTGGGTCGGTTTGAACGCAGGGCAGGATGGCGCCTGGTGGATGGCGGTCAACCACGTCCTGCTGACCGAATGCCATCACAAGAACCCGGTTCCTTCGTTTTTGCAGTACACCCGCAAGTACACCGACGCGCCCTATCTGGTGCAACTCGTCAAAGGGGACGATGGTGTCATGCGACCCGGCCAATTGCTCCGCGCCGGACGGTTGGCAGACTATGCCGACGAGGAACATGGCGACTGGAAATTTCTCATGTGGGACGAAGTGGCCAATCGGCCCAAGATGCCGATGGGAAGTTCCGGTTTCCGTTGGGGCCAGGAGCAGGGCAAATGGAATTTGCTGCTCAAGGACGGCAAAGATGGAAATGAAATCAACCCGCAACTGACATTTCTCGCCGAACAGAACGCTGTCATTCAGATCGAACTCGATAATTTTGGTGCCGGGACCGTCTGCACCCGGGGTGTGCCGGTCAAGTCGATCGAGACGGCCGATGGCGAGTCGGTGCAGGTCACAACGGTCTACGACCTGTTGATGGCGCAGTATGGCGTGGATCGTGGCTTGGCCGGCGAGTATCCGGCCGATTACGACGACACCGAATCGCCCTATACGCCCGCCTGGTCGGAGAAGTACACAGGAATCGGTCGCGATGTATTGATTCGATTCGCCCGCGAGTGGACCACTACTGCGGAGAAGACGGACGGACGGTGCACGATTATCATCGGCGCCGGGATCAATCACTGGTACCACGCCAATTTGATGTACCGTGCCGGTATCCATGCGTTGATGTTCTGCGGCTGCGTCGGAAAGAACGGCGGTGGGCTGGCGCATTATGTCGGCCAGGAAAAGCTCGCACCGATGGAATCGTGGTCGTCGATCGCGCTGGCGAAAGACTGGTATCCCCCGTCGCGTCTGCAGAACGCGCCGAGTTGGCACTATGTGCACTCGGACCAATGGAGGTACGAAAAAGATTTTACCGACTACCATACCGTACCCCAGCATGCGGCCAACAGTTCGGCGCGCGGTCACGCGATGGATATGCAGGTCCGCGCAGTCCGCCAAGGCTGGCTACCGTTCTATCCCCAGTTTCCCGAAAACCCACTCGACATCGCCCAGACGGCGAGGGCCGACGGAGCGAAGGGAGCGGATGAAATTTCGGCCTGGATTGCCGAGCGTTTAAAAAATCGGGAGATGAAGTTTTCTGTCGAAGACCCCGATGCCGAAGAAAACTGGCCGCGGGTCTGGTTTATCTGGCGCGGCAACGCGCTGATGTCCAGCGCCAAGGGTCACGAATATTTTCTCCGCCACTATCTCGGCACGCACGACAACCTCGTGGGCGAAGACATGGCGGCCGATTCGGTCGAGGAAGTCGTCTGGCACGAACACGCCCCCCACGGAAAAATGGACTTGGTCGTCGACCTGAATTTCCGCATGGATACCTCGGCCCTCTATTCGGACATTATCCTGCCGGCCGCCACGTGGTACGAGAAGGCCGATCTCAACTCGACCGACATGCACAGTTTTATCCATCCGCTCTCACCGGCGGTGCCGCCGTGTTGGGAATCGAAGAGCGACTGGCAAATTTTCGAATCGGTCGCCAAGCGTTTTTCCGAAATGGCCGAACGCCATTTTCCCGAACCGGTGGAGGATGTGATTGCCACGCCGCTGGCGCACGATACGCCTGCCGAGATTGCTCAGAGCGAGGTCCGCGAGTGGATTCGCGATGAGACGCAGGCCATTCCGGGCAAGACGATGCCCTCCTTCAAGGTCGTCTCGCGCGATTACAAGAACGTGTACAACCAATATATTTCCTACGGCCCGATGGTTTCCAAAAACGGACTCGGCGCCCACGGGACACACTATGCCGTCGACGATGTCTACGACGAGTATCTCAAAACGAGCCCCACCGTGACCTGGGGCGGCAAGACGTATCCATCACTGAAGCGCGATACGGAAGTCTGCAACGTCGTACTGCATTTTGCGACGACCACCAACGGTGAGTTGGCGTACCGTTCGTACAAGAACATCGAAGCGAAGACAGGGGTGCCTCTGGTACACCTCGCGGAAAAAAATCGCGGCGTCCGCTGCGACTTTAAGGATTTGCAGAGCCAGCCGCGCCGGTTTATCAACAGCCCCATGTGGTCGGGGCTGCTGGAGAATGGCCGTCCCTATGCGGCGTTTACCTACAACGTCGAAGCGGACGTTCCGTGGCGGACGCTTACCGGTCGGCAGCATTTTTATCTCGACCATCCGATCTATATCGAATTCGGCGAACATGTGCCGACCTTCAAGCCAAAACCGCTTCCCACGCAGTATGCCGATCTGAATTTCAGCGAAGATGTCGAAGGAACATTGATGCTCAATTACCTGACGCCACACGGCAAGTGGCACATCCATTCGACCTACGGCGACACCGAACGCATGACGACACTCTCGCGCGGTGTCGATCCGCTCTGGGTCAGCGACCAGGATGCCGAGGTTTTGGGAATCGAAGACAACGATTGGGTGGAGGTCTACAACGATCACGGCGTTGTGGTTACTCGTGCTGCGGTCAGCGCGCGGATACCACCGGGCATTTGCCTTCTGTACCACTCGCCCGAGCGGACCTACAGCGTTCCCAAGTCGCCCTTACGAAAGAATCGGCGCGCCGGCGGGCACAACAGCCTGACGCGAACCCGCCTGAAACCGAATTTTATGATCGGTGGATATGGCCAGTTTACATTCCACTTTAATTATTGGGGCCCTATCGGTTGTAACCGCGACACGCACATCCTGGTGCGGAAGTGTCCGACGGTTGATTTTTGACGAAAGGAAAGGTGTCGGGAACATTGTTCGCCACGAGGCATGGTTGTGATTCGCAGCGGTGCAGAGTGTAAAAGATTCCCGGTCCTCTGCTACGGAGATAAACAATGGACGTTCGATCGCAAGTTTCCATGGTGTTTCATCTGGACAAGTGCATCGGCTGTCATACGTGCAGCGTTGCGTGTAAGAACGTATGGACCGACCGCAAGGGCACGGGATACATGTGGTGGAACAACGTCGAAACCAAACCGGGCACCGGCTATCCCACCCAGTGGGAAAATCAGGACAAATATCAGGGGGGCTGGGAAAAGAACGACGACGGTGAACTCAAGATCAAGTCGACCGGCAAGGCCGAGGTGGTACCCAATATTTTTCATAATCCGCACATGCCGAGCATGGACGATTATTACGAGCCTTGGACCTACGACTACCAGCACCTGTTCAACGCTCCGGAAGGTGCCGATCAACCGACGGCACTGCCGATTTCAAAAATCACCGGTGAGGTGATCGACGTGAAGTCCGGCCCCAACTGGGACGACGATCTGGGTGGCTCGCAGATTTATGCGGAAAACGATCCGAATCTGGAAGGCCTGACCGAACAGCAGCGGATGCAGTTGAGCAGTGTCGAGCGGTTGGTGCTTTTTTATCTGCCGCGAATTTGCAATCACTGTTTGAATCCCTGTTGTGTCGCTTCGTGCCCGTCCGGCGCTCTGTACAAGCGCGGCGAAGATGGCATCGTGCTCATTGACCAGAAGCGGTGCCGGGCCTGGCGGTCGTGCGTGGCGGCATGCCCGTACAAGAAGACCTATTTCAACTGGTTCTGGGGCAAATCGGAAAAATGCATTCTCTGTTTTCCGCGGTTGGAAACGGGGCAGGCGCCGGCATGCTTCCATTCCTGCGTGGGGCGGATCCGTTACTTGGGCGTTTTGCTCTATGACGCGGAGCGTATAGAAGAGATCGCCAAGCTGCCCGATGACGAGCTGGTCGAAGGCATGCGATCGATCATTCTCGATCCGTTCGACCCCAAAGTCATCGCCGAGGCCGAACGCAACGATATTCCCGAGGGCGTGATCGACGCTGCTCAGCGGTCGCCTGTCTATCAGTTTGTGATGAAATGGAAGATCGCACTGCCGCCGCACATCGAGTACCGGACACTGCCGATGCTTTTTTACGTGCCGCCGATGTCGCCCGTGCTGGCCAGTCGCGAAGAGGACACGATCCATCACGCAACGGACAATCTGTTTCACGAGATCGACAATGCCCGCGTGCCGATGAAATACCTTGCCAACCTGCTCGGGGCAGGCCACGAGGGCGTTGTTCGCTATGCGTTGGCCAAACAGATGGCGGTCCGCTGGCACCGACGCGCCGAGACGGTGGGGGATGTCGATCGAGAAATGGTTGACCGAATGTTGTTCGAGGCGGACTGTTCGGTAGAAGAAGCCGAAGCGATCTACAAACTCACGTCGCTATGCACCTTCGACGATCGATTCGTGATTCCGCCGATGTATCGTGAGCAGGCGATCGAGATGATCAAAGACCCGCATGAATACCGTAGGGATGCCGGCTTTGGATTCGTCGGTGGACCGCGGAGGGGGCTCTGATGTCGCATCGCACACAAGCGCTCTCCGCGTTTGCCAAACTGCTGAGCTATCCGACCGAAACGTACGTCGAGGCGGCTGAGGTTTTGTACGTTATCCTGCAAGATGCGTTGCCCGAGGCGGCGGAGTCGATGTCCCGTTTCGGTGCCTTTGTCGAGCCGTTGGAGTTAACGGCACTGGAAGAAATCTACGCCAGCACCTTCGATGTCAATCCGGCCTGTGCGCTGGAGGTGGGTTGGCATCTTTTTGGCGAAGAGTATGCCCGCGGGCTATTTCTTGTCCGGTTGCGCAACGAGATGCGCGAGCGGGACCTCGAAGAGTCGACGGAACTGCCGGACCATCTCGCCCATGTTCTTGCGATCATAGCGGCGATGAACCAGGACGAAGCGGAGCGGTTCGTGCAGGCGTGTGTGCATCCGGCGGTGGACAAGATGCAGCAGGCGCTCGAGCGGGTCGAGAATCCGTTTCGCGACGTGATCCGTTGTCTCTCTCTGGTGTTGGAAGACGAATTCGGCCGCGCTGCCGATAGCGATGACGATCTATCCGAACCGGTCGTACGATCCGCCGCCCCGCACGGTGACCCACTTCGCGACTTTCCCATGCCGTGCGTTTCGTGCGAACCCGACGAGACGGTGGAATTGCAGATGGATCTTCCACGCACCCCGGAGATGGAATCGCAACGAGCAGACAAAACCGATAGCATCGCGGAGGCAGACGATGTTCTCCCGGTGAAATCGGGCAATGAGACACCGCAGAAAGACTGAGATGGACCCACACTTTTTAGACCAATTTCTGTTTGTGGCCCTGCCCTATATTTGCCTCTCCACGCTTTTGCTGATGACGATTTACCGTTACTGGAGGCAGTCCTTTTCGTATTCCAGCCTGTCGAGCCAGTTTCTGGAAAACGAAAGTCACTTTTGGGCGGTCGTGCCGTTCCATTACGGTATCCTCGCGATTACTGTGGGCCATCTGATCGCATTCCTGATTCCCCGTTCGCTGTTGGCCTGGAACAGCCATCCCTTGCGACTCTACATTCTGGAGATTGCGGCGCTCGTGTTCGGGCTGATGACGTTAATCGGTCTGGTGGGTATTGTGCTGCGGCGGGCGACGATGTTGAAAATTCGCAAAGTCACCACGCGGACCGATTGGATCCTGATCGGCATGCTACTTGTGCAAACGGTGAGCGGAATTGCGATGGCGATGTTCTACCCCTGGGGCTCCTCCTGGTTCGCGTCGAACCTTTCGCCATACCTTTGGTCCATCTTCACGTTGAGTCCGGATATCAGCTATGTTGTCGCGATGCCTCATTTGGTCAAATTCCATGTCATCCTTGCGTTTCTTACCATTGGATTCTTTCCCTTTACCCGTTTGGTACACGTTCTGGTAATCCCGAATCCATATCTGTGGCGCAAACCCCAAGTGGTCCGCTGGTACCGTGCGCGGCGCGATCGCAAAGAGACACTTTCTTAAAATGGAGCAGTGGTAATGTCCACGGAAGCGATGAACGAGAATTTGACGCCACAGGAGCGGCATCGCGCGTGGTGGATGCTGACGGTAAACACGCTGACGTTCACCATCTGCTTTGCTGCGTGGATGATGAACGGCGTGCTGATCACCTTCCTCGTCGACAACGGAATTCACGATTGGGGACCCTCGGAGATGGGCTGGTTGATCGGTATACCGGTTTTGACCGGGGCCCTGTTCCGTTTGCCGTTGGGTTTGGCGACCGATAAATGGGGTGGCAAGTATGTCTACGGTCTCTTGCTGCTCGTTACAGCCGTGCCGATGTTTTTGGTCAGCTACTGCAATACCTATTGGCAATTCTTCATTGCCGGCCTGGGATTCGGATTCACCGGGACCGGTTTTGCGATCGGCATCGCCTACACCTCACTCTGGTTTCCCAAACACCAGCAGGGCACCGCGCTCGGAATTTTTGGTGCGGGCAATGCCGGTGCGGCACTGACCAGTCTCGGCGCGCCGTGGGTCCTGAATTGGTTGACCAGTGGCGGCGAAAATCTGGAGGGCTGGCGAAACCTGCCGCGGCTCTATGCAGCGCTGCTGGTCGTTACGGGGATCATTTTTTTATTGGTGACCACCAACCGGCTTCCGCCGGGCACCGCGCACAAGACGCTCGGCGAGCGACTGGCTCCTCTGAAGGTTCTGCGCGTGTGGCGCTTTGGTCTGTACTATTTCTTCGTCTTCGGCGGTTTCGTCGCGCTAGCGCAGTGGCTGGTGCCGTATTACGTCAACGCCTATGCCACTTCGGTGGCGCTGGCCGGCGCGCTGGCGGCGTGCAACAGCCTGCCGTCGGGTGTCATTCGCGCAGTGGGCGGGTGGATGTCCGATGCGTGGGGGGCCCGACTGGTCATGTACTGGGTGCTGGGATTATCCCTGGTTTGTTGTGTACTGCTGATCGTCCCGCAGATGGATATTCGCTCGCCCGGTAGCGGTATCATGGCAAGAGCATCCGGTCGAGTCGTAAGTGTCTCCGATTCAGAAATCGTCGTCGAGAGTGGGGCAGAGCGACAGAACACATACGCATTAAAGACGAAACAGGGTAAGTTGGTGACGCCGGAAGAGCGTGCCAAGAGGCTGTTGGTCTTGCCGCGGTCGATGGCCTGGCAAGAACCTGTCGTGAAAGAGGGACAGGAAGTTAAGAAAAAGGAGTTGCTGGCCCGCGGAATCACCGAGATTTTCTTTCAGGCCAACATCTGGATCTTTACGGCGCTGAGCCTGATTATCGGAGCGGTGATGGGGATCGGCAAAGCGGCAGTCTACAAACACATTCCCGATTATTTTCCGGAAGATATTGGTGTGGTAGGAGGTATTGTCGGTGTGTTGGGTGGCCTGGGTGGATTCATCTGTCCGGTCATCTTTGGGTATCTCTTGCGGGCAACGGGACTATGGACATCCTGCTGGATGTTCTTCTTGGTGCTGATCGCTGTCTGTCTCGTGTGGATGCACTGGGTTGTCCAGAAAATGATGAAATCCAAAGTTCCTGAACTAGTCCGACAAATGGAGTAACAAACAATGGCAAGTAGTCTGAAACATTGGGATGTCGAAGACAAGGCTTTCTGGGAATCGACCGGGAAGAAAATCGCCAACCGCAATCTCTGGATCTCCATTCCGAACCTGTTTCTCGGTTTCGCGGTCTGGATCTACTGGGGGATGGTCGCCAAGTACATCCAACAGCTTCACTTCCACGATCCCGATCTCTTTAACTTTACCTTCATGAACGACGGAAAGCCGTACGACGAGAGCGCCTACCGGGCGCTGATGTTCATGCTGCCCGCCGTAGCGGGCCTTTCGGGTGCGACGATGCGCGTCGCCCACTCGTTCATGGTGTCGATTTCCGGCGGGCGCAACGTCAAGTTCATGACGACCCTGCTGCTGATCATACCTGCCCTGGGTGCGGGAATCGCCCTTCAGAGTTCGGACACGCCGTTCTGGATGTTCGTCATCCTGGCAACACTGTCCGGCATCGGGGGCGGCGCATTTGCCTCGTCGATGTCTAACATCAGTTTCTTTTTCCCAAAGCGGATGCAGGGGCTGGCGCTGGGCTTGAACGCCGGTATCGGAAACCTCGGCGTCAGCGCGATGCAGTTCCTGATCCCCTGGATCATCACCTTCGGCGCGTTTGGTGGCCTGGGAGGAGAGCCCTACGACTACATGCAGTCGGACGGTAGCATCGGCCAAATGTGGATCCAGAACGCCGGCCTCGTCTGGGTGCCGATCCTGGCCGCCACGTCTCTGCTTGCCTTTCTGTTCATGCACAACCTGCCGTTCCACAAGTGCGGGCCGACGCCGGTCGCGGTCGGAAAGTATCTCTGGTTGAGCGTGCTCGCCCTCGTCGGCGCGGCCGCCGGCGTTGTCCTTCTGCTCATTCCGTGGGGCGACTTCCCGAAACTTCTCAAGACGGTGCTCATCGTGCTGGTCGCTGTGCCGGTCACGTTGGCCCTCATGCGCTTTTTGACCCCGAAGGAGACGAAGGACAACCTGAAGGGCCAGTTCGGCATCTTCAAGATGAAGCACAACTGGGTCATGACCTACCTGTACACCATGACCTTCGGTTCGTTCATCGGGTACGCCAGCGCCTTCCCGAAGCTCATCGACGACGTCTTCGGCGTCTACCGCGTGGGGGAACACGTTGGTGAGCCGACCGGTATGAGTTCGGCTGCATTCATCTGGATCGGTGCCGGGGTCGGCGCATTGATCCGTCCGGTTGGCGGTTGGTTGGCGGACAAGTTCGGTGGCGCCCGTGTCACGCAATGGGATACCATTGTCATGATCGCCGCTACGGTCGGGGCGGGCTATTATGTCTCGCTCGCGATGAAATCGGAGGAGCCGCAACAGTTTTTTGTTCCCTTTCTCTTACTCTTCATCCTGCTCTTCGCGACCACGGGCATCGGAAACGGTTCTACTTTTCGCATGATCGGGGTGATCTTCACCAAGGACGTGCGCGGACCGGTGTTGGGTTTCACCTCGGCCATCGCCGCCTACGGCGCCTACCTCATTCCGATGTTCTTCGCTGAACAGATCAAAGCAGACACACCCCAGTACGCGCTCTACGGGTTCGCCTTCTACTACGCAACCTGCCTGATCATGAACTGGTGGTTTTATGCCCGAAAGAATGCCGAGATAAAGTGCTGAAAGACAAGCGTTTCCGATGAGATCGCGACTGCCAACGACCAACGATACGCCAGCCATGCAGCAGCGCGTCATAACGATTGTCCTGCTGATCGGGTTGTTCTTCAGCCTGTCGTTGCTCGTCTCGGGCATGAGCGGATGGCGTCTGCCCGACGACCAGCAGGGGTACGCGCCGGTACAGCCGATCGCCTACTCGCATCGTTTGCATGCCGGCGAATTGCAGATCAAGTGTGGTTTTTGTCATTCTGCCGCCACCATGAGCCAATACGCCGCCATTCCCTCGAGTGATGTCTGCATGAAATGTCATGCGTTCGTCACCGCCTCGTTTAACGTGATGCGGGAGGAACTCCGGCTCGCCGATGAGACAAAGAACCTTCTTGCGAAGGTGGAGGGCAAGCCGGAGTCGGAGATTCCCGCTTTGACGAAGCAGGCCCTCGAGGATTTGCACGAGCAGTCCGACGCATTGCAGATTCCATCGGACCAACTCAAGATCCTTTACGATTCGCTCGGCCTCGATGACCAACTGCAGCCGATCGAGGGCAAAACGCCCAAGTCGATCCCGTGGGTTCGCGTCCACAATTTGCCGGACTACGTTTGTTTCAACCATCAGGCCCATGTCACCGCAGGAGTAACCTGCCAGCGATGCCACGGTCCGGTAGAAACGATGGATCGAGTGCGGCAGTTCGCGAGCCTCTCGATGGGATGGTGCGTGAACTGCCACCGCGAGGCGAGCGAGCGGGGGATTGATGGCCATCCTGTTTCTGCTTCGATCAATTGTACCGTGTGCCACCATTGAAGTTCTGTCTATGAAACGCGACAACGCAAAAAGTGATCCTGATCGACCGAAAGATGCAACGCACCCCGGTGCGGTCGATCAAGGCGGGCTCAACCGGCGCCGGTTCCTCGAGGCGGCCGGGTTCTCTATCTCCCTGGCGGCGATCGGTGGCTGCCGCCGTGCACCGCGCCAGATCGCTCTGCCATTTCCGATCCAGCCGCCCGGCGTCATTCCCGGGCAGATGCGCTACTACGCTTCGACCTGTGAGGGATGTAGTGCATCGTGTGGATTGCTGGTCGGAACGCGTGATGGCCGACCGCTGAAAATGGAAGGGATGCCGGAACACCCTCTCTCCGGCGGCGGGCTCTGTGCCGTGGGCCAGGCGGTGCCGATGGAACTCTACGATTCCCAAAGACTTATGGCGCCACTCCGCGACGGCAAGACGGCCAGTTGGTTCGACATCGACCAGGAGATCATCGCCGCACTCCGGAGCGTCCGGGAGCAGAAAAAATCGGTGCGCTTCGTCTCATCGACCATTACCAGTCCGACCCTGCAGGCGACGATCGACAGCTTCCTCGGCCAGTTTGCCGATGCCAAGCATATCACGCTCGATGCGGTCAGTAGTTCGGCCATCCTCGATGCGCACGAGCAGACGCACGGGAGTCGCCTGCTGCCACACTACCGGTTAGAACGCGCCGAGGTCCTCGTCTCGTTCGGTGCCGACTTTCTGGGGACCTGGATCTCGCCGGTTGAATATACCGCGGCCTGGCGGGATCGGCGCATTCCGACGGTGGAACATCCGGCGATGTCCTACCACGTCCAGTTTGAAGGCCGGATGTCGCTTACCGGAAGCAACGCCGATCGCCGCATCCAGATCCGTCCCGAAGAGCAGCGTTTGCTGCTCGAACACCTGGCATCAAACATTGCAATTCTGGCGGGCGACAGGTTGGACTGGCCGCTACAGCCCGATCCGCCGTTACTCAACGGCAATCTCGGTACGCTACTGGACGAAGTGGCGGAGCGATTATGGAAAGCAAAGAATCGAAGCCTTGTTCTTTCCGACAGCCAGGATGTCGATGAGCAAATCCTGGTGAACTACATCAACCACCTGCTCGGCAGCTATGGAGCGACGATCGACCTGGAGCGTCCGAGCCGCCAGCGGCAGGGAAACGACCGGGAGGTTGCGCAACTCCTCGAGGATTTGAAGACGGGCAACGTCGGCGCACTTCTGGTTGCCAGGACCGACCTGACCCACAACCTTCCCGACCGCGCATCGCTTCTCGATGCGATCGGCCATGTGCCGCTAATCGTCAGTTTTGCCGAGCGCGAGGACGATTTTGCAAGCCTCGCCCGCTTTGTCTGTCCCGACCATCGGCCGCTGGAATCGTGGTCCGATGCCGAACCGATCGACGGACTGGTCAGTTTGGCGCAGCCCACATTGAACCCGCAGGGCAAGACGCGCTCGATCCTGGAAAGTCTCGCACTTTGGTCCTCTCGCCGCGACTCGGCGTACGACATCGTGCGCGCGCACTGGCGGGGGGCGATTCTGCCCCGGTGCCCGGAGGCGGGAGATTTTCAGCAGTTCTGGGATGAGACGCTGCAGAAGGGGTTCGTCCACCTGACGCCACGCGCGACGCGCGTGCGAGCGTTCGACAAGTCGGTGCTAAAGCCGCCCCGGCCCGCAGAAGCCCCCGACGGTTTTTCGCTGGTCCTCTACACGAACGTCGCGATGCCCGAGAGCCGCCACGCCCACAATCCCTGGCTGCAGGAGTTGCCGGACCCGGTGACGAAAGTGACGTGGGGAAATTATGTCTCTCTGTCGCCGCATGTAGCGGCGGAGCTCGGATTGAAAGAGGGGGATGTCCTCGAGGTCAACGCCGAGGATGCCGAAGCGCGGATCGAGTTGCCTCTCGTGATCCAGCCGGGCCAGCACGACAGGGTGTTGGCGATTGCCCTGGCATACGGCTGCAAGGGAACCGAACGCTTCGCCGGAATTGGCCCCGAATGGCTCGAAGCGAGACCGACGGTACAACCGGGCGAGCGGGTCGGCAAAAATGCCGCCCGATTTTTGCATTTCCAAAACGGTTCTCTACGATATTCGCGCGACAATGTAACGCTACGCAAAACGGCAAAGCGGCGCCAGTTGGCGGCGACACAGGAACATCACGCGATCGAGGTTCCGCCGGACGTTGCCCCGCACGGCGCGGCGCGGCGCGAGATCATTCAAGAGACGACGCTCGCGGCATTTACTAAAAACCCGGAAGCCGGCGCGGCCGAAGTTCATTACGACCCGGAGGCACAGCTCTGGCCGGAAGACCATCCCAAAAAAGACCACCATTGGGGAATGGTCATCGATTTGAATGCCTGCACGGGCTGTTCGGCCTGCATGATCGCCTGCCAATCCGAAAACAACGTGCCGGTCGTGGGCGCCGACGAAGTCCGACGGCATCGCGAGATGCACTGGCTCCGAATCGACCGCTATTACGAAGGGGAGGACGCCCGGGAGGGCGTCGCGCACCAGCCGATGTTGTGCCAGCATTGCGACAACGCGCCGTGTGAGACGGTCTGCCCGGTGCTGGCGACGGTCCACAGTTCCGAGGGCTTGAACGAACAAATCTACAACCGTTGCGTGGGGACACGTTACTGTGCGAACAACTGCCCCTACAAAGTCCGCCGTTTCAACTGGTTTGAGTATGCCCACGACGATCTGTTGCAGAATCTTGCGTTGAATCCCGACGTTACGGTCCGCTCGCGGGGCGTCATGGAAAAATGTTCCATGTGCGTCCAGCGGATCGAAGAAGCGCGGATTGCCGCTCGCAGCGCTGGTGTGCCACTGGCCGATGGCGATGTGCAGACGGCCTGCCAACAGTCGTGTCCCGCCCGGGCCATTGTGTTCGGCGACATGAACGATTTAAAGAGCGAGATCCATGCCGCGCAGCAGAATCCGCGGCGGTATCGTGTTCTGGAAGAATTGAACGTGCGCCCCTCCGTTTCCTATTTGCGCGTCGTAAAAAACCAAGACGAGCAGAACGAGAAGAATAAGGAAGCATGAGCAGCACCACCGCCACCGACTGCCAAGTACCGATGGAGGACGCATCCGCGTTGCTGCGTCCGACGTTGGTCACCGGGAACAGGTCCCTCGGCGATGTAACGCGCGATATCTGCGCTCCTATGGAGCGCAAAGCGACCAAGTTATGGTGGGCGGCGTTTCTCGTCGCATCCTCCGCGCTGCTCCTGGGTCTGACCGCGGTCACCTACCAGATCACCGTCGGCATCGGTACCTGGGGCCTCAATCGGACAGTCGGTTGGGCCTTTGACATCACCAACTTTGTCTTTTGGGTCGGAATCGGCCATGCCGGAACACTCATTTCCGCCGTGCTGTTTCTGTTCCGTCAGAAATGGCGGACCAGCGTCAACCGGTCTGCCGAAGCGATGACATTGTTCGCGGTCATCTGCGCGAGCATCTTTCCGTTAATTCACATGGGTCGGCCGTGGCTTGCCTTCTGGACCTTTCCCTATCCCAACACCCGCGGGCCGCTCTGGGTCAATTTCAAGTCGCCCCTGCTCTGGGACGTGTTTGCCATTTCGACCTATTTCCTGATCTCGGCCGTTTTCTGGTATGTCGGTCTGTTGCCCGATTTGGCAACGATCCGCGATCGCGGACGCGCCGGTTTGCGGACCCGTCTGGCCCGTATTTTTAGCCTCGGTTGGGACGGGTCGGCACGGACGTGGCACCGTCACGAAACGGTCTACCTGTTGCTGGCCGGTCTGGCGACGCCGCTGGTCTTTTCGGTACACACGATCGTGAGCATGGATTTTGCCACGTCGGTCATCCCCGGCTGGCACACGACGGTGTTCCCGCCCTACTTCGTGGCCGGTGCGATTTTCAGTGGACTGGCGATGGTGTTGACCCTGATGATCATCGCCCGCAAGGTGATGCAGTTGGAGCATTACATCACCATCTTTCACATTGAGATGATGTGCAAGCTCATGCTGTCGATGGGTTGTATCGTTGGCTTGGCGTACGGCACCGAATTTTTCATTGCGGCATATAGCGGCAATCCGTACGAGCAGTTTGCGTTTATGAACCGGGCGTTTGGACCATACAGTTGGGCGTACCTGACGATGGTCACCTGCAACGTGCTGGTGCCGCAGTTGCTTTGGTTCCGTTGGGTGCGGCGCAATATCGTGACGGTCTTTGCCATCAGTATCCTGATAAATATCGGCATGTGGTTCGAACGATTTGTGATCATCGTGACGAGCCTGCATCGGGACTTTTTGCCGTCCAGTTGGGCGCACTACATCCCGACGTCGATCGAAATTGCGACGTTGATCGGCAGTTTCGGCCTGTTTTTCACCTGTTTCCTGCTGTTCTGCCGCTTCATTCCTGTGATTGCCATGGCGGAGGTCAAGGGTGTGTTGAAGGTGAAGCGGCGCAAATCATCGGTAGCCGTTTCGCAAGAGGAGGTGGCATGAGCGATCGGATGCTATTGGCCAGTTTTGATTCAGCGGAAGACCTCGTAGAGGCGACGACGGAAGTCCGCCGCCAAGGCTACCAGGTCGTCGATGCCTACACTCCGTATGCGGTGCATGGACTCGATCGGGCGATGGGCATGAAGCCGTCGCGGCTGACCTGGGTCTGTTTTATCTGCGGTGCGATCGGAGCGATCGGCATGCTCTGGTTCGAACATTGGACAGCGGCAGTGAGCTGGCCGATCGACGTGGGCGGCAAGCCCTTCAACGCGCTGCCGTCCGATCTCCCGGCAGCCTTTGAACTGGCGGTGCTGCTGGCGGGATTCGGCACTGTCTTCGCCTTATTGGTCGTATGCCGCCTTTACCCGGGCAAGCGGGCACGCCTGCCCCGCCCGGAGGTTACCGATGACCGGTTTGTCCTGGTGCTCAACGAGGCGGATGCCACATTCGACATAGCAACAGTCGAAACATTGCTCAACCAGTTCAACGTCCTGGAGGTTGAAGAGCGGGTCCTTCCAGCGGGAGGCAACCGGTGAAACCCAGCACGTTGAATCTCATGCTCGCTGTGTCTCTCATCGTCGTCCTTGCGATTGCCGCATTGGCCCACGTCGATAACGCCCGACCGAATTTTGAGATCCATTTCGGCTACGACATGGCGTACTCGCCTGCCTACGGTGCTTACGCTCCGAACACAAACTTTGCCGATGGCCGCACGTTGCAGGCGCCGCCCGCCGGGACGATTCCCCGGGGGGGGGAGTTGCCGCTCTACTTCGCGCCGAGCGGCGAAGATGCTCTCCGGGCCGGTGAGGTATTGACGAGCCCCTACAGCCCGGCGAGCGATGAGGGCAAGCAGGCCGCTCGGCGGGGCGGGGCCGAATACACCGTGTTCTGCACCGCCTGCCACGGTGACGGTGGTCTCGGGGATGGCCCGGTCGTCAAACGTGGCTTTCCACCGCCCCCCTCTTTGTTGACCGGAAAATCGGCCCAGATGAAAGACGGGCAGCTCTTCCACATCCTCACCTACGGCCAGGGAAGCATGCCGAATTTTGCCGCGCAGCTTTCGCCCGCCCGCCGCTGGGATGTTATCGGTTACATCCGCAAGCTCCAGCGCAAAGCGGCTCCGGAGGATCGCCCGCTCGATGCGCCCGCCGCTGCGCAGGAGAAGGAACCGGGCAATAGCGTGCAATCGGGCGATGCCCCAGTACAACGTGAAGATACAAAACAGACGGAGACCGATTCCGAGCCATGATGCGTACCGTCAAAGAGAATGTGATCCCGATCCGCCTCCTGCAGAAGCTCGCGCTCGGCGCAGCTGTACTGTTTGTCATCATCGCGGCGATCGCTCCGGAACGTTTTTGGAGCAACTCTCTGATCGCCGCGTTTATTCTGGTCACACTCGGGCTTGGCGGCACGGTGTTTATTGCACTCTCGTACGTCTGCGGTGCGTCGTGGAATGTCAGCTTCCGCCGCGTTCCCGAAGCGATGGCGGCGACTTTGCCCTATACCGGTATTGCCCTACTCGCTCTGCTTGCGGTGCGGCTGGGGCAGTACGGGTGGCACCATCATGGCGATGGCGGGGCGGGGACATTCTGGTTCAAGGAGTCTTGGTCCAACCCGCAATTCTGGTTTTCCCGGGCAGTCGCCTATATTCTCATATGGGTCTGTTTCTCCACGGCGATCATCCGCGTTTCGCGTCGTCAAGATCGCACCGGGGATGTCCGGCTGACATTTATCAACAGACGTTTATCGGTGCTGTTTCTTGCGGTCTATGCCGTGACATTCACCCTGGCCAGTTGCGACTGGCTCATGCTGCTCGAGCCGATGTGGTTCAGTACGATCTGGGGCGTTTATAACTTTGCGGGAATGTTTCAGGCGACATTGGCGACCATCATCCTCCTGTCTCTCGCGCTTCGCCGTCCGGGCGGTCCGCTTTGCGGTTCGTTTACCGATGAGCACTTGCATGATATGGGCAAGCTTCTCTTTGGGTTCAGTTGTTTCTGGATGTACATCTGGTTCAGCCAGTACATGTTGATCTGGTACACCAACATTCCGGAAGAGACGGCGTTTTACTTTGTGCGGATGCAGGGTCCCTGGGGCCCGATCATGATTCTGAGCATTGTCCTGAATTGGATCGTGCCGTTCTTTATCCTCTTGCCCCGGCCTTGCAAGCGGAGTGGGAGCGTGATGATGAAAGTTGCGGTCGTGGTGCTCATCGGTCGCTGGGTCGACCTTT
>JASMGX010000019.1:19577-33771 GCA_030751095.1 Pirellulales bacterium | reverse complement strand
GCCAAAGCATGCTCCCTTGCCATCTGTGTCTCTCTTTTGAGCTTGATTCCAGCGGCGGCCCAAGAATGGAAGAGCGGTATTGAGTGGAAAAAACCGAAGGTGGTCGATCCCGGTGACTTTAGCAGACCACCCGCCGATGCCATCGTTCTTTTTGACGGTGAAGACATGTCCGCTTTTGAAGGGGGAGAGAAATGGAAACTCCAAGATGGTTATGTGGTTGCAGATGTGGCGGGGATCGCCACCAAGCAGCCTTTCGGGAGTTGCCAACTCCATTTGGAATTTGCCTCACCATCGGAAGATCAGGACCCGGGGCAGGGCCGTGGAAACAGCGGAATTTACCTGATGGGCCGTTATGAAGTTCAAATTCTGGATTCCTATGAAAATGAAACCTATCCCGACGGACAGGCCGCCGCGATCTACAAACAAAGCCCTCCATTGGTCAACGCAAGCCGCGCTCCCGGTGCGTGGCAAAGCATCGACATTATTTTCCGCGCCCCGCGTTTTTCTGATAAGGGAACGCTTCTGCGACCTGCAGCGATCACAGCGCTCCATAACGGAGTGGTCGTGCAAAATGATTTTGAATTAAAGGGGAGTACCGCCTGGGATAGTCCGCCTGCCTATAGGCCACACGCCGACAAATTGCCTTTTCACATTCAATATCATGGCGACCCGGTCCGCTTCCGAAACATCTGGGTCAGGCCGCTTGATGAAGGGCCAAGAACCAAGCAAACCGGGAACGCCGGTTCTTTAGCACCGCAGACCAAGAAGCTCTGGCCCGATGGAGCCCCAGGTGCTCTGGGTAAGACTCCCAACGATTCCCCCACGCTCGAAATATATCTTCCAGAGGCGGCAACATCGGTCGGTACCGCCGTCGTGATTTTTCCGGGCGGCGGATATGGCAATCTCGCAGACGGCCATGAGGGCCAAGAGATCGCACGCTGGCTCAACCGTCTGGGAATCGCGGCATTTGTTTGTAAATATCGTCATCAGGGCAGGGGGTATCGGTATCCTGCACCCCTTGAAGACGCACAGCGGGCAATCCGCATGGTTCGGGCAGGTGCGGAAACCTACCGGATTAAACCCGATCGAGTGGGGATCATTGGATTTTCCGCGGGAGGACACTTAGCATCCACCGCAGCGACACAATTTGCTGCCGGGAAACCAAACGCAGCAGATCCTGTCGAGCGTGTCAGCAGCCGTCCTGACTTCGTCATCCTTGGCTACCCACTCATCGCATTGGGGGAATCCTACACCCACCACCGCTCGCAAAAAAATCTCCTCGGTGAAAATCCAAGCCCAGAGATGCTCGCAAAACTCTCCAGTCAAAAGCAGGTCACTTCGGAAACACCACCCACGTTTCTCTGGCATACCGGAGAAGATACTGGTGTGCTTGCAGAAAACAGCGTGGCGTTTTATCTTGCGCTCCGCAAGGCAAATGTCCCGGCCGAGTTGCACATTTATGAGCGCGGACGTCACGGCCTAGGACTCGCCCATTCGGTTCCAGCGACTGCTGACTGGACAGCGCGATGTGTCAACTGGCTTCGCCACCATGGATTGCTCACACAAGAAGCAACACCGCAATAATAAACATCGCAATAAGCTGACGCAATGCAGTCAGCTCACTACGCAGTCTGCTCACGAGTTGCCGAGTTCCCGCGATCGCTCGGTAGCTGCCTTGATGGCAGCAACGAGTGCCTCGTGCAGAGAGTGTGACTCGAGGGCCGCCAGACCCGCCAGCGTTGTACCGCCAGGGCTGCTGACCCGTTTTCTTAGCGATTCCGGAGATTCACCCGTAGCTTGCAGGGTTGCGGCCGTCCCGGCCATTGTCTGCAAGGCGAGGCTGTTGGCCACATCGGCCGGCAAACCCATTTGAGAGCCGCCATCGCTGAGGGCCTCGAGGACCGCACAGAAAAAAGCCGGGCCAGAACCGGATAGTGCCGTCACCGCGTCCAGCAGTTTTTCCTCCAAGAGAAAGGCATGGCCCACACTGCGGAGCATCCGATCTGCAAAATCAGCGTCTTCTGCGGTTGCGCCCGCTCCGAGTGCATAGCCAGTGGCCCCCTCTCCGATAAGACATGGGGTGTTGGGCATCACACGGATCAGACGGGATCGGTCGCCAAGCTGCGCACTAAGCTGAGAGAGTTTTACACCAGCTGCGATGGAGATCAACAGTTTTGAGTCATCTACTGCGGCCGCAATCCCGTCAACCACCGTCTCCATTTGTTGTGGCTTGATCGCAAGAATAATGGTGTCTGCTGCGGAAACGACCTCCAGGTTCTCAGCACCCACATTCGCACCGGGCACCCGTTCCTCAAAGGCAGCTCTGGCCTGAGCATCCGGGTCACTCGCAAAAATCTGCTCACGGCGAATCATGCCTGCACGGACCAACCCCTGGGCAATGGCTCGAGCCATTTGCCCGGCACCGATGAAACCGATCCTCTCTGACGCCATTACTCTATCCGCATCATTGTTCTGGAAGGTAAAAAATTATTTCAAAACAACCCTACCACCACGATCTACCCGCAATCCACTTCAGGCCTTTATGGTAAGAAAAAGATTGCCTGCAGGCAATGCAACCACTGCTTGTCACAGCGGACTTTTCAGGGCGAAAAGAGGGGTGTTGTACTCTCTGCCAGACTTCTGCCAGCACAAAACGGCCTGGACGTCTCCCCCCTCATCTGGGAGACTTCCGCCCCATCCGTTGGCCCCAACCGACTCCGGCCTCTTTGATCCAACCATCGTCTTGGGGCGTTTAAAACGAGATGTTTGTCGTTGCGCCTTTGCAATCACCGATGAGGCCGAAAAAAATCAAATTAGTCTAACTGCGTACAGGAGTGTTTTGTCGTGAAAGTACATGCCATGGTTAAAATGATTATTATGTTCGCGCTATGTTCTCTCTTTGTACTTACAGGAGTACGAGCAGAAGAATCTTCATTGAGAAAAATCAATCCGTTCAGAAAACACAAAATCCAGAAAACCTCCAACTCCGACAAGGTGAATTCTACAAAGGTAAAGGATACGGCATCGCCGAGTAAGGCAACGCAAATATCCCCAACAACTCAAATCAAACAGGGTTTTGAGCGACTGGGGCAGGGAACCACTGCGGCCATATCAAAGACGAAGGGGATGCTGGTGCGGAACATCAAATGGCCCGCTTTCAAACGCATTCGAATGAGAAAATCCGGCTCTCCCGCTTCAAACTCCAAGAAGCCGGAAAAAGTTGCAAAGCGTGCATCGCAAAAAAAAGCAAAGTAGCAGAAATGATCGCAACCGCTCGATCCATCGCCCGAAGGCTGAGCATTCGAGGCTTCTGTTTTGCCGCTCTGGCGCTCTCATGCCTCAGCAGTGGCTGCAGCTGGGTCCATCACACGATCGATCACAACTCACTTGGATCGCTAGTGGGCAATGATTCGGACGACTCGATCAGGCGCGAAGCGATTGAAGATGATTCTTTCCCAGCAGCAACCGATGCGATCTCTGAGCCTTAAGACATGGGGCTGCTGTAAAGTGTTTCTATTTCCTAGAATAGTGGAATGGCCATCCATTTAATTCTGGGAACCGCCGGTCACATCGACCATGGCAAAACCGCTCTTGTCCGTGCACTGACCGGCGTCGATACCGACCGGCTCCCAGAAGAGAAAAAACGTGGTATCACGATTGATCTGGGATTTGCAGAACTATCCCTGGAAGACTACCGACTGGGAATTGTGGATGTACCCGGCCACGAACGGTTCGTCCGCAATATGCTCGCCGGAGCCACCGGAATCGATCTCGCCATGTTTGTCATTGCGGCAGACGATTCGGTCAAGCCACAGACCCGCGAACATCTAGAAATCCTGCGACTGCTCGATCTTCGTGCTGGAGTCATCGTCCTGACGAAGTGCGATAAAGCGGACGCCGACTGGATCGACCTAGTAGAAGCTGAAGTTCGCCAACTCGTTAAAGACACGTTCCTTGCGGATGCGGCGATTGTACGTACCAGCGCCACCACGGGAGCGGGCATCGAGCAGCTCAAGGAAGAACTCGGCAATGCGGCCGAGAGCCTGAAGCACAATTTGGAAAATCGTCAGTCCGGGCCATTCCGGATGGCGATCGATGGTGTTTTTTCGATTGCGGGCCACGGAACGGTGGTTCGAGGAAGTGTTCTTCGGGGAAGCGTTGGAGTGGGGGATGAACTGGAGCTGAACCCCACAGGCGGTCTGGTACGTGTTCGCAGCTTGCAGACGCATGGCCGCAATACCGAGCAGCTTGAGCGGGGCCAGCGAGCCGCCATCAATCTTGCCGGAATCCATCACGACCAGATCACGCGTGGCGGCGAACTGGCCAGTCCCGGTCTGCTGCATCCTTCTCGCCTTCTCACTGTCGAGTTATCCCTGCTTCCCACATTAAAACGTCCACTCAAGCACCGCCAGCGAATTCGTATGCACCTGGGAACCGCACAACTGCTCGCGACGCTCCTGCTGCGCGGATCACAGGAGATTGCGCCAGGCAATTGTGGAATCGCTCAGTTGCTTCTTGAAAAACCGGTAACGACCACCTGGGGACAACCTTTTGTCGTCCGCAGTGAATCTCCAATACAGACGATCGGTGGCGGTCGCGTTCTGGCACCGACGAGTTGGAAGTTCCGACGGGGCGCGGAATCCGATTGGGAGATGGCCGAACAGCTCGCTAATGCCGACATCCTCAAGCGAGCAGAAGCAGCTGTCTATTTCATGAGGTGGAACGACTGGCAGGCATCCGACCTTGCGAGGTCTGCTGGTGCTGATAATCCGGATGATTTGCTGGCAGCGTTGCTGGGTGACAACAGTACGATCCAGGAATGCAACCTCTCACCAAAACGAACATTACGCATCCACCATCGGCATATACAACACCTGAAAAATGCAATTGTGCAAACACTTAAGCGTTTGCACGATGAGAATCCACGGGAGCTCGTCATTGCTCAGAGCCAACTGGCAGCCCGCTTTCACTTCCTGGAAGACGCACTGTTCAAAATACTGTTGGCACAACTGGTGCAACACCGAACGGTCGAACAGACCTCTCGCGGAGTGGCCTTGCCGGGGCAGGGGCCCCAGTTGTCCAAAAAAGAAAAGCTGCTGCTCGAGGAGATGGTCGAGAAGTATCGTCTTGCCGGGCTGCGGCCACCATCTGTCGAAGAGTTAAAAAAACAGGCCACCAGCAATCAAAAGGCGGTCGAACAGTTGATCCGCCTCGCCGAAGCCCGTGGCGAATTGGTTCAGGTGAGCAACTCCCTTTTTTTGCATGCCGATGTAGAGCACCGCCTTCGCGAACAGATCCAAAAAGAATATGGCAACAGCAAGGGCTTTACTGTGAGTCAATTACGCGAAAAGTTGGACATTTCACGCAAGTATGCTATTCCGCTCTGCGAATACTTCGATCGGATCGGCTTCACGCATCGCAACGGCGACCTGCGAGTTCTCACTGACGTAGCGGAAGGCTAGCGGAGAGAACGCTAGCCGGCCGTCTCATCTTCCTGCTGCCCGGAGCCCTGCTGCCCGAAGCCCTGTTGCCCGAAGCGCCGGCGCCGCACCTCAAGATAGCAGTAGGCACCAAAGGTTCCTACAAGTGCAAAGGGCATCCCCATCATGAAAAGAATGCTCCAGAAATAACCCCGGACCATGCGGGCGTGATTGGGGTCATTCTCTGCCAGGGCGTCCTTACATCCGGGACAGGCCTCGGCAATGTGACAACAGACACCAATCAGGACCAAAACCAGCAGGAGGCGGGCAAGGAGCCTGTAATGACGATTCATCTTTAACATCATCCATCCCGTTTTTCGCAAGAACTCTACGGCCAACGTATTCAAATACTACGGCAAATCATCGATCGAGTCCAGTCAAGCACGCCCGCAACTTCCACCTCTGCTCGTGGCGGATACAAGTGGTAGAGCATGAAATAGACGACCACACCTGTCACCGACACATAAAGCCAGATGGGAAACGTTACTTTTGCCCAGCGAAGATGTTTGGCGCGATTGTCCTGCAGACCGTGCCAGATCGTTACAACAGCACCGAGGGGCACATACACCGCCAGCAGAATATGGCTCCACAAAATACCATAATAGATGTATCGGATCGCAGCAGGAGGATAGCTGGGGAATTCAGTACTACCTCCTTTGAGGCAATGGTAGAGAACATAGCAAATCAAAAAAACAATCGAGACCCCGAAGCAGGAAAGCATCGCTCGCTTATGCGCCTGCTCCTTTCCCTGCTTGATCAGCACGTATCCAAAGATCAACAGCAGGGTGGCAAGTACGTTGAGCCCTGCATTGAACGCAGGAAAAAAGCTATAGGCTGGACTCATAACGGGCTTCCTGAGGCTGTTTGGACCTCTGTGGTCTTTTGTGATCGTAAAGCTCTCGATTGCGTGCTTTTCTGATCTTGTTTACCAGCGGATTCTTTTAGCACTTCACCGAGCATCGCCTTCAGGCGGGCAATATCGCCAGAATTGTTGTAGAGAAAATATCCTCGCAGCTTGCCCTCGCGATCAAAAAGAACCAAACGACGGGTATGGGTTTTGTATCCAGCGGGAAGATTGATCTCGCGGCCAAAGCGGCCAACGTCATGCAGGTTGCCTGTCAGAAACGACCATTGTTTTGGATCTGCATCGAAGAGTTTTGCGTATTCGTGCAACGTCAGTGGATCATCGATCGCCGGATCGACCGAAATCGAAACAAACTGCACATCCTCAAATTCGGGATCACGGTGGAGAGCGGCAATAGATTCGTTGAGGCTCTTACACTCATGAGGACAAGAAGAAAAAAACAGGCTGGCGATCCAGACCTTGCCTCGCAACTGATCGAATCTGAATTCCCGGCCGTCTTGTCCGGTCATCGTAAACGACTCGAGGTCCAGCGGCAGCGAAGGCGACTGTTCTTCCGGAGTTGCCGCATTCACTGCTACCGGCCGCGCTCTTGATTCCCCGGTAATCCTCACGAGCGTGTATGCCGTATAACCAGCTAGCAGTACCAAACCAATCGCAATCCATCCTTTCACAAAGACACTCACGAGAGCAAATCTCCTTTTGTCGTTCGCCGGGCAGTTTGCCAGGCGACAATGAGAGAAGCAGCAGAAAAAAGAACCGTTACGAGATAACAGACACTCGGCGATGGCAAATCCGGAAAAGGCACATCGGCCGCCTGGGAGAAAGGATCCCAATAGAGGAGTCGCCTCAGACCGGCAACGGCATACGTTAGTGGATTGACGCGCAGTACCCAACGGAGCCAACTGTCGTCTGCGGGAAAGAAAGCACCGGAGAGAAGCCACATGGGGATCAGAAAGATGCTCATGATCGCATGGAATCCCTGAGTCGAATCAAGTCTCCAAGCAATCGTAAAGCCCAATGCAGTCAGTCCCACTGCAATGACAAACATATAGAGGATGACTACCAATATTTGCAGCAGAGAAAAAGGAATACCGATCGTCATTCCCAATGCCAGAAACAGCACCCCCTGGGCCAACGCAATCAAGCTCCCACCGAACACCTTGCCAAGCACAAGTGCCCACCTTGGAACTGGCGCAACGAGTACCGCCTGCAAAAAACCTTCGCGGCGGTCCTCGATGATGGAAATCGTGGCAAAAATAGCAGTAAAGAGGATAATCAAGACCAGTGTGCCTGGAAAATAATATTGAAAGTACGTCGTATGTCCATTGTCGCCGCCGGGCATGGAAAAAGAGGATCCGAATCCTGCTCCAAAGAGGATCCAGAATAATACGGGCTGGCCGACAGCACCGATGACGCGATTGCGTTGACGAAAAAATCGCACCAGCTCTCGCTGGCAGAGAGTCCAGACCGCCAGCCACGGTCCTGCAGGACGTTCATTGATTGTCGCTGTCGATTCGGTCATGGTCAATTTGTGTTATTGTCTCTTCGTGGCAGGATGAGGTCGTTCTCTTACGTCAGCCTTTTTCTGGCGCACCATCCTGGCAAAATCGATGTCCGGTACGATCGATAAATACATCCTCAAGTGAAGGCCGCGAAAATGTCACGGCGTCGACCCGACCGGGAAAGGCCTCCACAATGCGCGCAATCAGTCGATGGCCTTCAGGTTGTTCGAGCCGTACTGCACCGTCAATCACTTCTACAGGAAACTGAAATTCCGCTCCGATATCATCTGCCAGTTGCCTGCTGTCCGCCGTTTGAATCGTGATTGCGTCCCCACCTACCGTATCCCGCAATGCATCGGGAGTATCGAGTGCAACTAAATTCCCCTTATCCAGAATGGCAATCCGATCCGCCCTCTCGGCTTCCTCGAGCAAATGCGTGGTCAGGACCACAGTGACATCCTCTTGCTCACGAATCTGCCGAAGGTAGGTCCAGAGATCATTACGGGCTGCCGGATCGAGACCTGTGCTTGGCTCATCGAGCAGTAGCAGGCGAGGGCGGTGTAGCATACCCTTCGCCAATTCTACTCGCCGTCGAAGCCCTCCGGAAAGTTTTTCGACCAAATCGCCGCGACGGGCCGTAAGGCCCAACTGCGATAACATTTTGTCACACCTCTCACGTAGCGATGCCGCAGTCAACCCGTAGAGATGTCCCTGATGACGAAGATTTTCATCGACACTCAATTTGTGATCGAGCCCGGGCGCCTGAAAAACCACACCAATCTGGCGCCGGATCTCCGATGCATCCGTACGAAGAGAGTGTCCAAAAATGGCTGCGTCGCCCTTTTGCAATGGCACCAGAGTCGAAAGGACTCGGAATAATGTTGTTTTGCCTCCCCCGTTGGGGCCAACAAAAGCAAAAATTTCGCCGACCTCAACATCGAACGAAAGATCGTTCACAGCACAACGGTCGTCATAGTGATGGGTCAAGCCCGTAACACGAATAGCAGAGGACGAGTTCATCATAGGACCTGAAGGAAAAAAGGGGAGACGCAGCGTGGTCTGTTCAGCAGTCGGGCATCAGAAACTTCACAGGTCTCTCTAATGGTCCGCTTTTGAGCGGTCGATTGCTTCTGCACCATTTTCGGAATGTGGAGTTTCTGCATGCGATGAATCCGTTGGTTCGACCGCCATATGATGACGACGCTCTCTGGAAATCCGGCTCATCCGAAAGCCCACATCGGGAATCAACATACAGACCAGAAAAATAGACATGAAAATAGTAGGGACCGTAAGAACATATTTCCATTTCGCCTCATAAAGCAGATGCATGAAGAACAGCACCACCAACATCGCCTTGGTAACCGATATTGCCATCATAAAGGCCCAACCCGCCTGGAGCGAAAAATGATCCCGCCAGAAATCGCTATAGGTGAAGAACGACGCTGTGGTAAGCACACACAAAGCCACAAATACCATCAGATAGCTCTTGATATTGCTACCGTGATGATTGCCACTTTCGGCTGCACTCTTTTCGGTGTCTGCGTGCTCCGACATCGTCGTTCTCTCTTTCAATTCAAAACAGGTACAGGAGCGGAAACAAAAAGATCCAGACAATATCCACAAAGTGCCAGTAAAGGCCAATATTCTCTATATGTTCGGACCGATGCACATCGAGACGAACAAACAGGAACAGTGCGAAAACGATCAGCCCAACCAACACGTGAATCGCATGGACTCCCGTGAGCAGAAAATACGTACTGGCCCACATATTGCCACCCGGAATCACAATCGGCAGATGGAGCCAGGAATATTTTTCATTCAAACCATGATCTGCACCGTCAAGCAGAGAAATCGCATTGAGCCGACCGTCAACCTGTAACACCTCAAGCGGTGACGCCTTTGCGTCCATTGTCTTGCGCTGCTTTTGGAGTTCTTGTTTCTCGTGGTCCAGCCGCTTTCTCTCGACAACCATCTCATCCGAAAGAGGCCGAATCGCGGCAGCCAGTCTGTTGAGCTCTAGCTGGCCCTGCATGCCACCGGATTGTGCGGCCGTAAGTTCGGCGGGCCGCACAAAGAACCTCAACAACGTATCGGTAACCTGCAACTGCTTCTGTTCGTGCTCGGTCGGAGTCTCAAACTTGGAAAGGCGGAGTTGATGCGCTTCGAGCGTTTTCCTCACGCGTGCGGCATAGGCCAAATCCGCTTTTTCATACACCAGCCCATGCGGGTACTGTGGGTAAATACCGTGAGAAAACTTTGCCTTGTATTCATAGGCTTTCACACCCAAAAAGACCGCGCCCAATATCAGCGTCAACAGCAACCACGATTTAGCCAATGCCGGCTTATGGGAACGGGCCGCCTCGAGCGAGAGTACAACGGTCACACTCGAGCAAATCAAAATAAATGTATTGAAGGCACCGAGCGGTTCGCTCAAGTGGACATCGTGCGGGAAGGGCCATGCAGGGGCACCAAAACGAAGAACGATGTACGTACCAAGCAAACCGGCAAAAAACATGATCTCAGTGGCCAAAAATAGCCACATGATCGTTTTACCGCGTGGCAACGGCAATCCCGGTTGATACTCGAGTTTGATGGGGCCCTGATGGTCGTCACTCATCGCAGTGCTTCTGCCTCCTTAAAGAAATCGGGGGTTACAACCATGGAAAAACAAACGGGCTAAGCCAGAGTAACCCGAAGAGCAATGGCAAAAAGATCAACGACATTCGCAGCAATCGCCGAGACGACTGATCAGAAGGACAAAACAAAAAACGACTGGCCACTATCAACTGCGCTACAGAAAGAAATAAAACCAGCAGAAAATAGATCGGGCCGGTCTTCATCATGACTGCCGGCAAAAGACTCAGCGGTACCAGCAGGGCGGCAGAAGCCACGGCCTGCAGACCAGCAAGTCGACCGGTCGGCTCAGTGACCGTCAACATCTTCACACCAGCCCGGGAATATTCATCGCGATACATCCAGGCAATTGCCATAAAGTGCGGAAACTGCCAGAAGAAAACAATACCGAAGAGCGTTGCTGCCAGAAGCATATCTTCGCGACTGCCCCAGGACGGAGCAACGGCCGACCAGCCCATCAACACGGGCCCTGCACCCGCAATCGCACCGATGAGGGTATTGGAACTGGTTCTTTTTTTCATCGGAGTATAGACACCGACGTACAGTATCCAGGTCGCAACGCCAATCAAGGCTGTTGTCAAATTCACCAGCCACAGAAGACATCCCGTACCTAGCACCACGGTGATCACGCCAAACCAAAACGCCTCCCGTTCACTCAATCGTCCGGTGGGGAGCGGGCGATGGGCAGTGCGTTGCATCTTTGCGTCGATATCACGTTCGAGCCACTGGTTTAACGCACTAGCGCTTGAGGCAACCAGAGCGGTCCCTACCAGGGCATTGAGCACCACAACCATATCAGCGGGAACCCCCGAGCTAGCCACACAGGCCGCCACCACGACCGTCATCAACTCCAGCAAGGCAATTCTCGGCTTGGTCAATTCAACCATGGCGGCCAAATGGGAACCGAGACCGGTGCGTTGATGCTCCATCGCTATTACGGGAAGGTTCATAAGGTCACCCCCAAAAGTGCAATCGCACCCAGTTGCGGATTCGCAGCTTTTCTCATTCCTCGCAAAAGCCGCAATGAGATAAGCAATGAGGTACCCAGAATCAGTGAGCCGACAGCGACATGGGCCGTGACGACGATCGATTCGGCAACGCCTCCGGCCGTATTGGTCCACCCAGCAACCAGACGGGAATCAGCGAAAATCCCGGCAGGCCAGGAATATTTCAAAACCCACGAACCCATACCAAGCACAACCTGAACGACGATCATACCCAACAGAAGTTGCGACGGACGGACCAATGTCCGTTCATCGGAAAGATGGCGTCTCATGAGCACAACCAACACGAGAACATCCAACAACAGCACTGCTGCCAGAACGAGGTGGAACAGCACGGCCATACGAAAGGCCCCGCCACTGGAAAACGGTGCTACGTGGCGCAATTGGGCACCGAGGATGAGTTGCAGATACGCAAGCACCGTCGTAACAATTGCGATTCGCTGTAGTCGACCAGAAGCCATGCAGCGGACGATTTTCCGATCGCACCACCAGCGAGACGTAAAAACTGCAATAGCGACAGTGAGGGCAAAAAAAAGAGGTGCCACACAGCCGTGGATTTTTGCTAAATCGATATCGCTGGCCCGTACCCGCATCCCTCCCAACACTCCCTGAAAAATCACGAGTGCAAGAGCGGCAACCCCCAGCCAAGCGAGCCACCGACGGCGACCGCCTTCGACAATCCACAAACTCACGCAAAGGGCAATCGCAATCATACCGACCAAGGCACCAAAAAGACGGTGGCCATGTTCAATAAATTTGTCGCCCGCGGCACGAAACCACGGGTAAAGGAACATGTTACTCCCATCGGACGTAGGCCAATCCTCAAACGCCATGCCTGCCCGCTGTGTTGTCACCACACCTCCCACACAAATGAGCATCCAGGTCGCGCACAAGAGAGCAACTGCCAGAACGTGGGCCCAGCGCCTCGCTTTGGTGGAACCGGACGGATTGTTATTCATCGCATTTTGCATCATTTCGGAAGCATCCACTTGCAACCATCAAGTATTGAAAATCAAACGAACTACTCTGCCAAAGCCCGCTATTGGACCATCTGCAGCAATTTAACTGTCCGCCTTCTCCGGGGGCGGTTGCGTCTGGGGATAATACTCCGTTTCAACCTCGGGCGAACCATATTCGTAAGGTCCCCGATAGACGATCGGCTGGAAATCAAAATTACCGTGTCCGGGCGGGCTTGGTGCAGCCCATTCCAATCCATTCGCCCCCCAAGGATTTCGGCCGGCCTTTTTACCGAAGAATATGCTGTAGAAAAAGTTCACAAAAAACACAGTCTGTGCGGCAACCATACCGATCGCACACCAAGTGATAAATTCATTGATCGGCTGTAGATCGTGAAAAACATTGTATTGGTACGCATCTGCGAGACGTCGCGGGAAACCGACAATTCCCAGAATATGCATGGGGAAAAAGGTCCCGTTCAAAAAGAGAAAAGTCAGGAAAAAATGCACCTTCCCCCATGAATCGTTCATCATCCGTCCAAACATTTTCGGGAACCAAAAATAAATGGCGCCAAACACTGCCATCGCCGTACCCCCAAAGAGCACATAGTGGAAGTGTGCAACGATGAAATAGGTGTCATGAATAAAAATATCAACTGGCGCAGCGGCCATGAAAATGCCCGACAATCCGCCGATGATAAACATCGAGACAAACGAGAGGGCAAAGAGCATCGGCGTGGTAAACAAAAGCCTGCCACCCCAGATAGTCCCCAGCCAGTTGAAGACCTTAATCGCACTCGGCAACGCAATCATGATCGTCGCCACCATGAACGTCATCCCGAGAAACGGGTTCATTCCTGCAACGAACATATGGTGTCCCCAGACGATAAAGCCTAGGCCGGCAATCGCGGACAGGGAATAGACCATTGGCTTGTAACCGAAGATCGGCTTTCTGGCAAAACAACTAATAATATCTGATACCATCCCCATTGCAGGCAGAAGCATGATGTAGACGGCCGGATGTGAATAAAACCAGAAGAGATGCTGCCACAAAAGTGGCTGCCCACCACCGGCGGCGGCGGCCATGTTGTTTGCCGTCGCACCGTCGGGAAGGAAGAAGCCGGTACCGATTACCCGGTCGGTGACCTGCATGAGACCTGCAGCAGTCAGAACCGGCAGGGCAAACGCTTGCAAGATCGCTGTGATAATGATTCCCCAAATCGTCAGCGGCAGCCGAAACATCGTCATGCCCGGTGCCCGCATCTGAAAGATCGTTGTCAAATAGTTGATCGAACCGGTCATGGATGAGATGCCGATGAAGACGACACCCACAAGCCACAAGTTCTGTGCTGCTCCGCTACCTGGCGAAGCCTCGGTCAAGACCGAGAGTGGCGGGTACGACGTCCAGCCTGAGGCAGGACCACCCCCCTCCATAAAAAAAGATGCTGTCATCGCAATAAAAGCGGGCCACATAAACCAGTAGCTCAACATGTTGAGCGTAGGAAATGCCATATCATCGGCACCGATCATCAACGGGATCAGAAAATTGCCAAAGGCTCCCGCAAGAACCGGAATAATGACAAAAAAGATCATCACTGTAGCGTGCATTGTGAAGAGCATCGTGTAAAACTCAGGCGAAATCTGACCACCTTGCTCCGCAAAGAAAAGATCGCCGATGATTGGCATGCCTATACCGAACGGAGCGCCTTCACCCCAGGGCCAGGCAACCTGCCAACGGACAGCCAGGGCCAAA
>JASMGX010000019.1:5234-19545 GCA_030751095.1 Pirellulales bacterium | reverse complement strand
AAACAGAAACTGCAACCCGATGACCTTGTGGTCCCGAGCAAAGACATACGTACCGATAAAATGCCCAAGACCACCAGAGGAGGTGTGTCCCTGCGAAGAGTGGTCCTGATGATCCAGTGTCGATGCAGTACTCATTGCTCGTCCTCTTCCGTCGTCATAACCGACTTGTGCTGCTTCTGTTTGAGTTCCGCCAGCCAGGCCTCAAATGCCTCTCGCGTTTCCACCTTCAGACGCCCCTTCATTTTGTAATGTCCCCACCCGCAGAGTTCCGCACAGACCAGATCAAAAACACCTTGCTCTGTTGCGCGGAACCAGACCGGGATCTTCATGCCTGGCACAGCGTCCTGCTTGACGCGAAGATTAGGAAGGAAGAAATCATGAAGCACATCTTCACTCTTGAGATGCACTAAAATATCCTCGCCGACAGGAATGTGCAGCACATTGACTGTATACAAATCGTCTGGCGTGTCGAAACTGCCGTCCGGCCCGGGATATCGCAATCGCCACTCAAACTGCCGCCCCGTCACCTCCACCTGCATCCCAGGATTGGTCGGCTCACGAACCTTGGTATCGGCCCAGGCATTCAACTGATAGATCGCGATAAAGAGCAACGTCGCCGCAGGAATCACGGTCCATATCACCTCAAGGGAATGACTGCCGTGAATAAACTTGACACCATCCCTATTGGTGCGGGCATCATAGCGCCACATAAACCAGGCAAGGGCCAACTCCGTGGCGATAAATACGATTCCGGTCATCCAGAGAATGATCATGAACAGATTGTCGATGACATATCCATACTCGGAGACATCTTTCGGAAACCAATGCTGATCGATCAACGGCCAGTCCCAGTCGCCGGCAGAACCGACGAAATAGACCGTGCCTAAAACGGGCACCAGAAAAAACAGAAAACTCCAATATTTCCCCACGTCGCATCTCCACCAATTTTTTTCAGCTGTGCAAACGGTACGGACACCGCCAATCACCGACAATGTCCTACTGCCGAATCATTCGCTCCACTTCCTGCCCCTCTGTTACTTTCCTCCAAAAAACGACCACCTTATCTCGGCGAATATTTTGAGCCGGCGCGTTGCGGCGGACCTTTACTCAACGGCTGGTACGGTAACGAAAGCACATAATTTACTAGATCCCAAATTTGCTCGCGGGGAATACTCCCACCGGCATCACTGTCGGAAACCTCATCACCGGAGATACCCTGCTCGGTCCCCTGTGCCGGCATCGGACCCCCGTTAATTCCGGAGTAGATCCGGCGATACAGGTCGATCGGTCGACGTCCACCCTGATACACACCTAATCGCAGATTACGAGGCTTTATGGTCCGTGGCTTGAGTGCACCCGCTTCCATAAATTGATGGACGACGCGAGCAATCTTTTCCGGATCATCACTGCCGGTCTCAAGATTCTCTCGCCACTTAAACCAGATACTGTATTTTTCCTGCAGTCCATCGCCGAGTCCCGAATCACCATGGCAGCTATTGCATTGCATATCCTTGGAGTAGAACAATTTCTCTCCACGCTTAACCGATGCTGCAAGTTCCTCGGGATTTGGATCAAGGTAGTCGATTTTTGGCGTCACAGGACGGATAACCTGCGAAGGTGCATTCAGCCAGTGATACATCACCGAAGCGACGACATTCTCCTCCTCCGGCTCATCTTCCGGCACACCCTCATCATCAAGCGCAAGCGGAAAACCACCGGCAATTTCAGCAACCGTCCCGGGCATCTCACCCTCAGCCGCGACAAATTCAATCAACTGGATTTCTGTTTCTCCACGCACACTGAGATACTCGACATATTCCACCAGGGCTTCGATCTCATTATCAGGCAACAGCCTGAAAGAAGGCATGGAGGTCCCCGGAACACCCTCTAACAAAACTCGCTTAAGATCGTCGTGGGTCGGTTTGGCCGGACCAAAGGTGGACTTGAACTTAAAGACTCCCTGCCGGTAATCCCGCGGATAGGGATTGAGGAACGGGGCCGTTGGCCCGTCTCCACCTCCGGTAATCCCATGGCAATGGGCACAGTGCAAGCGGTACAATCCATGCTGCTTGCCCTGAGCATCACTATAGGTTTTGCCTGCTGCTATCTCAACTTTTCCCATATCAAAGCCAAAGCTCTTCAGGGGACTTGTCCCTTCTTTGCTATCCTTTTGGACCGGATGATCCGGGGTCCCAAACAACGCCAACAGTGTGTCGGCAATCGTTTTCTGCTGTTCGCGAGTAACCGGTTCGTCCTCATCTTGCTCGATTTCGATTTCCACGAGATTCGGAAGAAAGTGGGGTGGCTCATAAGAACACCCCACAAGCAACAGAGGAATCAGCAGCAAGATCCCATAGCAATCAAAAGCACCTTTTGTAGCTACGGCGTGAAACCATCTGGATGAAAATCGAACCATTGATCTTTTGCTATGCAGGTTACTGGAACGTGGATGCCGGTATTTCAATATCCAGCATCATCGTCTCGCTGGGCCTTAGTTTTATTCGTATGCGACCACACTTCCAAGTCGTTTTTGCCCCGTTCGTCTCAATATCTATCTATGAAATTATTTCCCTGCTTCTCCCACCAAGCTCCTATGCGAAAGATACCGGCATCTCCTCCGGCCGTAAAGAACAGGGGCGGAGTTGGCCTCCTCCGCATCGACCTCTGCTTTTAATGCAACGGCTCTGTTCCCCATGCAACGGATAGTCCAAAGTTGTCTCACCAGTCAGATGTGTCTCCGATCTTTGAGAGGTCACCACCAAAACCCCAACCGGCACAGTAGATTGATCGCCCATAGAATAGGAACTGTCCGGATCGAAGATGCTCAACCCCGATCAGCAGTACTTTTCCAATCGCAGTACTTTTCCAATCGCAGTACTTTTCCAATCGCAGTACTTTTCCAATCGCAGTACTTTTCCAATCAATGTCTCTCGCCACCTGCTTGTCAGAAACCAGACGGGACCAACCGGAACTTCTTGCCTGATTGGCCACTGGTACATCAACTTCAGGAGGTGCAACAGATTGTTCTAATACAACGCCGACACCTAAAACTGGCCGAAAAATCGCTATTTCGTGGTTCTTTTCACGAACTGCTGCAAAAAATCTAGTCCTGTGCCTATCCTTCGTCAAGCCCCATAGTGGCGAATCGTCACCGCAAACTGGGGGTCGCGATCGCACCGCGCCTCGCAAACAATCCAGCATCGTCAAAACAGCAACTCCCAGGGAAGACCGCTACCAGAAAGCTACCAGAAAATCGTCGTTGCCAAAGGAAAACGACCTTTTTTTCGCAAGAACTATTTGAATTCCTTCGGGCTCACGAGGAGATCCCCCAGGTCATTGGTTCCTGCAGCAATTTTGGTCTTGAAGCGACCCCGTTTCCACTTTTCTTTCTTGCCGCCCTTGCTCACCTCCCCGATGGACCCGGACTTCGGATGAACGACTTCGAATTCGAGTTCCATGCCGACAGGCAGATCTTTGATTTCAAAATTCCCGTTCGCATCCGTCACGGCAGTGTAGGGCGTATCCTTGACCAGCACCCAAGATTTCATCCAGGGATGAATACTACAGGAAATATCGACGAGTTTGCGCTCATCTTTGGTCGGTTTGAGATCCTTAGAGCCGCCGGTGGCTATATTCTCATTAAATGCGCTATTTTTTGCGAAGCTGATTTGGGTGTTGTGGGCAGATGGATCCGAGTTTTTGACCTTCAGGGTGTCTCCCGGTCGCATGGTCACCACGTGGGGCGCAAACCGACAGCCCTTGTTATCCAACTCAATCGTTGCTCCCTTGGTGGCCCCTTCAGGCTCGGGCACATCCTTGGTGCGGACCCAGAGGACCACATCTTTAATGCCACCATCTTCGGATATCACCAGTTGTTCATCGCGCAGGCCCAGGGCTCCACAAACCTCCTGGTCCTTGGTGACATTTATTTTTTTGCGATTTGGTGGATCACCATCGTAGACAAAACGGCCCTGCAAGGTACCTCGGGATTCTGCAGCCGGCAGAGTCCCACCCATAGCGAACAGCAGCGCACAGGCCGTCCATACAACACAGTGTGTTGTCACAAAACGTTTTCTCAGCATTTTTTGCACCTCGAAATAATTGAACTTTTACTTCCGTCAAACACATTTCCGTCCAATCCTCGAGGCCGGAAAAAACTATTTCAATTCCTCCGGGCTAAGGTGTATGTCGCCCAGATTGTTGTCTCCTTCTTCGATTTTTACTTTGAATTGTCCCCGCTTCCATTTCGCCTCTTTACCGTCCACCTTTGGCTTCATGATGTAGCCACTCGGAGCATGCCAGGTTTTGAATTCCAGCTCTGCACCGGCCGGAAGATTGGGAATCTCAAAGGAACCATCCGGCTTCGAAATGACGACATAGGGAGTTTCTTTGACCAAGATCCAGGATTTCATCCAACCATGGGAACCGCACGAGAGCGGCACACCGATTCGTTCGGCCTTCTTGAATTTTTTCTCCACGGATTGCTTGGGAGGGAGGTTGTCGTTGAAGGGTGTATTTTTTCGAAAACTCCCACCATTCACGTTGTGGTTGATTGAATCCGAATTGTTCAGTTGCAATGTCTGACCAACGCGAACGACCGCAAGGTATGGCTCGAAACGGCAGTACTTGTTGTCCAGGACAACAACATCCTTGTCGCTTTTCGCATAGTCGGGATGAACATCCACATCCTTCGAGACAAGCCAAATGCCAACATTGGCGACCCCGCCCTCCGGATCGATCACCAGATCCTCCACCAGCGGGTGTTGCTCTTTGCAGACCTCAGCATCTTTGTCCACATTGCATTTCGCCTGGGTCGGCACGTCACCGTCATAGACAAAACGGCCACGCAGCGTACCCCACGATTCGGCAGCCAGCAAGGTTGAGACGCTGCCAAGGACAAACAGAGATGCAACACTCACGATGATAGACAAGTTGCGTATCACGGAGAAAAAACTCTGAGAGAAAAATAGCATCGCGGAAACCTCCGAGAAAAAAATAACATCATGGATACCTCTGACATACTCATGCAAATATTCCGCCTACCGGATCTCTCTGGAGGTCAGACCACTCTAGAGAAGAGCCCGCACACCTCCAGGCTTTCTCACAATTTAAATCACTTCCTGCCACGATGAGACAATCGCTACACAACCAATAATAATCTGTTACTAAATAATACACACCATAACGCCACAAAACCATGCCGAGAAAACCCTCCACCCGCTGCTAGCAACGGGCAACGAACTACCCGCAATCCAGTCTCGACGCACTAGGGATTTTCGCTCGGGGTGTTTCCCAACTCCCGGGACAACTGTTCGGCTCGCTGCCGAACGGAAGCCTTCGATTCTACATACGAACCAAAATTGGACAGCAAGTCAACTACCGCCTGCAGTTGCTCGGCGCCGATCCCATGATACAACTCGATCAGTTTTGGATTCCCATCCGGATCCAGGATCGGCGCGCCCTCGGCATTGAGTGCGGGCAGTTCAAAACCTCCGAAAGCTGGCGGGCTATCGGGCTTGTACGGCAGCATCTCTTGCATCTTGGTGTAGGGCAAAATCCAGCTTGGCTTGGCAATCCACCGCTTAATAAAGGCCGGCTGTAGACGTCGGTACACATCTCCTAAATTCGGTCCGTTGGCACGATCGCCACCCTCCGGTTTCTGATCGTTCACAGGATGGCATGTGATACAGCCTGCTTTGTTGATGACAATCTTTTCCGCATCGGAAAGACGACGACCCGACGCTCCTATTTCCAGCAGATGTTCCTGGTAGTGTGCTTCCGCTTGAGCCAAATCGGCTGTATTCCGACTGGCATCGAACTGTTGCGGATAATCCGAATTGTCCCGGGCCGAAAAATACTGCACCAGTTTTGTGGCCTCACTACGTGAAAGATTGAACCTTGGCATCCGCAACAAAACGCCCGGTCTGACCGGATAGGGATTGAGAAGAAATTCGGTAAGCCAGGGCTCCTGTGTCTTACGGCCCTGGTTTACCAATGGAGGTGGAACCCAAGCCAATGCAGCAGGTCCATCGGCACTCGGCTCTGTTTGCCGCACAAGTTCAACTGCAATGGGCAACAACAGCTTGGCAAAATCGCCGCCCCTAGGTGGATAATGCTTGGAAACCATCTCCTGAGGGATGGTCTCTAGGGGATCCTTCACGAAATAGGGATGGCCGTCTAAATAGGCCGGCTCCCAGAGTTCGATACTGTAGCCTAAGGCTTCCGGGGGTGGATCCTGCTCAAAGACATCGACATATTCTTCGAGAGAAAGGTATTCTTCCTCTTCAGGATCCCACGCCATGGTTTCCACATGGCCGTCACGATCAACCCGCTCCATTCCGTAAAGCGTGCTGTGCAGCAGACCCTGCCAATCGACATGCTCCGAAGGCTCGATCTCTTTTTTGCTGTAATGCGGTTCTAGGAACGGGTAGACCGGCGGCGATTCTGGGTCCTCAAAATCACCCGGCCGATACGCGAGGTGCCAACTGCCGAGTTCCATGACATGGCATCCCTCGCAGTTGAACTTTTCAAGGACAGGTAGCCCCTGAACGATCGCCTCGCGGCGGGTATCCGGTTTATCGATGTACTCCAAATCGGGTGGTTCGGCCACAAGCCCGAGGACAAAGGTCATGATCGCTTCGATTTCCTCGTTGCGACGTTTTGTCTTCAGTTCCGTCTCAAGAACCCCGGCTGCCCAGGGAAATTGCGGCATCAACAAACGATCGCCATACCGCTTGTTCAAAACCTTTTCATAATCGTACGAGTGGGGTTCGAGAAGTTTTTGCCGTAGGAAGCCTTCGCGCTGGTGGCGCTGAAGCGAGGAGATGTAGAAACTTTCATCTTCAGAGCTTTCGGGCGAATCGGCATGGTGCTCTTGGCCGTCCGCCGCGGGTGTCTGTTCTTCACCTCCATGTCCAGTTTTCTCTTTATTGGCATGCAGGTGTTGCTCGGCAGCATGTTTTTTCTCGACGTAATGCACGATGTGTTCAAAGGCGAGCGTCCCTGGATCCTTCCTGCCCCAATCCGCCAACGCGGTACCGATCGGCTTTTCAGACTCCATCCCCGGAATATCGTGGCAGCCAGCACATCCATATTTACTAATCGCACGACGACCCACATATAGAATCTTGGCATTCTCATCGGCATTACCGAGCAACTCCATCTCCGCACCTCGAAGGCCTGTGGACAACCGCTCCGGAATTCCGGATTGTAGATATTCTTGGGCCCGTTTCTCAGGAAAGACAGACTTCAAGTACTCCATCGCCAACGTATTGAGCATTGTTTTCTGTGCACCGGAAAGCGCTGGCATTTCATCGGCAACCGAATCCCAGTCCGGCCCCAACAGGTACGCCGCAATATCCGCAGCAGGATCCGTCATCCGAGCAGTCGTCGACCCAGCCACCAGTACCGGCGAGCCAGTCTCGTCGAGCAGCGGTACCGGATCAAGAAAGAGCACCGGCATCTTTGTCCGCCGGTGATAGCGCTCCGGATTGAGCAACCAACTCCGAAGCCATCGCTTGCCATGTTCGGTGTTGATCTTTTTAGCAAGGTGCGACAAATTTGGTCCGTGCTTACTGGTTGCCTGAGGCGTGTCTTGATGGGGGTGGCAGGCAAGACAGCCTCGCACCTCAAAGAGCACTTTACCTCTTTCAATATCAGGCTCTTGGGTAACGGTTGCATCTTCCGGAGCGTAGGCAAACGGCTGGCTCCGCTCGTAGAGATAGTGGGCTACTGCACGAATTTCGACATCTTCCCGCGCGGTGGTATCGCTGAGGACTTCGGGCAATTCCGCCAAGTGCTCATGGAGCCCGAAATATGCCGGCATCTTGCTCGACGGCCGAATGCTCTGGGGGCTTTTGATCCAGGAAGCGAGCGTCTCCATCCCCAATTTCGAGCGGACATACCGCAGACTCGGTCCAGCCTTTCTCATCGTGCCGGGGATTTCCACATCTTTGAGCAGATCGATCAGAGGCATCACATTCTTGACCGGAATCACTGGTGGTTTTTTCAACGCGGCAAGCAATTTGTGGGAATCGGAGGAAATTTCGGGATGCGTCCTCTGCCGGTCGGCGTCGATCCAGGCCACGAGTTCTTCGCGGGCCTGCGAATCGTCGGGGTCGTCCACCAGTCGTCTGGCAAGATTACGGGGTTCTCTGGAGACTAAGTGCGGGTCTTCGAGCAATTCCGTAGCCGCATACTGGCGACCGGACTCGGTCTCCAAAGTTTCAAGCAACTCACGGCGCTTGCGATCGTTTTCCGGATGGTAGGAAACCTCCCGGCAAAGATTCTCGATCGCCGTGACCGTTGTGGTTGCCAACTGGCCCGATTCGGCTGCGTCCGCATCGATTGCTTTTTGTTTGTCACCCGACAAACGGGAAAGTTCGTAATGGAGTTGTTGGGCCGCTGCGAAGTAGGGCGGTTCCGTCCGCAAGTCGGGACCAATACGGTGGTGGGGGCCATCGTATCCATTGATCTCGTGACAGCCAAAACATCCGTAATACTTCACCAACCGGTAGCCCTCAACAAGCTTCGGGGCAGGGGGGTCGGGAAATCGCTCACTCGGCTCCAACTGGGCCACTTCATGGTGGCACTTCAAACAAGTGCTCTCCATAAAGCGTTTCGGCAGCATCGGCAGTACCCAATGGTGATTTTCATACCAACCATACTTCTTCCGCCATTCCTCTGCCTCCTGCGAGGTATTGGGGGTATGGCTCGCCCATTGGAAGCTCGTTGCGCTTCCCTGCCCATCGTGACAAATCGTACACCCCATGTCCTGCATCCTGTGCGGGCTCATAGAACCGACAAACAGATCGAGTCGCGGGTGGGAACTATAAGGCTGGGAAAAACCCCGCTGCACCGTCAACTGAAGGACTCCATCCCAGGGCGGCTGACGAACGAGGTACCGCAGCGCATCGGCCCTGCCCACGAGTGGCTCATCTCGGTCACCGACACGGATATGGGTAATCACGTCCCCGGCCTGCAAACCTGCAACTGCAGCAGAACTGCGAGGCCAGACAAACTCAACTAGAACATCCGCCCTGTTGATGAGCCCATGCTCGGAAAGCTCAAATCCATACATCGTTTGGAGTGTCGTCGCCTGGAGTGTCGTCGCCTGGAGTGTCGTCGCCTGGAGTGTCGTCGCCTGCGATTGTTCCTGCTCATCCTCCTCAGTCGGCTTCGATGGGACCGGCAACGCAACAACAAGCGGATCTTGCTCGGAGGCAAAGCCAGGCAATGTCGAAGAACCGGGCGCCGTTTTATCAATCCCCTGATGGCAGCTGATGCATCGATCAAACCGAGCCACATCGCTGAAATTGTAATTCACGGTGAGGTCGGGCAACCAGATTTGGTCGATCTGCAGCGGCCGTCCAAACGCATCAATAATCGGCAACTCCAGCAACCCACGACCGAACGCGGTGTTTGTTGCAAGCGTCTCCTGCAGTTGCCGCCGCTTGGCTTTAAAATCTGCCAGTTGCTTGCGGAATGCTTCCTCGCGGTCAACCATTGCTTCCTGAATTTTTTCCAGGGCCTTGCGATGTTCATTGGCATGCTCATAGGAGACCGTTATAGCTGCGACATCCGATTGAATCGCGACAAGCTGAGAGTGGATCTGCTCGAGTTGGTCTCTCGCCACATGATCACGAACACCCAAGTCATATTTACTTTTTGCGGCATCTAAATCGGCTCGCCTGAATTTCCGCTTGGTCGCATCGCCCTCTTCGATGAATTTGGCGGCCTTGATAATGACATCCAACCTGTCCACGAAGGCCTTTCGATACGGCACCACTTTCTTCGATTGAGCCACCAATTTTTGGTCGTTGTCATGCGCAGGATCGGTTGTTCCCACTGCCTCCTGCAGTGCTTTGTAGGAGGCGAGGAGAGCCGAAATTTGCGAATCAACCGACCCACCGGGACCAAAGGATCGTGCCTGAGTGACAAATTGATCGACCAAATCCTGTGGAGGAAGTTCGAGTACACACTTCGCAACTTCTGCCTGCAGTTTGCGTTCGCCATTAATATAATTTTCTGTTTGCTGTTCATTGTCCCGCGAAACCAGCGTCCAGTTTTGGATGGCCTGAAACTTCCGCTGGTAGTCTTTCCACTCACGGCGGTGATCCACCACGAGAAGCCACACCGTACAAAAAAACATCACGATCGCCGCAATTCCGAAAAGAAGATGCAGCAATTTGATATCGACTCGAGTTTCTTCAGAAGCAGGCATTGCCAAAGATCGTTGGTTTTAGCGGACTAAAAATTAAGAAAATATTCAGGAATCGAGATGATGTATTTCAAATTTACCGTCCAACGTAGCACCATTTTTATTGGCAGCAACATCATGATCAGCAACAGGTTGGACATCACCATAAAACGCAGAAATCCCATTTTGAGGAAAAATTTGCGAAAGACCGTCGTCGCCAGCAGTGGCGGCAACAACACCAAATAGGCCAATATCATGACGATACCTAGCCACTCCCGCTGCAGGATATAGAGAAACTGTACAAATCCACCGCTTCCCGGCGGTGCTTTCGGCAACGCCATGTTCATTCCTGAAATCCAGAAATACTGCGAGAGGTCGACGTTGTTCAAAGCTTCGACCTTGTGGACATCCCAGAATTCGTAGGGGCCGAAGATATTCCAGTTGGGGCCACGGAGGAAAGTTCCCAACACAATCAGGGTCACCCACAAAAACAAGAAACCGAATTGAAATGTCAGGTAACTGAACTTCCGCTCAACAATCGTGAAATAACCGCTACCCTTGGGATTGAAATCGAGGTAGGGAATCGCCATAAGACCTACGATAATCAGACTCGGCATCACGACACCGGCCATCCACGGATCGAAGTACACCAGCATCTCCTGGAGACCGAGAAAATACCAAGGTGCTTTGGATGGGTTCGGTGTCTTCACACTGCTCGCCGGTTCCTCCAGCGGTGCTTGCAAGGCAATTCCCCAGACCAGCAGAAACGCGGTAAGCGCAATCATGCAGATCAGTTCCGTGTAGACCAGATCGGGCCAAACCAATACCGTCTCTTTCTCTTCGTACTCAAGCACCGCTTCACCGCGAGCGGTACGCGCATCGTTTTCAACTGCCCGCGCGGTCGCGAGCCAGGTAAAGAACCCCAACAAAAACACAAGTCCGACGATCGGCACATTATCCGGCTTGGCAGCAATCGTGTAGAAGTTGTAGTCGGTCATGGAAAGCCCAAGGGCCAGCAACGACAGATTCAACAACGCCCAGGCAACCGGTCCCTGCACAAAGAATCGCCGGAGAAGAAAAAGCCCGACGAGAAGCACGAGCAATCCGACGCTATAGACAACAGCCCCTGTCGATCCCCCGAGTGCAAGGTTGACGGTGTCACGGATGACCTGCGGCATGCTGGGAACCCAATGTGGATCCGCACTCAGCGCCATGGGGGCCAAGTATCCGACGTATCCCAAACCGACAAAAAACCAAAAAATCGCCTGCAGTGTTGCTTTTCGGCATCTCCAGAGCCAATAGCCGGCCACAAAATTCATTGCCGCCAGTGCAACATAGTAACCGCCGAGAAAAGGGCTGATGCCTTCGATAAATACCTGTTCGTTACCGTGCATGAAATAATCCGCGACTCAAAGGGGGCCGCTGATGCCTCCGTCTTTTCGGATGCGCCAAAAATGAATCGCCAACAAAAATGTAGCCGCGAGCGGGATTGCGATGCAGTGCAGAACATAAAAACGATTCAAGGTTACTTCACCGACAAACCTTTCTCCGAGCAACCCGAATCGCGCATCACTGCCGCTCGTGATCATGTCGATCCCACCAAGAGTTAACAATTGCTGACCCGGCCCTTCAAATCCCAAGATCGGTGTGGCTCGAGCCATATTCGAGCCCACTGTGATCGCCCAGATCGCCAACTGATCCCAGGGCAGCAGGTACCCCGTGAAGGAAAGCAGCAGGGTAAGCAGAAGAAGTATCACTCCCACTACCCAATTGAACTCGCGCGGCGGCTTATAGCTACCGGTAAGAAATACCCGATACATATGCAGCCAGACCGTGATCACCATCGCGTGCGCACCCCAACGATGCAACTCGCGCAGCACTCCGAGACTGGTAACATCGCGAAGGGAAAGGATGTCGTTGTACGCCCACTCGAGTGTCGGGCGGTAATAGAACATCAACAGAACACCCGTTACCGTCTCCACCAGAAAGAGGAAAAAGGTCACTCCACCCATACACCAGGTGTAGCTGAGCGCGATACCCTGTTTTTTTACCGAAACCGGATGCAGATGCAGGAAAAAATTGGTCAACACCACCACGATGCGGTTGCGCCGATCGACAGGCGCAGGATGGCGGAAGATACTTTTCCATATCTGGGAATTGCGAATCATCTCGCCAAGACTTTGTTTGTCGCCACTTGCCATGTCTATTCCGTTGTCCTTGCTTAAACCAGCACCGAAGATGCCGGATCTTCCCATTCGCCCATTTCTTCCTGAAATTTTCTACTTTTATCAACCTCCAGTTGACCATCATCTGCCAGACGGATGGCATATCTCTCTAAAGGACGAGGGGCGGGGCCCTCGAAATTGATCCCGTCCTTGTAGAAACCACTGCCATGGCAAGGGCACTTGAACTTCTGTTCCGACTCCAACCAATTGGGGGTACACCCCAAATGGGTACAAACGGTCGAAAGTGCGTAGATACAGGGCTGCCCTTGGTAGATGCCGTTGACGATCCAAATTCCAAACTGAGCTTTGAACTTGGTTTCCACCTGTCCCGGAGAAAAATCATCTGGAAACCCAACCTTGAACTGGCTTGGCGGTTCGGTGAGCACATTGGGAAACATGAATCGGGCCAGAGCCAATGTCCAAATCACCATGGTCCCGCCAAAGACGGTCATTCCCGTTGCAAATGCCGAACCGAACAACGCGCTGAAGAGCACAAACCGGCGGCCTTTATCAGGAGTCGCTTTAGGAACAGCCGTATACACGGGCCTCTCTGGCATCTGCGGCGGTTCGGGTTTGGTGGCAGGGGCCTTGCGAGAGGGTTTGCCAGGAGCTAATTGCGGCGCTTCGGACTTACTCACTGGCCCTCGCTTGCTCTCACCACGGGCCGCCGAGAGAACACTCGCCGTATCCATCCGAGGTGCGGGGGCCGACTCGGGCGCTTTTGCCTTTTTCTGGGGCTTCGCCGAAGCTGTTTTTTCGGGCTTCGCTGCTGCCGCTTCGGGTGCTGCTTCGGGTGCTGCTTCAGGCTCTGCCGCAGGTTCCTCCGCCTGGCCACCTTTCTGAGCGCGGGCCATCGCTAGCATCTCCGCAACACTCGGCCGCGAACCTGGTTTCGACTCGGGATTTACCTTCGGAGCGGCTGGAGCTTCTTGTGGCTCACGCACCGGTGCGTGAGCCGGTTCGGCAGCCTGCTCCTCCGCATCACCCTCGGCAGCCCCATCGAGCTTTCTGGCAGCCGCCAATATCTCGGCCACTGAGAGCTTCTTTTTGTCGGCCATCATGAACCCATCATCGGTGGCACAACTCACCCTGAAAAAGGAAGTTACACCAAAAAACAGGGGCCAAGATCTGGTTCGTGATTTTTTTCACAAATCCGAATCCAATCCCAGAACCCTTCCTCTTGTTGTCAAGTCCCAATCCAACCGAGACGGCGAGAGGGACACCGTGAGTTGGCCCGAATGGCCTACCATCACCAATTGTAACATCGGCCCGCCTATTCGCGAATACCTGTCAGTAGCGACAAAGCAAATTGCGATCTCGCCAAACGGCTCCGGTGGGGCCAGCGGCCTTTCGCGCCGATCCAAAGTCCGCCCAGCGAGGGCCATGCAAAAATTCGTTTCAAACGAGTCGCACCAGGCGACTGAAAGAACTACGGTCACTGTTGATTTGCTGCCCGGCTACATCCATGACGATTCGTCGTCGATCTGCTACATTCGGCGGTGCAAGCAATTCCCCCCCGGAGTGGAATCCCCGGCACCACCACCTGAGTGCATTTCCCCCACCAGGGGATACTGTGGATTCTCTTCCTTATGCATCAAAAATGAGTGGGCCCTGCGATGAACGTTTTGGTAATTGGACAGGGAGGCCGAGAACACGCATTGGCGTGGAAAATTGCGCAAAGTCCACGGATCGAACGCATTTTTGTGGCCCCGGGGAATGCCGGCACCGCAGAAGATGCCGAAAATGTCGAATTGCCCGCGGACGATTTTGAAAAGATCATTCAGTTCGCCAAACAAAATGAGATTGGCCTGACCGTTGTTGGTCCTGAAGCGCCCTTAGCGGCAGGCATCGTCGATGCCCTTTGCGATGAAGGACTGCGGGTCTTCGG
>JASMGX010000019.1:2055-5224 GCA_030751095.1 Pirellulales bacterium | reverse complement strand
ACCGTTGTTGGTCCTGAAGCGCCCTTAGCGGCAGGCATCGTCGATGCCCTTTGCGATGAAGGACTGCGGGTCTTCGGCCCCTCCAAAAATGCTGCCCAACTGGAAGGGAGCAAAGCGTTTTGCAAAAAGATCCTCCGGCAGGCCGATGTACCTACTGCGGACTACCACTCCTTTGTAGACGCAGAAAGTGCGATGTACTATCTGAATGAACAGGAGGAAAAACCGCTGGTGGTCAAAGCCGATGGACTCGCAGCTGGCAAAGGGGTGATCGTCTGCAACACGCGCGACGAAGCGATCGATGCAGTCAACCGGATTGCCCGTGACATGGAATTCGGTGCCGCTGGAGATGAATTTGTAATCGAGGAACGGCTGTATGGTCAGGAAGCAAGTGTTCTGGCAATTACCGATGGGCGAACATTAGTCACCCTCCCGGCAGCCCAGGATCACAAACCAGCGTTGGATGGGGATATGGGGCCTAACACTGGAGGGATGGGAGCCTACAGCCCGACACCGCTGATCGACGACGCGACACAGCACAAAGTCGAGGAGGAAATCCTGGTTCCGACCGTCCACGCCATGAAACGATCACGAAACCCGTTCCGCGGGGTTCTCTATGCGGGGCTGATGGTCACTCCCCATGGTATCCGGGTTCTGGAGTACAACGTTCGTTTCGGAGACCCCGAGTGTCAGGTGCTCTTGATGCGTCTGCGGAGCGATCTGCTCGATATTCTTGAGGCGACCGTAGATGGACAACTCTCTGCACTACAGCCACCAGACTGGGACCCACGACCGAGCGTGTGTGTGGTGATGGCCAGCCAAGGGTATCCGGGGGCCTACCAGAAGGGGCTGCCAATCCGCGGCCTGGCGCAAGCAGCCGAGGTGCCGGATGTCAAAGTTTTTCACGCTGGCACAACCGTGCGGGACGGGGCAATCGTAACCACCGGTGGCCGCGTGTTGGGGGTCACCGCGATCGCCGAGACAACCGCCCTGGCAAAACTTCAGGCCTATCGAGCGGTCAAGTGTATCCGTTGGGAGGGTGCCTGGTGCCGAAAAGATATCGCCGACAAAGCAATCCACCCCTGACAAATACCGTGCAGCCCTGTTAGAAAAACAATCGAGTACGGTTTTAAAATGGTCAGCGATTCGTAGAACAGACCTGTCCGCATGGAGATGTATTGATGTCCTTCTCCCTCGACGGCCATGTGGCCCTGGTGACCGGAAGCACGACCGGCCTGGGCAAAATTACCGCACAACATCTAGCGACCGCGGGTGCGAAGATTGTCGTCAATTATGCAAACAACAAAGAACGTGCAGCCCGCGCTTTCGATGAACTCCAGGCGACTGGTGGCCAGAGCATGCTGGTGCAGGCGGACGTCACGTCCGAGCAGGATGTCGACCGCATGTTCAGTCTGATCGAGTCCGAATTTGGACCGGTCGATATTATCGTTGCCAATGCGACCCCCGATCAACCGCTGCGTCCGATTGAAGAATACGACTGGGAGTTTTATCAGTCGATGATCAATTTTTTCATCAAGAGTCCGTACCTCCTGGCCCGCCGAGCCCTGCCAGCGATGAAGAAAAAAAAATGGGGCCGGTTCATTAACATCACCAGCGAAGTCTATCACACGAGTGTCGCGCCATTTAGCGGATATGTGGCCGCAAAAGGAGGCCAGATCGGCTGGTCGCGAAGCATGGCGAGCGAACTTGCGCCGTATGGCATCACCGTAAACATGGTCTCCCCGGGTTGGATTCCGGTCGAACGCCATGAAAAGGATTCCCGGGAAGACAAAGATCAATATCTGGCGACGATTCCGATGCGGCGCTGGGGCACTCCCAAAGATGTTGCAGCGGCTGTCCTTTACTATGCCAGTGAAGAAGCAAGTTTTGTCACCGGACAGACCCTCTGCGTCAACGGCGGACGATCTCCCTGGTAAAGGGCATTGCTCTTGGACACAGGGACTATTCCAGCGTACACTGGTGTTGTTCCTCAAGGCAGCGTCATACTGCGGGGAAACAACCCTACCTATGGAGATTCCCTGATCTCCGAGGCTGCTGAATCCTTCCCGAACAGTTACTGCCATTTTGGGAAGTGGACAACCGTTGGTGGCCTTCACAACTCGTAAAAAACGATCACTCCAAAGAGCGGCTCACCTGCGGGACCCGACCGGCTTGCATGATCTTTTTGCCTACGACCCATTCTCGCTCATCATCGAACCGATCGGCGGCGCCGATCGTTGCATGTCAAGCAATGAACGCCGTGCCCGTTGCCAGAGCGGTCTGGCAAGATTGGCTTCTCTGGCTCTGCGCGATCGCCATTCTCCATGGATCTGCTCAAAAATCTTGCTTCGGCGATGAGACCTCTCAACCGTTTGAACCGGAAATCGTAGCGGCATCGGATCAGGCAGAAAAAGCAATCGCCGGATTTTCTCTCAACGAGCAGTTGGACGTGCAACTATTCGCTGCCGAACCGATGCTCGCCAACCCGATCGCGTTCTGTGTCGATTCAAAAGGCCGTTTTTTTGTCACCGAATCCTTTCGTTATGGAAACAACCCCGGAGCGACCAACATGCAGGAGGATCTGGCCTGCCGCAATGTTGAAGATCGCATTGCCATGCACCACCGCAAACATGGCGAGCAGGTGGCCGATTACACCCAAAAGCATGAACGAGTCCGATTGCTCGAAGATACCGATGGTGACGGCAAGGCAGATCGGTCAACGATCTTTGCCGACGGATTCCATTCTCTGGAAACGGGGTCGGCGGCGGGCGTGCTGGCGTTAGGAAATGGAATCATACTCACCGTGATTCCCGACCTCTGGTACCTGGAAGATACCAACGGAGATGGACACGCTGATTTGCGCAAATCGCTCAGCAATGGGTACGGAGTTCATGCCGGATTCCGAGGTCACGACATGCATGGTCCAATGCTCTATGTCGACGGGCGGCTCTACTGGACGATGGGCGATCGTGGACTGCACGTCGAAACTGCAACCGGTGTGATCTCCTCACCTGATCGCGGTGCGGTCCTCCGCTGTAATCGAGACGGGACCGATCTTGAAATCTATCATACCGGCCTGCGAAATCCGCAGGATCTGACCTACGACGAATACGGCAACCTTTTCACCGGCGACAATAATTCCGATGGCGGGGACAGAGCCCGCATCGTCCAC
>JASMGX010000019.1:0-1753 GCA_030751095.1 Pirellulales bacterium | reverse complement strand
CGTCGACACCCACAAATTTCTCTGGGGGCTTTCCTGCTCGGACGTGACCTTCGGTCACGACGGGCTCTACGTCTCCGATTGGGCCGCCTCCTGGAATTCGGCGAACAAGGGACGGCTCTACCGGGTCTACGATCCTGATCCAGTCGCGGAGAAGTTGGCAAAGGCGACGAAAGAACTCCTCTTTGCAGGCATGGAGCATCGCAGCAACGAGGAGTTGGCGGATCTGCTTGCTCATCGTGACAGGCGGGTTCGCCTTGCCGCGCAATTGGAGCTTGTGGAAAGAGGCGACGCCGGCCGCAGCAGGCTCCTCGCAGTCGCCCGAGAGAGCAACCATCGATTGGCCAGACTCCACGCCATTTGGGGGCTGGGAATTGCAGGCCGCTCCGATGCATCGCTGATTGCGCCGCTGTTGCCACTCCTGGCCGACCCCGATGCCGAAGTCCGGGCTCAAACGGCCAAGGTCGTGGGGGATGCCCGTTATCGGGAAGCCACAGAGCCGATGCTACCGCTCCTCAAAGACCCCTCACCACACGTCCGCATGCTCGCAGCGACCGCAATCGGTAAACTTGAAAACCCGCAAGTGATTGAGCCACTGCTGGAAATGTTACGGGCAAACGCCGATCGCGACCCCTACCTCCGCCATGCCGCTGTCATGGGCTTGGTCTACCTTAAAAACCCCGATGCGCTCATCTCCCATATCGATGACTCGAACCGGTCGGCCCGGCTCGGCGTGTTGCTTGCCCTGCGGCGGTTGGAGGATGAGCGGATCGCGACATTTCTCCATGATGAGGACGAGCAGCTTGTGATCGAAGCCGCCCGCGCAATTCACGATCTGCCGATTGCCGGGGCGAGTGAGCAACTCGCCTCCCTGATTGAACCCTCTGCGCAGAGCGGCAAAGAACCTTCCCAGACACTTGCTGCGAACGAACCACTGTGGCGCCGGATTCTCAATGCCAACTTCCGACTCGGCAGGCAGCAGGACGCCCGCAATCTCGTTGGCTATCTCGCCAACAGTTCGAATCCCGATTCGCTCCGTCGCGAGGCTGCCAAACTCCTCACCACCTGGGAAACTCCCGGACAGCTCGATCGGGTACTCAACCTTTATCGGCCACTTCCACAACGAGATCCCAACGTGGTCCGCAAACTTGTAGAAACAAACATCGCGGCGCTGCTGCATAATGCCAGTTCCGCGATCAAGACCGACCTGATTCACCTCCTGCAGCAGGCCGAAATTGCGGCCGGCAATGATGTCCTCGTGCGCTGGGTCGACGATGGCAATGAGTCCTCAGCGACTCGGATCGCAGCGATGCAGTTGCTCACCGAACAGAAAGATCCTCGCTCCCAAGAGATCATTGAAAAGGCCTTGGGAGACAATGACCCACAACTAAGAATCATCGCCGGGCGCATCCTGGCCCAACGACATCCGAGGCGGGCGGCGATGCTGCTGGTCCCCATTGTGCAGAGAAGCACTTCGCAGGTGGAACGACAGCAGGCGTTGGCAACACTAGGAACTCTTTCCGAGCCTCCTGTTGCCACCGCACTGGCAGGCTGGCTCGATCAATTGTGCGAGGGCCGTTTCCCTGAAGACCTGCATCTCGATCTTATTGAAGCCGCCACGCGTCAAAACGATCCAGAGGTCGCGGACAAATTGGCGGCATACCGCAATACTTTTTCTCCCGACGATGCGCTTTCCGCCTACCGGGCAGCCCTGCATGGTGGCGATTATGACAGAGGCCGCGATCTGTTCATTGGG
>JASMGX010000199.1 GCA_030751095.1 Pirellulales bacterium | reverse complement strand
GCAGGTGACTCGGGCGACCTGGGGCTTTCTCCGCCTTGAGATACTATGGGAACGATGTATTTCGGCTGATTCATTCGAACACGTCACATAGGCTGCTATTTATTTCAACAGGCAAGCAAACTCACTGCTTCTTAATTGGGATAGGCTTGTACTCCATTCATTACGGTACGGTAAAATATGGCATAGGTTCACAAAATATCAGCTGCTGGTCCAGTATCCACCTTGTCGGAGAGGATCCGTCGGTCGTGCTGGTGCCAAAGTGATAAATCGCGCTACGTAACAGCGCGTTTTTTCAGAAGCCATCAGAATCGCTCAATTTAGGTTATACCCAGAATAAGCGTTTAGGGGGATAATTGCTGGTTCTACCTGATTCTGGCTCGATTTGATGTAATCCAGCTGCATGTCGTATTGCCGAGCTCGCACATTCTAACGAGTCAATACATTATCAGCTATGTATTGGGAAATCCAGGCCTGTGTTTGATACAAATCGTACTCACACCCGACCTGCGGACACAGGTATCTCTCCAACCTGGAAAACAAGCTAACGTTGGTTTATAGCCGCGCTATCGCGTCAAGCGCTTTGGCATATCGTGAATGATATTCTCCCGGATCCATTCTGATTACTACGGTATTTCGTCCGGTTTTAGACACCGCGCAGGCATGGTTGATCCATAAATACAAGAAGCGTTTGAATCGCAGTACCGCGCCGTCTCCAACTGTAAGCAGGTTCAACATCCAGGTCTTGATGTTCCACGCCAGGGCGGCGATCTTGAAATAGATCTGATTCGCCAGGAAGAATCCGGTCGGCACATGAGAGAGCCCGAGTCCGTATTTGAAATCCTTAATCAGGTTCTCCTGGTTGGCTCGCGCTTGCCCGATGTGCATCGCCTGTGTGTCGCTTGCTTCGAAGTTGTTCGTCACAATTATATGGTAGAGGTATTTGCACAGACCGTCCTCAAGGTATTGCTGGCCGTACTTGTCGACCACCTCGGTGCGTTTGACAATATACCGATACGGCTTCTCCCATCCTGTCGGCTGATAGAAAAGCGAGGCAATTTCTGTTTTCCCCCGTCTTTCCCGATTCGGTTTACGACGATCCTGCACCTTCTTTTTCTGATTCTTGCGTTTCTTCCGTTTTTTCCCAGACGACTGTTTCTTCTTTCCTGCTAACTTCATGCTACGATAGGGTTTCCATGCATGCTCATCGATAGCAAGCACGTCCCGCATCAACCGTTTCGTATGATCGGCGCTAATGTAGAACTCGACGCCCCGTTCTTCACACGGCCCCACGATCGCCTTGTCGTAGGAGGCGCTATCGGCGCGGTAGCGCAGATGTTTGAAGTGTTCGCCTACTCGGTCGAGAATCCCGGGCAGTATCGCAGAAAAACCATAACTGCTGTAGCTGTTGCCTTCCCTCAGTTCCTGGTGCAGCACATCCCCGGTTTCCGCGAGCGTGACATATTGCACGTTGTAGCCGTAGGTGTTCTCGTAGGCATAATCGGCTCCCTCTTTCTTCTCTCCGTATACCTGGTGAATCGAGGAATCGTGCTCGATGGTTGCCATCTCTTTTCTCTTCCGATCTAACAGAGAGAATGCAGTATCCTGCATCTGCTCGAAGGCACTCTGGAAGTCTTCAATATCGTTCGTGGCGAACCGGACGAGAAAGTCGCCGGCAGTCGTCGGATCGGGGATGCGTTCGGTTCCCAGTATCTTCACTAGACCCTCGGATTCCTGCAATCGCTCAATATCGTTGATAACTTCACCGCCGGTGAGAAAGTTGTAGACAAAGGTAAGAATGTGGTCGGACTCAAAATATGGATTGTGGCGCTTCAATACCGATATATGCGAATCGAGTACCGAGGCAATACCCAGTCTCTCAACGAGATTGCGAACCGGAACGATTCCGGCACAGCCAAGCAAGGGGGATTGCTTGTTTTCTTTGACGATCATCGGCGGGTTGGAAAAGCATCTTTCAGTGTTTTCATTATCGAGGTAGAATAGCTCTTGTATCACTTTTGATACCTCCTGAGTGTTTTGGCGGCAGGCTTAATTCACCACCATTAAAGCACTTAGGAGCGTTTTTGTAAATAATCAGTCTGTGAAACGCTTATTCTGGGTACTATCATCAGACGATCCCACGCCTCCTGGCGGACACACGGACTGATGCCCGTCCGGACACGTTAGCCATACTGATCTGCAACGTTTAGGAGCACGCTCCGGTTGTTCCACCAGAGCACTTTGTTTTTCCCTTCTTCTTTGAGCCGGCTGAACATCTTTGATACCGATTGAACAAGCTCGGTAGCGTTTCCATCCAATATGCTAATCACAATATCACCTTCGGAGTTCTGCTGCACCGTGCAATTCCGTTTCTCAAAGAGAAGGTTCCTCATCGAGTTCAACGTATACTTGTTCCCATCTTCTTTGTGTAGATACCGACCGCCAAGCTCCTTCAGAAAATACTCATAGGCGATTCGGGCTAACATCACACAGTAAAACTCAAACTCGATTTTCTCGGGATCCTTCCCGTACATTTCATCTATATAATAACTGGCCACCAAGTCCTTGAGACCGTTTTCGATAATCCATCGGTACCGATATTTCTGTAGAAGTTCCTCGGCTTCAAGCTCTGTATCCGTTGTCGCAAAACACCGCAGATTCTTTTTCGACTTCTTATCTCGTAAGATGACGACTTTCAGCGGTAGCTTTGTTTTGGGCAAGATGATCGTGAGCGTTTTGTACTCATCTTCAGTATCCTTTGGCAAGGCAAGCCAGTCTTTTGTTTCCTGCAACGCCGGCGCAATGAGTTTTTTGATCTGAGGATTCTGTTTCAGACATACATACAGCTCTCCGTTCTTGAAGCTCGTTTCTTTGAAGTAGTGAAAATCACCTTCCTTTGTATACTCGGAGTCCATGTAAATCTCTTCAATAGCTAACGGGTCGAGTATCGGATAGATATTCTGCTCACAGAACCGGCGGATGATCTTCGTTGATCTGACCCCGCCTTGATAGTAAGCGATGGTTATGATCACATTTGCCGCAAGATCCCAGGCAACATGAGGTCGGAACCCCGCGACCAGATCACCGCTCTTATTGGGGCCTTTCCCTATCCCATCCTCAGCTGCGTTCTTCCCATAGAAATCCTTGAAGTGGAAATCAAAAGCCAGTTTTATCCCTTCGATGATTTCGAGCTGTTTCGCCCGTGCCACCAGATCACATTTCATTTTGTGAAGCTGATCGAAGGTAAACTCGCACGTGTGCTCATAAAACTGCGAGGAGGAGCCAAACAACCCAATGCCGCTCGCCAACGCTACAGAACGATCTTTATTGTTGCTCAAATGGTTAATGTGACGATATCCGGCGAGAATACGAAATACATTCAACATCGCCAGATTGGTGATCTCTTCACCACGCAGTTTCTCAGGTCCATAAGTCTCAAATGCCTGCACAATTCCTAAGTCGTTCAGAAATGGCGCTAGGATAAACGGTCCCGGATCGCAGATGTGATAGACCTGGGTTTTCATCTTTTTACATATCAACTCAAAGTGACGATTGATCCTGCGTGTTTTCAGCAAGAGCTCTTCGCTCAGAAGCTCATAGGCGGTCTCGACAGGTTTGAACGGTTCCTCGGTTTGAGGCTTCGCGAGTTCCATAAATCGATCTAAGGCAACCGGAGATCGACTCTTGTCCTGTAGTCCCCAGCGTTTGATGATTCGACTTACTACAAATCGTGAGCAATGAAGTTTGCCCTCATCGACTATCTGCTGCGCCGACCATGAGGGATGCTCCAGTCTTTCAAGAAGAATCTTTAATTGTAGCTCATCCGTTATGGCGACCTTTTTCCCATAGGCATTGGCTGAAATCACCGCCCACGGTCCATACAACCGATATTCGCCGTTCAGCCGATAGTAGGTCGTTACCGAAACGTTGAAGCGAGTACAGGTTTCATACACTTTCGCCTTCGGATTGAAAAACAACTCTCTCAAGAGTTCTATTCTGTTATGATACGGATCGGCATCTATAAAGAAAGTATCTTTCCGCTCATTTCGGCTTCTTCCCGCTAAGGGCTTTGTAGTAAAACCTTCAAGCTCACCGAGGCATCTCTGTATCCTTGCGAAAAACTCTTGGTCGGAATCTATGCCTGCAAACTCATACCCATGGGAGTTTAGAATCCGCGACACGATCCCGGCACTTGCGAGTGCTTGAGTAACCGGCATCGCCTTTGCGACTCGTAGCACCGCGAGATGAGAGGCCGATGGACGACAGTGCTTCACGATGAGTGCCAATCGCTCAAGATTCGGTGCTTGATCTGCTGCTGTTCCGGGTACACGAAACAATCCGGCAACCCCGTTGGCGAGGAAGCGATCTTCGATCTCATAATAGGTAGACCGTGAGAGATTATACTCCGTACAGACCTGCTTGACGGCAACACCGCGAAGCCAAACTTTTCTCAGCGCCTCGTAATAGGTGATCACGGGGTCACGTTTAATGAAATACGGGGTGGTGCAGTGGTGTGTGGCCATCCCTTTGGTGACCTTTGAACCGAGTGATTTAAAATAGTGAATGGCGGCGGGGGTAAGGATCATAGGGATATGATCCCATACTATGAGCACAAAGGCAAGCTATATATACTACTCTATAAGCACGTTTAATCCATGCGATTCCTCGTCTAAATTGTTATAAAAACTCCAACCTCTTGTTCGAAAAAGGAGCTAAGAGCGGAATTGGGCTGAAATCTGTCCCCACCTTCAGGAGAACGGCGGTTAAACACGGATATGCGATGCTTTCGACCGTTCTCAGGCGAGAATATAGGTAACAATCCGGTCGTTTAGCATGGAATAGTACCGAACTATACGATCATCATCCGTACTCTGAGCAGGGAGTCCTGCGCAGGTAGGAAAATATTTGTTGCTATAACGTCGCTGTGCGTGTCCACCAGGAGGCGTGGGATCGTCTGAATATACATCCACTTATCCGTTTTTGAATGGTCGGTTGAGTTAAAATCCTGTAAAGTCGACGAATGAAGACGATTTTCTTTGCGATGCCGAATGGAAAGTTCGACCAGATATTTCCCGGTC
>JASMGX010000198.1 GCA_030751095.1 Pirellulales bacterium | reverse complement strand
GGTCGGTAATCCTGTTGCGACTCCAAATAGTCTTCCAAGGGATCGCGAATATTTTCAAAATCCCCCAATTCCAACTGCCCATAGATTCTGCGGACCTCACCGACCGGATCTCGCGCCAGATCTTCGTAACGAACATCACAAATGTGGTTTGATGGTATTGCTGCCCGCTGCCGTTCAAAGCCTTCGTACATCAACACAAGTGATCGAAGAATATATTCATCCAGATCTCTGTGGTGGGGCCTCTGAAACGCCTGTGAGTAATCGAGTGACTCCCAGGTCCTCCGCGTGGACGGAAAGAGGACAAAGGGATCGCGGACAATGTGGATGAATTTTGCACCCGGAAAGAGATCTGCAAGTACCTCAATCCGCCCCGTATGGGGCGGCGACTTGAGAACCAACCGTTTTTTCTTGGAGTAGGTCAGGGCCTGAACAAATCCTTTTAAAGCCCGCCTGAAACAGGCCAGGTCCTTTTTGTCGACTCTCTCCATGTTCAAAAACTCATTGTATGGCGGAGGATGATTCGGAAACGCCAGTCGAAAATAGGGCGTGGGGGCATTGAGCCCACACAGGGCGATGTCATCTTCCTGCGGCCGATCAAAACCAATCAGCATGTTATCCATAGGCCGTTTTTCCGGCAGCAGAAACCAAAATAACTTTGGCAATAACCAACCCGAGATCACAAAATGATTTGGCGCAAAACAATCGTACGTATTTGCACAGGCAAACCGCCGGTCGCGAACCATCAACTCGTGCAGGTGTGTCGTGCCACTGCGCCAATGACCGATAATAAAGATTGGCGGGTGTTCCATCTTGGTCGCCCCGATTTTGCGACCGCAGAACAATCGCTGCAAGTAATAGAGGGTCGAGTTGATCACGGCTGCAAACAACACCGTGAACACCATTCCCCAACGCACTGGGTGAACATGGAAGCGATTTCTTATAAATAGTCCCATCGCAGCACAAAATCGCATGCCATGCCAAAAGCGGGGCGTACGCTCAGGGTAAGTATTGATCCCCGCTTTCTTGGCTCGATTCTTGGATGTCGAGTGCTTCATTGACATGGTAGACCTAACGGTTAACGTTCGATCCGAAAAGTGTCCAGCTTGCGGTAGAGAGTCGCCCGCCCAATTCCCAATAATTTAGCGGCAGAAGCAACATTGCCGCTGGAACGATCCAGTGCCCGGCGGATCAATCGCTGCTCCCACGACGAAAGGGAGAGTGTTTCTATTCTCTGTTCAGGGATATCCCGAAGAGGAAAATCGTCAGCCGTAATTTCATTTTCAGTGGCCAGCACCACTGCGGAGTCGATCGCATTGCGGAGCTGCCGGACGTTTCCTGGCCAATGGTATTCCAGCAATTTTCGCCTTGCGGCTGCAGCCATTTTCAACCCCAGGCGGCCGTGTTCATGCCGGTAATGATCCAGCAAAGACTCGACCAGCAATGCAACGTCGCCGCCCCTCTGCCGGAGCGGGGGCACGTCGATTTGAAAGACACCGAGGCGATAATAGAGATCCTCTCGAAAACGATGCTCACGAACCAATGCCTCCAAATCCTGGTTTGTAGCGGCGATCACTCTCACATCAACTCTGATTTCCTCACTGCTACCTACGGGGAGAAACGGATGTCCCTCAAGAATTCTCAGTAGCTTGGCCTGACCCTCGAGCGACAATTCACCCACCTCATCGAGAAAAAGTGTCCCCAGATCAGCATGCTGGAAAAATCCAAGATGATCTCGGTCAGCACCTGTAAACGCTCCTGCCTTATGGCCAAACAACTGACTTTCAATTAACTCTGATGGCATTGCCGCACAGTTAATTGTCAGAAAGGGCTTGTCGACCCTTGGGCTATTGCGTTGGATCGCCCTAGCAACCAATTCTTTACCTGTTCCACTTTCGCCACGAACGAGCACACAGCCTGTCGCTTTGGAGAATTTTTGTATTTTCAGTTTTAACTCCAACATCAAATCACACTGACCGATCATTTCGTCATGCCCCGGCGACTTGGCCGCCAATTGCCAATAATCGATCTTAAGGCTCGACGCCTGCTGAGCCCGGAGGAGTGCCACCGTCAAAATATTGGCAACCGACATCGAAAAATCGAATTGGCGCTGACTAAAATGTTCCTGCTCGCGGCAAATGTGAATCACACCACAAAGATTTTCCCGGTGCAGAAGAGGCACACAGATTGCGTCCGAAAAATGCTCCGTACCCTGTGATAGATTTTGCACTCGTTCATTGGCAACCCAGACCGCACGCCCATCCCGGCAAACCATCTCCGTCAACAAAGTATTCAAGCCCACAGGTTCTGTGCAATGCTCGGGAACCACCACCTGTGGAACCAACTCACCAGTCTCCGTCAACCGGAGAAATCCGACCTCAGACGCTGCAATATGCTCATGCACCAGTTCCAGCGCAATACGGATCACTTCATCCGGCTCAACGCTACCGAGCAAGCGGATACTCAACTGGTAGAGTACGAGAAGGTCGCTCATCCGCTGATCGTCATGAAGTGCTCCCAGCGTCACTTCCTCGGTATCTTCAGAATCGACCGCCTGGTCTTTAAGAAGTGTTTGGACCCATGTGCGATCATCTCTTACTTCTGCAGACAAGTCGGCACACAAATGAAACAAAAACTCCGTTGAACCGATGCGAATCTGCACATTATCTTTAAGAAAAGCATTCTCTACCCGCTGTCCATTGATATAGGAACCATGGTGACTGCCCGCGTCACACAACCTCCATTGTTCTCCATCATGTTTGACAATTGCGTGAATGGGCGAACAGAGTGGATCCCGAATCGTCACGTCACACTCGCAACTACGACCAATTTGGTTTTCTGTATCTTCACGCAGACCATACACAGAGCCCGCCTGTTTGCCGATCGTCATTTCCAGATAAGCGTACATCTCGGTCAATATACCAATGACTCCCAAATGGTAGAACCTTTATCTAAAAGGTCCCATCGGCAGTGGCACTTTCTGCCAATACCGGATAGACGCTGTTCTACTCTCGATCGTGGGGAATACCTCTTCGATGCGAATGGTCTTTTTTTGCATCACTATATTTGTGGAAAACATTGGCTAACGAACAAAGAGTCTTTGCGTGATCCAAAAACATCGATCTGCGATAGGATGCCGCGGAACGGAGAGGCAGAAGAAGATACAAGTCCTATATCCCGGGGAAAAGCGAACCGGAATCGGTCTTTGAGCGTATCACTATTGACCAGACGCCTGGTGACGACCTTGCCTAAAGAACCGGATCGTTATATGATCGCATGACGGAATTTTAAGCCGTTTTCTAGGAACAACTTATGTGCCTTTGGGCAAGGGTCGCCCAAGGATTGAAACGGGCGATGTTGCCTGACAGACCCATACGAGGCCGTCCTTCATGAGACAACCTGAAAACAGACAACGATTTTCTTGCTCGATTCTCCGAAAGCTCCTCATCCTCCGGCCGCTGTATATCGACCGACCGGAACGCTCCGCTGCCACCCTCGGCGCACTTGTTCTATCGCTTGGTCTCATGATTCTGGTCGTTGGCGTTGGCCATGCCGCTCCGGGAAAACCGACTGCGAGAGATCGTCAGGTCGCTGTTGCCGTAACGTCCTTTCTCAACAAAGACCATCTATCTCACCGTAAACTGGACGATCAAATCTCACAGCGTTGGCTACATTCCTTTATTGAATCTCTAGATCCTCGAAAACTTTATTTTCTGCAATCAGATATTGACCGCTTCAACCAGAAGGAAAACAGCCTTGATGATCTGATCAAAAAGGGAAATCTGACCTTTGCACATGATGTCTACAAGGTTCTTCTGGAAAGAGTGGCTCAGCGCGCTCCAGTCATTGATGAACTGATCGATGCCGAACATGATTTTACTGTTGATGAGTCGATTGATACAGATTTTGACACTCGGCAATATCCAAAGGATGCGGCTGAAGCGCGCGAGCGATTGCGCAAGCAAATTAAATACGATTTTCTGGTACAAAAAGCCGCTGAAGAGGAGGAGGCTGAGTCTCAAAAAAAACTCCATCGAAGATATCGCACTTTGGCACAAAACAAACAGCAGGTGGATAGCGATGAACTTCTCGAAATTTATCTAACCGGCCTCACGACTTCTTATGATCCCCACACCACGTATATGTCGCCAAGCACACTGGAAAATTTTGAGATCCAAATGCGATTGCAGCTCGAGGGCATTGGCGCTGCCTTGCAGATGCTCGACGGTCACACGGTAATCTCCAAAATTATCCCCGGGGGTGCGGCAGACAAAGATGCCCGCCTCAAGCCAGAGGACCACATCATTGGTGTTGGTCAAGGCGCCGATGGTGAAATTGCAGATGTTGTCGGAATGCGGCTGAATGATGTGGTGAAACAAATTCGCGGAAAAGAAGGAACCATCGTTCGATTGCAGGTCATGCCCCAAGGCAAAGGTGAACCAAAAATCTACGACATTACCCGAGCACAAATTGAACTCAAGGACAGCGAAGCCCGGGCCGAAATTATTGACTTTGGCAAGAAAGCCAATGGCAAGCCGTATAAAGTGGGCGTCATTGATCTACCCAGTTTTTATATGGACATGGAGGCTGCTCGTCTCGGTAACCCCAATTTCAAGAGTACGACCCGTGATGTGCGAAAGCTCCTGAAGGACTTCCGCAAAAAAGGTGTCGATATGGTAATGCTTGATCTACGTCGAAATGGCGGTGGATCTTTGACTGAAGCAATCAATCTGACTGGGCTATTTATTGACGACGGGCCTGTCGTCCAGGTAAAAGACGCGATGGGAAATGTTCAGCATTACGATGATACGGAAGCGGGTACCTCTTGGAATGGCCCACTGATTGTCTTAACAAGTAAGTTTAGTGCCAGCGCCAGCGAAATCTTTGCGGGCGCGATCCAGGATTATCACCGAGGATTGCTCGTTGGTGACCGGACAACCCACGGTAAGGGAACTGTCCAGACACTGCTGAATGTGGGCCGACAACTCTTTCGTGTTCCCAATGCCCCTAAATTGGGTGCGCTGAAAATTACCATGCAGCAGTTTTATCGTCCCAGTGGTGACAGCACCCAGGAACGTGGCGTGGTTTCTGATATTGAATTGCCCTCCATCACTACTCACTTGGATGTCGGTGAAAGTGACCTCGACTGGCCCGTTTCCTTCGATCAGGTTGACGCCGTACCGTTTGAAA
>JASMGX010000197.1 GCA_030751095.1 Pirellulales bacterium | reverse complement strand
CATCATGTTTGATGGGTCTTCGGGCGAGGAGACTTTCATCGGCAAGATCTATCGGGGCTACGAGGTCACACCACGCGGAAGTGTTATTGGATTGGGCTGGGGCCTTGTCGACGGCTTTTTTGGCTGCGCGATCTTTGCCTGGCTTTACAACAGGTTTCTAGGAGACTGAACGAATCGGTAGCCAGGGAAACAGCGCGTTGCATTATCATTTAGTTGACCTGGGGTACATACTTTTCCTCGATGCAAGTTCACGGTTTTCCGCCCATTTCGGATGCCCGTAGCAGGGTACTCATTTTAGGCAGCATGCCGGGAAAGGCATCGCTGTGCGCGGGGCAATATTATGCGCACCGCCAGAATAGTTTCTGGCGGATTATGGGCGCGTTGTGCCAGTTTGATCCCGCGGCCCCCTATGAAGTACGGACGCGGTGCCTTTTGGATGCGGGCATTGCGGTTTGGGACGTCATGCAGTCTTGCAGTCGGGAAAGCAGCCTCGACAGCGATATCCAGGAAGCGTCCATTGTTGTCAATCGATTTGAGGCTTTCTTTCATAGACATCCAAAAATCGGTTTCATCTGTTTTAACGGCAGCAAAGCCGAACAGAGTTATTGGCGGTATGTGCTGCCGGAAGTTCCCGTTGCGGAGTCGTTGGAAACTCAGCGGCTCCCCTCCACGAGCCCAGCGCATGCCTCGCTCTGCTACGCGGAAAAACTTGCCGCCTGGCAGGTCATCCTTCTCACGCACGCACAGGGCAACGTCCGACAACTCGAGTAGGCCTGAAAAGGGACGAGCCAATGAGAGTGTGACCGGCCTTTTGGCCAACATGCTGAAGGTCGATCGGGCATCGATTGAGCTTGTTGCCCGGCACAATGCGCCGCTTAAGGTTTTTTCCGTGTGCGGTTTCGAGGATCAGCAACTCGTGCGGATTGTGAACGATGCGTTGGACTGAACGATAGAATGCAAAAGGGCAATGAATGGCAGAAATGGAGCAAGGGGGCTTTGTAGGAATTGAGCTACAGTAGGGTATCTTTGCGTTGATGATTTCTTTCCTCGACAATAGCGGATGCCATCGAAATTCCCCGTGGCACGAGGTGATTGAGGAAAGAGATGCGGAACCTGTTTTCGCCATTCGGCTAGGCAATCGCAACTGGGATGTGATTGCCCAGACGCACCTAAGTCTTTACCGAACAACTTGTTGCTCGGCCTCTTTGTAGATGGATTTTGCACTGGCTCTCTAATAATTGTGGTAGACTTGATCCGCGAAAAGTTATCCAGTTGTAGGTAACCGTATTGGTCTTCTGAGGCCTGTTGGCGGGATATTTTATTTTGAATGCTAACCGATCTGACAACCCGGTCTCACTCTTTTCCCGTAAGGTCCTGGTCCGTCTCCTGGCTCTTTCTGCAACGATGGCATTTGTACTTGGCTGTGTGGTCTTGCTTCTCTATTCACAGGAACGAAATCATGAGACTTTCCTACTAGAACAACAGGGCCTACAGCGGATCGATCACGACTGCAAATTATTGGAAACTCAGGTTGAATCTCTGCGATCGGATCTTCTCTATCTTGCCGAACAGGATATGTTGCAGCGATTTCTCTCAGGGGATGAGGCTGCCCGGGATGAACTGGCCAATGACTATGTCCACTTTGCCCAGAGAAGGGGAATTTACGATCAAATTCGATTTTTAGATATGACTGGTAAAGAGGCAGTTCGAGTTAATTGTCGCGAGAATGTGGCAAAGATCGTTCCCATAACGAGCCTGCAGGTCAAAACGGATCGTGACTATTACCAGCATGCCGTGAAACTCGATCTCGGAAAAGTCTATGTGTCGGATTTCGATCTCAACATCGAACATGGCAAGGTTCAAAAGCCAGTCGAGCCGGTAGTTCGTTTTCTCACGCCTGTTGCTGATTCTTCCGGCACAAAACGAGGCTTGCTGGCACTTAATTGCTCGGGAAAAGAGCTTCTTGATGGATTCGATGAGGTATCACTCCCGGGTATCACTTTGCTGATAAATGCTGAAGGCGAATATATCCAAGCCCAACATTCCCAAGATAATTGGGGGTGGCTGTTGGGACATGATCGAAACGCACCGGCACATTTTCCCGACGCGTGGAAGCAATTCAATAATAAAACCGAAGGCCAGTTTTCGACGCCGGAAGGCCTTTTCACTTTCCGGCGTTTTGCACTTTCCCAGTATCCACGTGTGGAAGGATCGGTGACAACAGTTGATCGAGCGCAGGAGAATCTCCCCGGTGCAGAGCCGCTTATCCTTGTGACCTATGTCCCCCCCGAACTCCAAACAGCGAGTTCCTCCAAGTTACTCAGTCAATTGCTTCTGATTTATGCTGGGGCGATGATATTGATTGTAACTCTGGGCTGGTATTGGGCCCGTTCAGCGGCGATTCGCAAACGTCAGGCAAGTTCGATTGCGGCGTCGGAGTCGCGGCTCCGCACGCTTTCCAATCAGATTCTCGATGCTCAAGAGCAGGAACGCCGTAGTATTTCTCGGGAACTGCACGATGAATTGGGGCAGCAGGCAACGGCTGTCTGCCTTGATTTGCAAGCTGCCTCACATCAACAGGATCCCGAGCGAACAAAAGTGTTTCTGGGACATGCGATTCAAGAAACAGATCATCTGTTACAATCGCTTCACGAAATTGCCTCGCGAGTGCGACCCCCGGTGCTTGATGATCTCGGTTTGCATGATGCGGTTGAGAGCTTGACAGCGGATATAGACCGACGTGCAGGTATTTCTGTGGACACAAAACTTGACTTCGATGACCAAAACATTTCACCGCGAATTGGTGAAAATGTTTATCGAATTGCACAAGAGGGGCTGCGAAATATTGCAAAGCATGCACAAGCACAACATGCTTTTCTCACCATTAAGCGCGAATATAAATTTTTGCGGCTGATACTTGAGGATAATGGTGTTGGTTGCGATCTGGTACAAATCAAATCTTCCCGTTTGGGAATTCTGGGTATGCAGGAGCGGACGGAACTTCTCGGAGGCTCTTTCGCGGTTTTTTCAGAGCCTGGAGCAGGGATGCGCATTGATGTTACCATCCCATTAGAAAATGAAAATAATTAATTGGAAATAGGAGTATTTGATTGCCCATGTCTAGTCGCCTGCCGATACGTGTAGTCCTTGCAGATGACCATTCGATGGTCCGCGAAGCCCTGGCCCGTACTTTGGAAGATGGCGGTGCGATCACCGTTGTAGGTCAGGCCAGTGATGGGTTCGAAGTATTGGGCATCGTTGAGTCTACAGACCCGGAAATCGTCGTTCTTGATTATTCGATGCCAAATCTTGATGCTCCGGGCGTTGTGGAGGCCCTGCTGCGCAAAGATAGTAGTATTAAGATTCTTGTGCTAACCGTACACGAAAACATCCACTACGCGATGCGTGTCCTTGAGAGTGGGGCTCATGGATATCTCATCAAGTCGGCAGCCGTTGAGGAACTAGTGGCAGCGATCCAGATAGTTCAGAGTGGCGGTATCTACATCTCTCCCAAAGTCTCCCCCGAGGTGCTTCGGCAAATGCGTACGCCCAAACGCCAGCGTGTCGGTTTGGAGGCGCTCTCTCAGCGTGAATTCGATCTACTTCGCATCCTTGGAGCGGGTAAAAGCCTCCAGCAATGTGCCAAAGAAATGAAGGTCAGCACCAGCACCGCTTCGACCTACCGATCGAGGGTGATGGAGAAGTTAAAGCTTGAAAGTACCGCTGAATTGATTCGCTTTGCTCTCGAACATGATGTTGTTGGCTGACTTGCTGTTTCTGTCAGAAAACTTCTACAAAAAGGATCGTGCCGCGCTGATGGGCGTTATGCCCTTCGGGGACAATACCCCCTACTTGCTTTGCCTATAAAGGAAGACTGGCGATCGCGAACGGATGAGGTGACTTTTTGTACAACCCTCCGGAAGATAGCTGGCAGGCTCGATTCTGAGTCTCTGCCAGGGCATGACTTTCAACCTCCGCCATGTCTGGCCATAAACCTGTGGTGCATGGCAGGTATGGGCGATTTGGCGAGTCGCTCATTTCCGCAGATGGGCCAAAAATGGTCTGCAATCGAGCGTGGACTCGATGTTCTTCATGCAGCGGGCGAAACCTTGAGCCCGGTGAGGTGTTTGATTACTTGTGCAGAGGGATTTTCCCGGGTCGGGAAGTTGCTCGGTATCGGGAAGGTTGTACACAACTTTGAAGGCATCTTTCAGGAGGATTGTTTTATGAAGTGGTCATTTACCGGGATCTGTCTGGCTGCTTTCTGTCTGGCTGCTTTCTGTGGGGCAGCTATTGGCTGGGCGGATGAAGATCAGGGGGGTCGGAACAGCGAATTTCATGAGCGGTTGCTCGAAAAGTTTGATGCCGATGGTGACGGAAAACTGGGGCCGGAGGAAAAGAAGGCTGCGAAGGCCGCTAGGAAGGCACACATGCTGAAGAAGTTTGATGCCAACGGGGATGGCAAACTCGATGGCGCCGAGCGCGATGCGGCACGTGAGGCTCGCAATAAGCGACGGGGCGGCTCGAATGGGAACAATGACCGCCGACCGCGTTTAACCGAAGAGCAGCGTCAGGAATTACTCGAACGTTTTGATGCCAATGGTGACGGCAAACTGGGGCCGGAGGAAAAGAAGGCTGCGAAAAAGGAACATATTCTGAAAAAGTTTGACGCCAACGGGGATGGCAAACTCGATGGCGCCGAGCGCGATGCGGCACGCAATGCAAAGAGAGATCGCCAAGAGGATCGTCGGGATCGAGCTGAAGATGTTCGTGATCGCAAAGAAGATGTCTTTGATCGCAGAGAAGATATCCGTGACCGACAGGAAGATATCCGCGACCGCCGGGAAGATATTCGCGATCGCCGCGAAGATATCATCGATGAGCAGCACGATGGCGGCAAATGGGATAAATTGGAAGACATTCGGGATCGCCAGGAAGATATTCGTGACCGGCAGGAAGATGTTCGCGATCGGCGGGAGGATGTCCGCGATCGACAGGAAGACCGCCGTGATCGGGGAGAAGATGTTCGCGATCGCCGCGAGGACCGCTTCGACCGGCGCAATAACGGCCAACAGGGCGGTAGCCAGGGTTTTGGCCAGCAAGGCAATCGAGGACCGAACCGCAATGCAGGCCAGCAAGGTCAGCGGGGACCGAATGCAGGCCAGCAGGGCCAGCGGGGACCGAACCGCAATGCAGGCCAGCAGGGCCAGCGGGGACCGAACCGCAATGC
>JASMGX010000196.1 GCA_030751095.1 Pirellulales bacterium | reverse complement strand
CGGAGGCACATTCAGCGTGAGTGTCGCGAAATGTTGCTCTTCATCATATTTTTGTCCCTCAAACGTGCCTGCCGAATCGGGGGCCGTGTAATGGGCGCGGATTCCATAAAGCCCGGAAGCAACATCCGAAATGAGTACTCGCCCTTTTTTGTTGGTTGTATATTCTTTTTCTTCCTCGTCCGGTCCGATAACCGAGATTGCCACTCCAGCTTGTGGCTGGCCATCCCAGAGAGCGGTCAATTCTAAGCCGTATTCGTGCCATGAAGGGACAATATCAAACTTTTGATTTGCAGCCCGGGCGACTGCAGGTAGTTCTGTACGACCTTTGAGGTAAATCGCTTTCGGGTAATAGGTGAGAAGAAATGAGTGATAGATCCCATACTTGCATGTGGCTTGGACGCTACAGGCAATGTCTGTGGGAAGTTTGACCTCGCGGCTTACGGAATCGTCTGTTTCAATCGGTTCAGTGGCGGCTTGATGTTTTGTTCCTGTAGCATCCCAGATTAAGAGACTCGTAGAGCCGATCTTTTCAGGGATGTGGGCGCCGGGAACGTGAGCTGCTTCAGAAAAATGAAGCTTGATTACGGGAGCTCCATCTTTTTGGATAACAGAAAGCCAGCTGAAATGGGCATGTGCGCCAGTGGTCATTGCGGCGAACAGGACAACTCCTATTACGATCGATACGGCAGAGCGAATCGACGGGTGCTGTTGGATCGACATCTAAAAACTCCTCGGTAGGGCATGTCAGATTATAGGAAGGGGATAACGTCTATTCCATCACGGAAGATGGGGGGGACTGCTTGCGCGACCCGTATCGGGGCTTGGCTGGCGTGAAAAACGCTGGCGGGCTGGGAAGAGAATCCGCAGTTGGCTGGCAGGCAAGAATTGACTTTTCACTAGAACGACCTCATGCCCGGCTGTCAACACAGGTTCCTGCCAGTCACCAGCGATTGTGGATTTCGAGGATTGAGGAAAAGCGGTTAACCGAATGCCTTGTCTCACTTTAGTTGTTGTCTAAAGCTATACAGTCGGGTCGCATCGGCTGCGGCCTGAAACGATGCTCCGTAGGTAAATTCCCCCGGCAAAAGTGCACTTTTTAGCGTCTCTCTCTGAGACCCTTTTCGCCCCTTGGCGAGGTGGATACCCCGACGGTTCTGAGTTTCATCCATCAGGGCACCCGTTTGAGCAGCTTGTTAAAAATACCTAAAAGTCGGACAATGCATGGGGAAGCGGGCAGTGGTACGCTCTAGCGAAAGAACAAAACAATTCCATTTGTCAGGACCCTTCGATGAGCAAACTCAATCGACGCGACATGATCCGCAAGACCTCAGCGGTGGCAGTGGCCGCGACGGCGGTTCCCTTTTCTCTACCTTCGATACTCAAGGCAGAGTCGAAAAACGATCGGCCGACGATCGGCGCTATCGGCGTCGGTGGTCAAGGAACACACGATATGAAATTGGCCTCGCAATTCGGCGATGTCGTCGCCATCTGCGATGCTGACCTGGCCCATGCCGAGCGGTTCAAGGGCCAAATGGCACCCAAGGCAGATATCTATCAGGATTATCGCCGCTTGCTCGAGCGGAAAGATATCGATGTGATCATCCAGGGGACCCCCGACCATTGGCATACGAAAATCAATGCCGAGGCGCTCCTGGCAGGCAAAGATGTCTACGGTGAGAAGCCGCTGACGCTGACCATCGAGGAAGCGAAGCTCTTGCGCGGTATCGTTGATGAGACTGGCCGCGTGTTTCAAACGGGTACGCAACAGAGGAGCGATAAGAAATTCCAGACGGCGGTCGAACTGGTCCGCAACGGTCGGATCGGAGAGTTGAAAGAGGTGTGGGTCGCACTGCCTTATTACAGCACGAAGGGCGGGCCGTTCTCCGAGGAGAAGGTGCCCGACACACTCGATTGGGATCTCTACCAAGGACAGGCGGTCGAACATCCGTACAATCGATATCGCTGCCACCAGATTTATCGCTGGTGGTACGAATACGCGGGCGGAATCGTCACCGACTGGGGAAACCATCACGTCGACATCGCCCATTGGGGCATGGATTGCGACCTGACCGGACCTGTGTCGGTCGAAGCGCGCGGGCTCTTTCCGAATGCCGGTAACGCGGAGAAGGAACTTTGCTACAACGCACCGGACAAGTTTTTCTCGCGAATGAAATATGCAAACGGTATCGATGTGCTCTACTACTCGGCCCTCGGCGATCAGCGTCGCTATGGGGCAGTCGAGCCGTGCGAGCCGGTTACCGAGGAGCAGACCAACTGGCTCTTCGGCATTGGCGATGTGCCCGATGAGGTGAAAAAGGCGGATCGTAACGGCATTATGTTCGTCGGGGATCAGGGCCGCGTGTTCGTCAACCGAGGTGGTATCTACGGCAAGCCGGTCGATGAACTTCCCGAGAATCCGCTCCCTGCAGATGCATGGCGCGTCCGCCCCAGCAGCGACCACATGGGCAATTTTTTCGCTTGCCACAAGACAGGCGATCGACCGGTCGCCTCGGCCGATATCGAAGCGAGAACCATAACCGCCTGCCACCTAACGAACCTTTCGATCCGCCTCGATCGTAAGCTCAACTGGGATCCTGTCAGTGAGCAAATCATCGGCGACGGGGAAGCTGCCGCGATGCAGAGCCGCCAGGTGCGCAAGGGCTATGAGATTGATGTGTGAACCGGTGCCCACCCGGCTGTTTCCGCTACCGAGCCTCCAGTAGAATCAGGCCTTGCGATTGGTCTCTCTAGCAGGAAGATTGGTATATGGCATCTTTGATTGATGAGTTGCTCTCCGATGGACCTGTCGTCACCGATGGTGCGTGGGGGACCCAATTGCAAGAGCGCGGGCTCGTGAGCGGGGACTGTCCCGACGAGTGGAATCTGCTGCATCCCGAGCGGGTCGAAGAGGTTCCGCGGGCGTACGTTCAGGCGGGGAGCCAAATTGTTCTGACCAATACGTTTCGGGCGAACCGTTTGGCATTGGCAGGATGCAATCTGGCCGAGAAGACCGAAGCGATCAACCGGGCCGGCGCCGAGATTTCGCTGCAAGCGGCGGGTGGGCAGGCGCGGGTGTTTGGCTCGATCGGGCCGAGCGGTATTATGCTCATGACCGGCCAGGTTACCGAAGAGGAACTGGCGAGCGCCTTTGCGCAGCAGGCTGAGGCACTTGCGGGTGCGGGTGTCGACGCGTTGGTGATTGAAACGATGTCGGATCTCGTAGAGGCCAAAATCGCGTTGACGGCGGCAACGGCGACTGGACTACCTGTCATCGCCTGTATGATTTTTGACAGTGGCAAGCAGTTGGACCGCACCATGATGGGCAACACGGCCAAACAGGCTGCCGAGGAACTGACCGCTGCGGGCGCATCTGTCATTGGCGCGAACTGCGGGCAAGGGATCGAGTCCTATGTAGAAGTGTGTCGGCAGTTGCGCGCCGCGACCGATCTTCCCATCTGGATCAAAGCCAACGCCGGTGTGCCCAAAGTGGACGGCGATCAGGTTATCTATCGTACGACTCCGGAAGTGTTCGCCACGCATTGTCCCGCGCTCGCCGAGGCGGGCGCGAGTTTCATCGGCGGTTGCTGCGGAACAGGACCGGAATTTATCGCTGCAGCCAAAAGAACGATTGGGACCTAAGCGGAAACGAATTCACGCGCAAGAGCGACTGCGCCTCTGGCTTCTCGCACAGCTTTATAGAGTGCCACCAGATTTTCTTTGGGCGTGCCGGGCTCGTCGAGTTCTAAAGCTTGCCCGAGCAGATAGACCGATGCGGCATGCATTCTACTCGTGGCCTCTGCGCCGATTGGCTTGTTGGCGACGATCGCCTCAGCTATATTGAGATTTGGCCTTCTAGTATTGCATTTCTGACGCCGAATTGGTGGGAGTCGTCCGTGGCAGAATTTGATACCCCTCAGTCCGCGCTCGGTATTCTCCCCGGAGCCGGCCCGCGAAACATCGATTGCGTGGAAACTCCGATCGACCGTGGCGAGGTACTCCGCTACCTCGGCTATCCGGTCGGTTATACGCCAAAGGAAACACTCCAAAAAACGCTCGACGACTGGATCGATAAGGCAAACGCGATTGCGACACCACGAGCGACCTACATCCTGCTGCCGGTTGTCGAGATTGATCGCAGTTGGATTCGCCTGCAGGGCCGCGAAGGCATCACCGAATTTGCGGGCGCGATCGGAGAGTTTTTAGGGCCGTCGCAATATATTGCCGCTTTCATCGCCACCGCAGGTCCGGCGGTCGAGCATTTTGCGAGCGATTTGATGAGCCAGGGCGATGACTTGGCGGCGATGGTGGTCAATGCCGTCGGCGCCGAACGTGCCGAGGCGGCGGAAGGAGCAGTCATTGAAGAGCTCCGCAAACAAATGGTGTCGGCCGGTTTTGTTCCAACACTCCCCTATAGCCCGGGCTATTGCGGAATGGCGTTAACCGAACAGGCGAAACTCTTTTCGCTTTTCGGTGGCGAAGGTGCGGGTGTTACCCTGACCGGAGATTGCTTGATGCGACCTCTCAAATCCATTTCGGGCCTCATTGGGCTTGGACGGGCAGAAAATATCGAGGCGCATGGATCGCCCTGCGATCGGTGTAAACTGTACAACTGTGCCATGCGAAGGTAGCGAGTTTCAATTTCCGGACTTGCATGGATTTGAAATGAATGGTCGTCAACGAGTCCTCGCGTTTCTAGACGGGAAGCCGGTTGACCGGCTCCCGCTGATGCCTGTGGTGATGATGTTCTGCGCCGACCAGATCGGTGTTCAATATGGCGAGTATGTGCGGGATCACCGCGTCCACGCCGAGGCGCAAATTCGCACTGCCGAAGCGTTCGATTTCGACATTGTCTCAAACATGTCCGATCCCGCGCGGGAAGCACATGATTGTGGCGCTCACATTGAATTTTACGACGACCAGCCTGCGGCGATCGTCGAGAGCGATGCACTGCTGACCGATAAGTCGACGTTGAGGACGCTGAAGATACCGGATCCGCTCGGTGGAGGAAGGATGCACACCGCAGTGAAGGCGTTGGAACTTATGAAGCAGCGGGTGGGTGACGAAAAGGCGATCATGGGATGGGTCGAAGGCCCCTGTGCTGAGGGTGCCGATCTTCGCGGCATCAACACGCTCATGCTCGACTTCTACGACGATCCCGACTTCGTACGTGATTTGTTTGATTTTGTGTTGGAAATGGGACTGCGCTACGCCCAAGCCCAAGTCGATGCAGGCGCCGACA
>JASMGX010000195.1:3064-5250 GCA_030751095.1 Pirellulales bacterium | reverse complement strand
AGCAGATGCACTGGACCGTCAAATTTTTGGGGGAAGTGGAGAGTAATGAGATTTCCCACATTTGCGAGCGGATCGTCTCCGGAGTTTCCTGCGTTGAGACGTTTGACATCCTCGCCTGTGGTGCGGGCGCATTTCCAACTGCCGATCGCCCGCGGACCCTCTGGCTCGGTGTCCAGCAGGGAGAGGAGGCGTTTGTCTGCCTGCACCGCCACATCGAAGAGTCGCTGGCCGATTTGGGATTTCGTTGCGAGCGGAGGCGTTTTCAACCCCATCTGACTCTCGGCCGCGTTCGCCGCAGCGGCGAGCGGGTCGCCCAGTTGGCCGAGGCCCTCGCCGGGCAGGTCGATTTTCTTGCCGGCCGGATGCAGGTTCGAGAGTTGGTCGTTTTTGCCAGCCGTCTGCGGCGGTCCGGTCCGCTTTACCAGCAACTTTGCCACATTCCGCTACGAAGTTGAAAAGTGGCATTTTTTTTCGGTTTATCACCAGAAAAGGGTCAAAAAGGCCTCTTTTTGTAGTATTGAGGTCTTTTTTTTGGTCATCCGGCCAACTTCTGCGTAAAAACGCCATGGAGTCTCTCAGAGTCGAGACACCCCCAATACGGAATTTGTCTCTTGCCAGGACTACTGAACACCGATATAGTCACTGTACAAATGTTTACTTTTTTCGGTCGCCTCAAATGGGACATGCCGTACCGGTTGGCCTCGACTTGCGGGGTTAAAGTTTCTTTACGATAAATAGAGGACAAAAAAATGATTACATCGACACGGAAGCCGTCTAAAACAGATCGTCCCTCTTCACCGAACAACCGCATGGCCAAAAAATCCAAGGGCAAGTCGACGACGACAAAGCAGCAGGTCTCTGAGAACACCTCTGCGGGGAGCACCTCTGCGGGTGATGCCTTGCTCAAAAAAAATCCACAACTGAAAAATACGCTCCAGCAGATTGAGAAGGAATTTGGCGAGGGTGCCATCATGCCACTCGGTGCTGCTGCCGGACAGCGTCGTATCCAGGGTATTTCCACCGGTTGCCTTTCGCTCGATTTGGCCCTTGGTGGCCAAGGTATTCCCCGTGGCCGTATCATCGAGATGTTTGGTCCTGAATCGAGTGGCAAGACGACCCTTGCGCTGCATGTGATCGCCGAGGCACAGGCTACAGGAGGTATTGCCGCGTTTATAGATGCAGAACACGCCTTAGATCCTAGTTGGGCAAAGAAGCTAGGAGTTGAGTTGGATACGCTTTTAGTTTCCCAGCCCAATCATGGCGAGCAGGCCATGAACATTTGTGAAATGCTTGTGCGGTCTAATGCGGTCGATGTGATTGTCATCGATTCGGTGGCAGCTCTGATTCCACAGAGGGAATTGGAAGGTGAGATTGGGGATTCCCATGTGGGCCTGCAGGCGAGGTTGATGAGTCAGGCGATGCGGAAACTGACTGGAGCGATCGCGAAGAGTAAAACCAGCGTGATCTTCATCAATCAGATTCGAGAGAAGATTGGTGTCATGTTCGGCAGTCCGGAAACGACACCGGGTGGCCGGGCACTCAAGTTTTACTCATCCTGCCGTATTGATGTCCGAAAAATCGGGCAGATCAAGGATGGGGAGGATGTCGTGGGACAGCGGGTGCGTGGCAAGATTGTGAAAAATAAAGTAGCACCTCCTTTCCGGCTGGCCGAATTCGATATGATGCATACCGATGGCATAAGTTACGAAGGGGATATTATTGATATGGCCCTGGATGCCAAAATCGTTGTACGAAGCGGTGCCTGGTTCCGTTATGGAGACATACAATTGGGACAGGGTCGGGAAAAGGCGAGGCTATTTCTGAAGGAAAACCCCGAGATTACTCAAAAGATACGAGAAGAAACCTTGGCTGCCCGCGGGGACCACGATATGCTCGAGAGCCCTTCTACGGAGCAAGTTGAAGAAGAAGTCGCGACTACGACAACATGACGCTGTGACATGACGCTGTGACATGACGCTGTGACATGACGCTGTGACATGACGCTGTGACATGACGCTGTGACATGACGCTGGTCGGCACGTTTTTACGCAGGGCCTGGTGATCGTACTGTCCCGGCGGGAAGAGGAATGTCGGGAAGAGGAATGTCGGGGCCGCCGCTCAGTCCGTTTCTAATTCTGCTGCCCGCTGGGTTGGTTGGTAAAATTCGGATGCGGTTATTGATGAGT
>JASMGX010000195.1:0-2965 GCA_030751095.1 Pirellulales bacterium | reverse complement strand
GGGCCGCCGCTCAGTCCGTTTCTAATTCTGCTGCCCGCTGGGTTGGTTGGTAAAATTCGGATGCGGTTATTGATGAGCGCGACTCCCTTATTCCATCGATTTTTTCAGTTCGGTGCCGTTGTCGCATCGTTGCTCCCGGTATTCGGATCTTCTGCATATGCGGAGAATCCATCCGCAGTAGCAACGAATCCATCCGCAGTAGCAACTGTTGCCGCGATGGAAAAAGTGCTCATTAGCGCAATTGCCCGAGGTGAAAAGTCGGTCGTGGCGATCGCCATTTTTCGTGCTGGCGGTATGGCCGACAGCAGTGCTGTATTGGGAAGGCAAGAATTTCGCGTTCGCAACAAAAACAGTGTGCCCGCCCTGGATGCCATTCCCGATTCTTTTGCGACCGGTGTGGTTATCGACCGGGCGGGGCTGATTCTGACAAACCAACATGTCCTTCGGGGCAAGCCGGACAAAATGCGAATCTTTATTCGCCTAGCCGGTCGTCCCGTTTGGGAGGAAGTGGCGGTGAAGGCTGCCGATCCCTATAGCGATCTTGCGGTCCTGGAATTGATGCATCCGAAGGCTCAGCAGTTGAAGCTGCAGTCGGTTGTTCTCGCCGATGCCACAAAAGTTCGCAAAGGCCAGATCGTCATTACGTTAGGTAATCCCTATGCTATTGCTCGCGACGGAAGCGTGAGTGCAGGATGGGGGATTGTCTCTAATGTGCATCGCCGGTTGCCACCCAACTCGTACAAGCCCGCACCGCAGGCAAAACCGACCATCCATCACCTCGGAACATTGATCCAAACCGATGCCAAGCTCAATCTAGGCACCAGTGGTGGCCCGCTATTAAATTTGCAGGGCCAAATGATCGGCCTGAATACCTCCCTGGCGGCACTTTCTGGATACGAACAATCAGCCGGATATTCCATTGCGGTCGACCCGTTCTTTAAGCGCGCTCTCAAACGGTTGTCTCAAGGCCGAGAAGTGGAATATGGTTTTTTGGGGATCGGTCCTGAAGAACTCCATGAACGTGAACGACGCGCGGGCCATCGCGGTATTCGGGTTGGCCGCGTTATTCAGGGAACACCCGCACATGGACTGTTGGGTTTCGGCGACGTGGTGACTCGTATTGAGGAAGATGAGATTGAGACGCTTTCCGATTTAATGCTTGCCATCAGTCGGCAAACTGCGGGGGCTCGAATCGAATTGGCCGTCCTCCGTGGGGGACGAGAGATGATGTTGCCCGTTACCCTTACAAAAAATCGTGTTGTTGGCGACAAAGTGGTTACCAGTCGGCCTGCTGCCTGGCGGGGATTGCGGGTCGAATATCCTGCTGCAATGCGTTCGTTGCTCTTTGCCACACAGATACCCTCGGGGTGTGTCCTTGTCAGTGAGGTTGTGCCAAATAGCCCCGCCGCCGATGCAGGCTTGAAACTCGGAATGCAGATCCGTCGGGTTGGCCGAATGCCTGTGAGTACACCTGCAGAGTTTGCTCAGGCTGTCGCAAAAAAGAGGGGTGAAGTTCGTCTCGACATCCGAAACGCTACAGGCGTCGATTCTGAATTTGTTGTCCTGCCGTAGGATCTGTTCTCTGCAATTTGGCCGCTTTTGCCTCCCACTAGGATTTGCTCTCTCTGGTCGCTCGCAGTTAGACGGGGTATTATTAGCCTTTTTCCCACCCTGCCCTGCCTCGACGAAGTAGCGACAGGCCTTCCCCCTTACAGGTGAATCGGATTGGTTATGAAGACGGACGAGTTGCGTGAAAAATATCTCGAGTTCTTCGCCTCCAAAGGGCACACACGTCAGGCGAGTGACGTACTGGTACCGACCTGGGATCCGTCGGTGCTGTTCACGCCTGCGGGCATGAATCAGTTTAAGGACCATTTCCTTGGCAAGGTCAAGCTCGACTTTACCCGCGCGGCCACCTGCCAAAAGTGCCTCCGTACGGGGGACATTGAGAACGTCGGCCGCACGGCGTACCACCATACGTTTTTTGAGATGCTCGGAAACTTCAGTTTTGGCGATTACTTTAAGCGCGAGGCGATCTGCTGGGCGTGGGAGTTCTTGATAGAAAAAAAATGGCTCGGAATCGATCCGGCGAGACTGAGCGTAAGTGTCTATAAGGAGGATCAAGAGGCTGCTGCGATTTGGCGAGACGAAATAGGCCTTGCAGAGGGGCGGATTGAGTGGCTCGACGAGGATGAAAATTTCTGGCCTGCCAGCGCGCCGAGTCAGGGACCAGATGGTGTTTGTGGGCCTTGTAGCGAAATCTTCTACCACGATGACAAGAGCGGATCGGTCGAAATATGGAATTTGGTCTTCACGCAGTTTCAGCGGGTTGGAGATCCTCCCGACAATCTGCGGCCGCTGCCGAGCCAGAACATCGACACTGGAATGGGACTCGAGCGAACTGCAGCAACGTTGCAGGGAGTGGAAACCAATTTTCATATCGATACATTATTGCCGCTTGTGGAGGCGGCCGCAGAAGTCTGCGGCAGGCCCTATGAGTATGCGTCGGAAGATGGCCGCCGGCTCCGAAGGATTACAGATCACATCCGCGCCTGTGCGATGGCCATTCACGAAAATGTGTATCCAGGAGCCCAAAAAGAAAAATATGTCATTCGACGACTGCTTCGCCGAGCGGTACTTGACGGACATCAAATGGGGCTTCGGGAGCCGTTTCTGTACCAGTTAGTTCCGACCGTTTTCCAATTGATGGAAACAGCCTATCCGGACGTTGCCGAAACCGATGCCCGCGTGGCGGCGGTGATTCAAAGCGAGGAAGCTAATTTCTTCGAAACGATCGATGGTGGCCTCGCGCACATCGAGAGGATTTTTCAGGAAATGGAGAGGTCGGGACGCTTGACGGTCGATGGGGCTGAAGCAGCGGAACTCTATCAGACGTACGGTGTGCCGGTAGAAATGTTTGAGTCGATGGCCGCTGAGAACAATCTGGCCTTTGATTGGGAAGGCT
>JASMGX010000194.1 GCA_030751095.1 Pirellulales bacterium | reverse complement strand
ATTTTTATCCTGCGGCCAGTACCCCCGATCTTGCCCTCACCATCCAGACCGCCGACCAGCAGCGCTTTGCCAATTTGCTGCTCACCATCGGTGTCCGCATCGACTAGCTCTGCCATGATCCAAGCGTGCGTTACGATCAGTCTTGTCGAGCAGGCCCGAGGGGGTCCCTTTGTTTTTTGGGGCGATCTTGAGATCGCCTTCCGTGCCGCCAAACAGGCTCGGTTCGATGCCGTTGAGATCTTTGCCCCTTCTGCCGAATCGCTCGCCCAGCTTCCACTTTCCGGATTGCTCGAAGCGGAGGGTCTCAAACTGGCCGCGCTCGGAACCGGCGCGGGTTGGGTATTGCATCGGCGACACTTAGTGAGTCCGCAGGCTGCCGAGCGGCGCGAGGCGGAAGCATTTATCCGCGCGATCATCGACAAAGCGGGCGAGTTTGGCGCAATGGCCATCATCGGCTCAATGCAGGGTCATTTTGGAGCCGAAGTGGACCGCACCGCCGCGCTTGCGTATCTTGCCGGGTCGCTTGATCGCCTCGGCGAACATGCCGGGCAATACGGGGTCCCGTTGCTTTTCGAACCGCTCAACCGGTATGAGACCAATCTGCTCCATACGCTTGGCGATGCGGGTGATTTGCTCGACTCCATGGCGAGCGACAACGTCCGCTTGTTGGCCGACCTGTTTCATATGAATATTGAAGAGCAAGATATCGCCTCCGCCCTGACTGCTGCTGCTGCAAAAATCGGCCACATCCATTTTGTCGATTCCAACCGCCATGCCGCCGGCCTGGGACACCTCGAGTATGAGCCGATTGCTGCGGCACTCAAACAAATCGGGTACAGCGGCTATCTCTCGGCCGAGGCCCTCCCGCTGCCGAATTCCGAGCAGGCCGCCTTAGAGACGATGGCAACGTTTCGGAAATACTTTTAGCTCGCGCTTTACATTCCGGCCTGCAGCGCGTCTAAGTGCCGCTGGAAATGCTCGGCCAACACCCCGGTGTACGTGTCCTGATGCGTCTTGAGCAGGTCCTGCAGTCTCTGGCCAAGCGTTGGATCGCTCAGGACCGAGCCAAACGTACAGTGCAAGATCTGGCGACCCGGGCGGGTGAACCCGACACCCTGTGGGACTTCCGACCAAAGTTCGAGATACGCGCGTTCTAGTTGCTCGATCTGCCCGACGTCATCGGTAGCCGGGGCATCTTCGAGCGTTGCCGAAACATGGTACGTTGCCTTGTCGGTCTCGTAGCGGGCCCGCGAAAAATCGATGATCTGCCGAAACAGCGATCCGTCGTGGCGTGCCGCCACCCGCAACGCTTCCAGGTACGAGGTGCCGGCCGTCTTGACGTGCCAACACCCCTGTGTTGTGCGGGCCAGGGCCGCGTACATCGAGAGCTTATCCGATCCGGAATGCAGGCTCAGTTTGTAGGGACCAAGCGCGCGGGCAATTGCGGCATGTTTTTTCAGAGAACTCTCCAAGGCCGCAACATCCCCTTTGTAATCGATTCCTTTTTCAAAATCGCCAATCAGCCGCGGCGCGAGACTGACCAGTCGCATCCCGCTCTCCAAACACTCCCGGGCAATGATATAGTGTTCCGCCAGTGTGGTCGGCTGCGGCGTCTCATCGACCGAGAGTTCGATTTCATACTCCTGTCCCAACGCTTCGTTTGTCTGGTGGATGCATTTTGAAAGCGCAATCGCTTCTTTGATCGCAAGACCATACTTGACCGCCGCCCGCATGCAGACCTCTTTATTCAGGTCAATCTGCACCCCGCCAGAAAGAGAGACCGACTCGCCGCAATAGGTGTCGAACCAGGGTGCGTCCGCTGTAATGGCGGCAAACGTCTCACGAAGGGCCGCTTCGCGGTAATCGTCCGCCCGGACATCGACATGATCTGAAGGGTCGATCGTAAAAAAACAAAAACCGGCCGCGGCTGTCTGCGCGACATCCTGCGGCGTTTTCAGGTGATCGGCATCGGCGCCGGTCGGTCCGGTGTTGCCCGCCTCGAGCATGCCCCGCAGGGCATCGGCCATTACCTCTCCGGGCGAGCGGCCGGTGCGGGTCATTTCACGAATCGATTGCTGTGGGTACATCGGGGCAATGCCCGCGCCCGCTCTCCGCATTGCCTCCACATGACCCGGAGTCGCCAGACCGATGCGATCGCCAAATCCAAAACTCGGCGCAAGTCCGAGGCAAACAGGTTGGGGGAGTATGTCCGCCACAAATGGGTCCTCCGGTAGTGGTCCATCAAAGGGAATCTCTTATAATGACTCCGCCCGGTGTGGGGTCAAGCCGCCTCGCAGGCGAGATGACCCTGTCGCGGCATTGCGCACTTGTGAGGAATACAGAATGGAAAATCGCCCGCTCGGCAAGACGGGGATCAAGCTCTCGCCGCTCAGTTTCGGTGCCTCATCCCTCGGCGCGGAATTTCGCAAAATCGATATTGCCGAAGCGCTCCGCGCGGTGCATGTGGCGATCGACTCCGGGATGAATTTCATCGATACCTCGCCCTATTATGGCCGCGGCATGAGCGAGGTCCTGCTCGGATTGGTCCTGCCCGATTTGCCGCGAGATGCGTATTATCTCGGTACCAAACTGGGACGGTACAGCCCCGAACATTTCGATTTTTCTGCCCGGCGGGTCGTCGAAAGTGTTGAGGTGAGCCTGCAGAGGATGAAGGTCGAGTACCTTGATGTGCTTCTCTGCCACGACATTGAATTTGTCGATCTGCGCCAGATTGTTGAGGAGACGCTCCCGGCAATGGAACGCTTGCGCGGAGAAGGGAAGGTCCGTTTTATCGGTGTCTCCGGCTATCCGATGAAGGTGTTTTCCGACATGATCCATCAGGTCGACCTGGACGTGATCCTCTCCTACAACCACTACACGCTCCAGAATACGATGTTGCTCGATATTCTTCCGCTCTGCCAGCAAAAAGGGGTGGGTGTCATGAACGCCGCCCCCTTCAGTGCCCGATTGCTGAGCGAAGCTCCCCTGCCCGACTGGCACAAGGCGACCGATCGCGTCCGCACCATTGCCGCAAATGCCGCCGCACACGCCAGGAGCCGGGGAGTAGATATCGCGCAGCTTGCGCTACAGTTTTCGATCGCCCATCCAGATTTGACAACCTGCATCACCGGATCGGCCAATCCGGAGCGGGTCGCTCAGTGGTGCCGCTGGGCAGCCCAACCGATCGACAAGCAACTTCTCAGTGAGGTGCTTGAGATTCTTGCCCCGATCCACAATTGGTTCTATCTTGAAGGCCGCGCGGAAAACAACGATCCACTGGTGCAACACTCGGAGCCGGTCGATGCAGGCGATTGAACTGACAGCCCCGAAGACATTTCGCTGGACCGAAATTCCAGAACCGGCAGATCCCGGTCCGGGTGAAGTCCTCGTCCAAACACATCGCTGCGGTATCTGCGGCACCGACATCAGCGGATACCTCGGTAAGATGCCTTTTTTTGAGTATCCGCGGATTCCGGGACATGAACTGGGAGTCGAAGTCCTCAAGGTAGGCGAAGGGGTGACCGATCTGGGGATCGGAGATCGCTGCAGCGTGGAACCATACATCAACTGCGGGCACTGTTATGCCTGCCGTAAAGGGGCGGGCAATTGTTGCGAAAACATCAAAGTACTCGGCGTGATGATCGACGGTGGCCTGCGGCCGCGATTGCTTCTGCCCGCGCGTAAGTTGCATCGGTCAACAACACTCTCGTTCGAACAACTCGCCCTGGTCGAGACACTTGCCATTGGTCACCATGCGGTGCAGCGCGGGGGTGTGCGTGCGGGAGAACACTGCCTGGTCATCGGTGCTGGTCCGATCGGACTGGCGACCTTGGAATTTATCAGACTCCAGGGCGGACGGCCGTTGGTAATGGACCTCAGCGCTGAGCGGATCGCATTTTGCCGGGAGGCGATGGGGATCGAAACCGCTATGATGCCCGGGGCGGATGTCGAGCAGCAGTTGCGGGATCTGAACGATGGACAGCTTCCGGAGGTGGTCATTGATGCCACGGGTCACAATGGCTCGATGTCGGCCAGTTTTTCGTACGTCGCGCCGATCGGTCGGGTCGTGTTTGTGGGACTCTCGACGGACGAGGTAACGTTTCGGCATCCGACATTTCATAAACCGGAAGGGACGTTGCTCTGCAGTCGCAACTCGCTGCCGGACGATTTTAGGCAAATCATTTCCTTTATTGAGCAGGGAGAGATTGATACCGACCGTTGGATTACCCATCGCCTGCCGTTTGATGCGGTCGCAGACCGGTTTGAAGAAGTCATTGGCCGCGACACCTGTGCACTCAAGGCAATGATCGAGGTATCCTGAGTGCGAAGGCATCCGTATCTGTATATCAATCCCGAGGAGTCGTAAGAGGATGGCCTTTTCGATCGACGCCCACCAGCACTTCTGGGATCTGTCGCTTGCCGACCGGTTTGATTACCGATGGCTGAACGAACCTGATAAGGGGGCCATCTGCCGCACCTTTCTTCCAGAGGATTTGCAACCCCAGCTTGCCGCTTCCGGGATCGACCATACGATTTTTGTGCAGACGCAGCACAACTTGGAAGAGAATCGCTGGATATTGCAGTTGGCCGAAGAGCATCCCTTCATTGCCGGCGTTGTCGGCTGGATCGATTTGGCAAGCGAGCAGTGCGAAGAGCAGTTGCTGGAATTTCAACACGAGCCGAAATTTGTCGGTGTGCGGCACATCACGCAGGACGAGGCGGACGACGATTTTATTATCCGTCCGGACATTTTGCGCGGTCTGAAGGTACTCGAGCGGCACTCCGTCCCATTCGATCTTTTGTTTTTTGTCAAGCATCTCCACCACGCGGCACAGCTTGGCCGGGAACTTCCGGAGTTGCCGATGGTGATCGATCACCTAGCCAAGCCGGAGATCAAAAGCCAACGGCGCGACGATTGGCTCGAGGCATTCCGGTGTGCGGCAGCCTGTCCCAATATCTATTGCAAACTTTCGGGCATGGTGACCGAGGCGGACTGGCGGAACTGGAAGAGTGCCGACTTAAAGCCGTACGTCGATTCGGCCCTGGAACTGTTTGGTCCCGATCGTTTGATGTTCGGCTCCGACTGGCCGGTCTGTGAGTTGGCGGCCAGTTACCGGCAGGTACATGCGGCGCTGCTGGAACTGCTCGGTGCTCTCAGTCAGGTGGAACGCGAGGCAATCCTTGGCGGTACGGCCGAGCGTTTTTACCGGCTATCGCTATAGCGAACGGCTAATCGCACGCTTCGCTCAGCGTTACCAGTCGGTCTT
>JASMGX010000193.1 GCA_030751095.1 Pirellulales bacterium | reverse complement strand
CGCTTCGGTGGTCTCTTCGGAGATCAGTCCCGTCAGCACCTTTCCGTTGTTGGTGGTCACCATGTATGTCACGTAATCGGGAGAAATTCGCAAGCTTGGATCCAGAATATCCACCAACAGTTCATTGTCAGGGCGACGGCCTGTGCCGGACAGGTCCGGGCCAACCGATGTTCCGACGGACTGGACCGTGTGACAACTGAGACAATGTTGTTTGAAATGTGTCGCCCCACGCTTTACATTTCCCGGCATCGATGCCACATCGGCAAAATCAGCAACGATTTGCTGGCGGTCTGTTTCCTGCAGTTGGCCTAGGAGTTGAGAAAATTGTTCCCGAAGTGCGATAGGCCCGGTTTCAAGAAGCATCGTCTCGGCGGTGAGCGGAACTTCGATCGGTAATACGATTTTCCCTTTGAGATGTTTTAGGAGAGCATTGCGACTCGCGGGTGAGCGGGTCGCGGCACTAAGGATCGCGCGCCGCAGGGAAGCGGGGCTTTGGGCCCAATCGACGTAGAGGCGGCTGCAGATGTCTTGATCGTTGAGATCTGCCAGTGAGCGAGCGGCCATTTTCTGGACTGCTTCGCAAGAATCTTCTCGCAGCAGTTTCTCGAGCGGTTTGGCAACGACGTTCGTCTCACCGGCGGAGAGAAGTTGCAGCTTTGCAAGGAGTAGTGGCAACGTCTCCTCTTCGATATTTTCTGCGACTTCACGCATTAAAGCAGCAAACGACTCGCGGAGTGGCCCCTCGACGTGCTGAAGGTGTTCTTTTAGTGAAAAACCGTGTTGGGCGGCCGCTTGAGAAAATCCTGCCAGGATTGCGGTGGCAAGCCGCGGATCAGCAGCACTCTCGCGGCAGCTTGCCACAAATTCGAGGAGTTCTGTCGTGGATTTCCGTTTCGCCCTCCATCCGAGACTTTTGCCGGCATGCATCAGGAACGTGAGCTGTTCGGGGCTCAATTTCCCGCGCCAGTCGGGATGTTTTGCGATCAGGTGCTTTAACATTGGCAGGACATTGCGGCTGCTGAGTAAGGCCCGGGAAATCCACAGATCGTCGTAATCTGCTGCGGCAATGGCAGCAAGTTGTTCGTGATCGGCCACACCTGTACCGGCAGTGATCGCCAGAACAACTTCAAAGCGTACGGCCGGATCGGGGTCGGTGACCATTTCTCGAATGGCATTTTGAATTTCCACATCGCTTTTGACAAATGGCACCGCAAGGCGTACTGCGCGTCGGCGGAGTCGGGGCTCTTCGCTCTCAAGGAGCGGCAGTAGGGTTTTCACATCGAGAGCCCCAAGGCCGTGCAGGGTCCAGAGGGCGTGGAGTTGGCCTAGCGGACTGCCTCCAAGAGCGATCCGCTCTCGCAATCGTGGAATCGCTGCAGGATCCTTGCGCTCGTGGAGCAGCCGCCCGGCAGTGTCCCGCCACCAGCCATTTGGGTGCCAGAGGGTTTCAATTAGTGCATCCGTAGAGGCCTCGTTCGTTAGAGGCCCGCTCATCCTGGGTTGGACGGGTGCATCGCGATGCCGCACCCGCCAGATACGTCCATGTTCATGTCCGCGTCGCCAATCGACCTGATCGCGCAAGCTACTGGAGGCAACGTATCTCGGGTGTTCAACATATTGGCGATAAAAGTCAACAACATAGAGTGCCCCATCCGGTCCGGTTGTCAGATTCACCGGGTGGAACCATCCGTCGGTGGAGGCGAGAAACGCTTGTTTCTGCTCTATCCGTTCACTGGCGAATGCGGGTCCCACCGGATGCAGTTTCCGGCGGAGGACGAGGTTGGTGAGCGATTCGCAGATGAAGGCATCGTCCTGATACTCAGGTCCTAGGCCGTTGCCGCGCAAAATGGTCAAGCCACAGAGCGCATTGTAATAGCCGGCCCGTTCGCCATTGAATTGTCTTGGTGGAGGACTGATCGAGTAAACCTGTCCCGTGTCTTTGCTGTCGGCGCAGTCGATCACCGATTGCCTGGCAAGTTCCGGTCGGCTGGCGAGATAAAGATCGGGGGTGACGGCTTGGCGAATTGGTATCGTGTTCCAGCAGAGAAAACGGTCTCCCCAGTCGTTATGGCTCTGTCCAAACTGGCTCTGTCCGCCAATCGCTTCGATGATTTGTTGTCCCGGCCTGAAGCGGAAATCGCGTCCGTGGATCGAGACGGCATCGGCAGCCGTAGTATCAAGGCGCCGCAGGGAGCCGCCGCAGCGGCCGTTGGCTCCATAGATCCAGTTGTCGAGTCCCCAGTGGAGTGAATTGGCACGGAGTTGTTGGGAACCTGTGCCGAAGCCGGTCCACTCCACACGTTTTAAATCGGCCACACCATCTCCGTCGGTATCGGCCAGGTAGAGAATATCGGGCGCGGCTGCGAGGAGAATTCCATCGCGGTAAGCCATGACGCTCGTAGGAAAACGAAGGCCCTCTGCGAAGACGGATGCTTTTTCATATCTTCCATCCCCGTCGATATCTTCCAGTCGCCGGATTCTTCCCTCTCCTTCGGTTTGCGGATAGCCGTTCATTTCCACCACGTAGAGCCGCTTCTGAGCGTCCCAGGCGATGGCGACCGGACTTTGCACATCCGGTTCGGCGGCGATTAGTTCGATGACCAGATCGGGATCTGAAAGTCGAAACGATTTCTGCTCCAGATGTGCCGTTTGCGGCACTGAATGGGGTTCGGCCGAAGCGAGGCCGCCATAGAGAAAAAGGACCCCGAGATAGACCCCGATGAGGACCGCGTGTTGCGATTTTTGCCGATTCAACAGAGCATTGGGGGCGATGGACATTACGTATCCATCATCGGCTTGAACTAGAAAGTTTGCAATAGATGGGCGCAACAAGCGGGCCGCACTCTCATTTCTCGGCACCCGATGCTTTAGATTTCTTGCGGGTTTGCTCCGCAAGCCAACGGGTGGCGTTGGAGAGAATTTTCAGAGGGATTGGTTGACGGTAAATCGGATACGTTTCGTGTCCGGGGCGAAAGTAAAAGACCACTCCATCGCCGAGGTTCCAAAGCATACCACTGCGAAACCACTCGCCCCCGGCCCAGCGCTCTTCGAAGAGTACTTCATCCGGTGTCGGTACCTGAAAGCGTTCGTCGTACATTTCTGTCTCTGCAATCTCTGCCTTTTTCGGGATGCCCTCGGTGATGGGGTGGTCGACAGCGATCACGCGCAATTGGCTCGGCTCTCCATCATCCCGATAGGCGGGAAAGCAGCAGTTCGGAAGATAGAGTTTTAGTTCCGTGTGGCCGTCGGGAAACTTTCTCGCCTCGACCCGGGGTGTGGGTGGCTCGTCTCTTTTGGGAAGATAGTATCGCGTTCTCAATGGAATTTCTTTGATGGTCAGTTTCTCATTCGGCCCTCCGTATTGTGAGATCGCATTTTGACGACTCTTTTCATTCATCGCTTCCACAAACGGTGTCGCAAAATGTGCAGAATGCAGGGCGATGAGCGATAACCGCCCAGCTACAATGCGGTCCACGATTTTTTGTCCGGTTTCGGGTGTGATCTTTGAATGCCTCACGTGGCCCCACCAGATGATCACTTCCGCAAAATCGAGAACGGTCTCATCGAGTCCCTGCTTTGCGTCATCAAGTCCCTGCAGACGGACATCAAAATTTCCGCTCGATTTCAAATGTGCGGCGATCGCCTCGCCGAGGAAACTCCCGCCGTACGCTTTTTTCTGATCCGGTTGCCGTTCGTCCCAGATCACGACCCGAACGGGGTCGGAGGTCGCTCTCTTTCCCGCAGCGACGGCATTGTGATTTATAGAACTAGCCAATGCCAGGATCAGAAAGAGAACAATCTGACTGCAAAACCCGGAGGTCTGTTTTTCAGCAATCGTTTTTAAGTACATAAAGCACGCCGGTTGTGCAAAGGTGGAGGACCCTTTCTGCTCAGACCTCTTTAGAGTAGCAGTTCCCGCCTCTTTTTCCACATGCCGTCATGGCATGTAGAGTTGCGCGACCGGGCAATCGATACCGACAAAGAGAAAGATTATTGCCTTGGTACCATTGCGTTATAGCTCAGAGAGATTGTGAACCGCCGAATAAATGCTTTTGAGTTTTGGTTGCTCATCGCGACCTTTAGGAATGACGATCGGGTCCGCCCAAGGTGGGGAGAGGGTCCATGTGGATAGCGTGATTGCCAGCAGTAGTCTCATAGCGTTCTTTCCATAACTCTCTGAACGAAATTGGGAATCGTTACAGCGTCTCCAAAGGGCACAGGCAAAAAGCCATCCATGCCTGCCCATCTTGCCTGCCTTCTATTGCGAGTTCGAACTGTTTGTTGAAAATTTAAGCCGCAATCGATTATTGCGAAGCCCTCGTATATGGAGTTTTTGCAACAAGAGATTGTTGTGCGGCAGGTCCTGGGAAAGTGGGAACAAAATGGCATTTACAGCCGATACCTGCGTGCGATACTTTTGACCCGGCACTCTGCACGGCAAGATTGCACAAAAAGTGACCCCGTGAGTCATGACAATGTTTCTACAACAAGCGTTTCTAACACCCCGTATTCTATCGGGCCTCTTGTTTCTTCTTGGCGTGCCGCTGGCCGTTCAGGGGGTGGAATTTCGTGTGGATACCCAGATCTTTTTGGGAGACGGGGATTTGCCAGTGAGCGAAAATACAACGTTGTTTTCGGGAGAAGATGCTTTCGATTCGATCGTGGGCGGCACGGAGATAACGGTCTTCAAAGGAGCAGAAGATTGTTTTGTACTGCTGGATCTGAATCGCAAGTTGAAAACGCGGATTACCACCGATCAACTTCTGCAATACACGGCTTTGCTCAAAGAGAAGGCAAGTAAAAGCAAAGATCCACTATTAAAATTTTGTGCCCAACCCAAATTTGATGTCCGCCGAGAAGATAACGGGAAAAACTGGCAGTTCTTCGATCAAGTCCTCCAGTATCAGGTTCTTACCCATACCGCAAAGGATGAGGCGGTTGCAGAGCAGTATCGTCGATTTTGCGACTGGTATGCACGCCTCAATGCAATGCTGCGACCCCAGGCCCTACTCCCTTTTCCACGACTTGTTGTCAACGAGCAGATCGCAAGAGAGGCTGCGATTCCGAAAACGGTTCGCTTGCAGATTTCCCCCCAGCGCCGCACGGAAAACCAACCATTCGAAATCCGCAGCGTTCATGCATTGGTAGAAAAGTTGTCGCCGGCAGAAGAAAGGTTGGTAGAACAGTTTCGGGAGCATCTCGCCACGTTCGAAGAGGTGCCTGTTACAGAGTATCAAGCCAAGGGGCAGGCCGTTCAAAACTAATGCGACTCAAGGTGCTGCCAATTCCAGTTGCCCGGCTGCTTCATCGAGCATGATTTCAGTCGAAGGCGACTCTTAACGTGCTGGATTTTCTTTATAGACCAGTTGGTCCCACTGTACCATCTGGTCTGCCTGTCTCGGCGAAAACGGGCCG
>JASMGX010000192.1 GCA_030751095.1 Pirellulales bacterium | reverse complement strand
GGTGCCAGGACCGCTGGGACAAAGATTACTACAACAACGCACCGTCGACCGATCCCGCCGGTCCGACCGATGGCTCGCTACGGATGATCCGGGGCGGTTCCTGGCGCGAGGGGACTTCTGCCGCACGGTCTGCCTCAAGAAAAACAATGCATCCGAGTTTAAAGCGCGACGATGTCGGCTTTCGCGTTGTGCGAGAAGAGGCGGGAGACTAGTCGACCCCAAGACGGTCGCCGAGAGGCGAAACGCTTCTCTTTTCACTTGATGCAGCTCGGTTACTTCCGGCGACGACGCATCAGCACCAAGCTGAAGCCACCGAGTGCGAGAAGCACTACAGTCGTCGGTTCTGGTACGGCAGGTCCTCCCCCACCACCAGAGCTCGGCGCACCCAACGCATCAAACCGCATGAGGACCGAATCGTAATTGATTCCATCCGATCCATACAAGTTGGGCTCAACCCAGGCACCCCGCGTACTTCCCCCGGCGTAAAGGGTTCCATCCGACTCCATGTGCAGCGGGCTGATCAGATCGCTGTCGGTACCACCATACCGCTCGGTCCAGATCCAATTTCCGTCCCCATCGTATTTGGCAAGGACCGCATCGTATCCACCGAAGGCGGTGGTCGCAGCAAAGTCGCCATCGGTCGAGGTCGTTTGTCCGGAAAAGAAAATGTTGTCCGCACCATCGATCTCTATGTCGTACCCATAGTCGGTTCCGGTACCCCCTAGATACTCCGTCCAGATTTCACTCCCACTGGAATCATATTTCGTAAGCAACATATCCTGTACGCCCGCACCTGTCTGTCCGTTGAGATCCCCGATCGTATAGCCGGCCATCACCACGTTCCCGCCACTGTCAAGGTCCACACCATACAGGTTATCGATCTGATCGGTTGCGAGAAGTTCCGTCCAGAGGATGCTGCCGCTTGAATCGAGTTTAGTGAGAAACCCGCCCGGTCGGCTTGGGGCTCCGGGATTCGAGATGCCCGCAAGATCCCCATACGTAGAACCGACGACATAAACCTCTCCGGCATCATTGGCCACCACATCATATCCTCGGTCTGCTTTATCCGAGCCAAACTGGGTACCCCAGAGGAGGTTGCCATCCGTGTCATATTTTCTGACGTACACGTCCTGGTCTCCCGCACTGGGACCATCTAGGCCGCCGTCAGTCCATCCGACGAGATACGAATTGTTCGAGCTGTCGACAACTACGTTCTTCGGCGTGTTCCAACCATCGCTATTAATCTGATGGCCCCAGACTAGGTTGCCGTTGGTATCGTATTTTCCGAACCAGCCATCGGCGAGTCCCGAGCCCTTGGGACCGTACACACTGCCCCACGTTTCACCGGCCACATAACAATTGCCCGCATCATCGACAGCCATTCTCCCGCTCACGGGATCGGACGTAGTCGAGCCCTGCACCACCGTCCACTGTTCGGTGCCGGTGGCATCAAACTTGGAAATGTAAAAGTCGACCGAACCGACTGGAGCGACCCCGTTGAAGTCGGCGATCCGGGTTTCACCGAATGCGTACATGTTGCCGCTGCTATCGGTGCCAAGCCCCCGCACCCAATCGGTGTACTGAGAGCCGTACTGCAGGGTCCAGTCGGGTGTCACCTGTGCGCAAGCCACATGTGGTAGGGGAAGAAAGCCAAAGACAAACAGAGCAAAGAGGAACGGGGCTCGAAGAGAAAGGTTCGTAATGCCCGCACAGATCGCGTTGCGACCACGCAGCGAACCGAAAGAATTGCGGTGCATGAGCCTTGCTCCCGACTGAAGGATGCCCAATCCATTTCGTTTTTCTCGAACGGATTGGCCAACACATTAGTACGGTCTATGAAGCCTATTAAAACGCAAGAAACGGTTCCTCACAAGCAATTTTTCGAAATTTTCTGGTTTTTTTCGGGCCTTGCACGCGCTTTGGTGCCTAAAAGATGCCGTGATGGGAACTTATAGAGTGCCCCGGGAGCAAGAATCCTCACCGGTCGGTCGCGGTGGCGCACATTCTAGGAGAGGACCATTTTTTTGCTCTGTGGAAAATAACCGACGACGTGCCGCTGTACAATTTCATTGCCGATGATCCCCTTCGCCCCTCCCATCACTAGCGCAGCGCCCAACATTTTCGGCAGCGAGCCACAGCGGAGCGTCTGCGTGTGCTCGCCGATGTCTACATCCACCAGATGGGTCTCGGTGTCGAACTGCCCATAGCCCGGATAAAAGTCGGTCACGGGACCTGCCGAGGGGAACGCATCGAGCGATGCGTGCTGAAAATACGAGACCTGTGCGCCAGTATCAAAAAACATGCGATACGACTTGCCGGCAATCTCGGCATCGATGAGAGGGATCCCCATGAAGTGATCCACTTCCAGCGTGTTGCCCTCGAGGGCTATCTGGTCGAGAGATAACGAAACCTCTTTTTTCTCGACGTTAATGACAACATAAAACTCATTAATAATATCAGCACCGAGGAGCCCGCAAACGGGATGTTCTGCAAACGCAGACAATTCGGCGGCATCCAATCCCATGTAGGAGTCGGGAATATTGAATTGCTTCCCCTCGATATCGAGTGATTCGACCGTGCCGAAACTCGTGGGCGAGCCGGTATCGAACAGCCATTCGTTGCCATCTAGGGTTACGTACAAATGGCCCGTCTCGAATTTTAGCGGTACGGTCAACATTCGGTACTTCCGGTATCCCTTCTCAGTCGATTTTCCAAGCCCCGCTCGCCGCTTTACTGTTTCCAGGCAGGGTACTGTTCATCCAGCAGCTCGCGGGCATATTCGCCCAACCAGGAATACCCGTTGCGCCGTTCGTATGAGATCTCCGCAATCGACGCACGCGGTACTCCGTCCCGACTGCAAAAGAACGGCTTCTGTGTTTTGAGATCATAAAACCGGGCCCATAATGGCGGCGCATCAGAATCGGCGACGATTTGTTTGTCCGTTCCCTTTGCCGTTCCGGGTGCGTTGACGGTAACCTGACGAATGCCCCTTAACTGCACACGATCAAACCACGCGACAGCGCCCTCGATCGCCTCGATGACAGCCGGATCAGGTTTTTCGATCCCCATTAAATATTGCACGATTCTAACCGACTCAGCGCCGGACAACGAGGCCAACTCATACGAACGGGCCTTTGCCGGCTTAAACGTCTCGCGATCATGCTGAGCGCACCAAACCGTCCGCTGCCCGTCGAGGACTACCTGTGTTTTCAAAATACACTCGAGACCTTTTTCTAACGCCGTATCGCATCGCGAGCGGATTTTCTCGGGCACAAACTCAAACCCGGAATCCTTCTCGACAATATTTCGAAACAACTCCATGACCCCAATCATTGCATCATCGTTATAGGTAATGTGCTGGTGATACCCGGTCGCTCGCGGATAATACTGTGGCCAGCCGCCATTGTCGTATTGCGCGGCCAGAAGAAACTCAATGCCTCGCACTGCCGCATCCCGATATCTCGTATCACCCGACTTGCGATACGCGTCTGCCAGAATTCGAATTTCCTGATATGTGGCCCCGTTATCAATCGTCGAATCGAGCTTCGCCCGCGCACCGAGCACGGCAGGGAGTTGCTGTTTGGTTAAGACGGCCTTGCGGTCGTAATTTTTAGGCCATCCACCCGTATTCCGCTGATAGGCGAGGGCATTTTCCGCTTCGCGATACTCGCCATCGGCTGCCTGGGCCTTTGTACACCCGCCCAAGGCTAAAGCAAACATCAAACCAAACAATGTGGGGCTCTGCAATCCAATCATTTGGTGCTTTGGATGAAACCAGTTCGAGGGGAGAATTTGACGAACTATATCAAAAGGGTTTTTATCAACCAGGTAAACCCCGCTCCCATGCCCGCAGGTGAGAAGATGTCGCAAACAAACCTAAAACCGAGCCGAGAGAAACGCACTTCTGCATTCGGCCGCACATCAATCTACAAGCACTTACTCCAATGCGCGAATGAAGAGAGGCGTCGGTTAAGCTCCGAAAACCGGCTGTTTGTTTCTCTTTTTTCATTGAATTCCCGCCCATCAACATCTATACTCACGAGTGTATGCAGGAGGCCATTTGAATAGGGATTCCTGGATGTGCCAGTGAACTAATGCCAGTGAGACAACTTCACGACCTTTTCGTTTTGAGGATCTGCTAATGGTGATTTGCTCCAAAGAATATCCGGCACGGCGTGCAGTTGCTCTTTGGATCCTCTGCCTCACTTTTACGGCCACCTTTTCTTTGATCCTCCCGGCGGCCTTTGGAACCGAGATTGATAGCTATAGCAGCTTTCGCCACGACCGTTTTGCCAGCGGAGGTTATGGCGGTGGTGCCGTCCTCAACGCAAACGCCTTCTTTAGCGAGTATGATTTCTCCGGCGTTGGCCGTGCGGGATCTTCTCCCATCACCATGATTACCCCGATTCATGGCTTAGCCGCAGCCCATTTTGCCCCTTCGGGGCAGGTTACATTTGTAAACCGCTCAGGCAATCTGGTAACCCGGACGGTGGTGGCTACCGACCCGATTCTAGATTCATCTGTAAATTCCACCACGGATCTCCTTTTTGTCACGCTCGATTCGGAATTGGGCGCGACAGACGAGGTGGCAACCTACAGCTTGACCTATCCTACCGGACGGTCCCCGATGTCCGGCGATCTCAACGCGATTGACCATGCGGAGCTATTGGTCTACGGAAAGCAACATGCGGTCGGACGAAATGAGCTAGATGGGGTGGAGTATTCTGCGTTGGGGAATAAAAACTTCAGTTATCTAGCGATGGGCGCTTCGGTAGGAGTCGCAGGCATATTCGACTATGCCCCGTCGACCGGTTTCAGCCCCGATGAGGCGAAACTCGTCAGTGGCGATTCCGGCCATCCCACTTTTCTAACCAACAATAACGATCTGATTCTATTTGGTCTGCATTTGGCGATTGGCACATTTGATGGCGTACAGTTTAATTTTGATACATTTGCGCCTTTTTACTGGCCTGAACTTTCAGCACGCATAGACGATTACAATAACGCGCAGGGAACTAGCTACGCGTTAGCATTGACGGATGTAACCGTCTCGGTTCCCGAACCTGATAGCCTGCCCCTGTTCTGTCTCGGCGGGCTGCTAGTTGTGCTCGGCGGATACCGCAGGCGTTTTTTGTAGCAGACGGCACAACTTAAAACCGCACTTCTGCATTCGGTCGCACCTTGCGCTTAACCAGTTGCCAAGCAACTCGATCAGCTCTCATCCCAAGCTTCTACGAAGAGCCACTCACCAATCTGGCACGCATTTGCCTCTTGATAATTGATTACTGTCCTGCCTTCCCATTTTTCGTTAACGATATCCCACGGGTCACATTTCCACTCCTCATTGGCTTCCGGTGGCCCGTCGAGGATCTGGGGGATGATATGGCCAGCTTGGATCGAATATCGCAAGGGGTAGCCATCGCCGCCCAAATCGATCCCCTTTCCAG
>JASMGX010000191.1 GCA_030751095.1 Pirellulales bacterium | reverse complement strand
TCCAGGACTCGGTGGGCACTGCATCCCAATCGATCCTTTCTATCTAAGCTGGGTCGCGAGGAAACATGGCATGTCTACGCGATTTATCGAACTGGCGGGCGAAATCAATCAGAGCATGCCCCGCTACGTAGTCGCTGGCGTCATTCATGCGCTCAACGAACGGAGCAAACCGCTTCGAGGCAGCAAGATCTGTCTATTGGGAGTCGCCTACAAAAAAGATGTCGACGATCCGAGAGAGAGCCCCTCATTTGAACTCATGAAACTCCTCGCGGAGGGAGGGGCCGTCATCAGCTACAACGATCCCCATATTCCCATGTTGCCACAGATGCGGCACCACAATGTCCCCGACCTGAAAAGCCAACCTCTCACACCCGAATACCTCTCCGGGCAGGACTGCATCCTGATCGCAACCGATCATTCGGCCTACGATTATGATTTCATCGCCGAACACGCTCCACTGATTGTGGATACGAGAAATGCCTGTGCAGATGTGAAGAGCGGCCGCGAAAAAATCTATAAATGCTGAACGGCCAGTACTAATCTCAGCTTGAGAGGACTTCTATCTGTCGCTGTGCGACGATCTTTTGATACAAGTCGCTATATTGGACGGCACTTTGGCGCCACGACCAGTCCTGGCGCATGCCGGTCGAGATCATTTGGTGCCATTGATCCTGATGGTTGAGAAAACAGTCCCGGGCCCGCTGCAATGCTCTTGCAAAATCTGTACTCGTGTGCGCTTCGAAGGAAAAACCGGTTGCTGTACCCTCCGAGAGTGCTTCATCTGTCGCATCGGTGACGGTATCGGCCAATCCTCCCGTCTCGTGAACGACCGGGATCGTCCCATATTTGAGGCTGTAAAGTTGATTCAAACCGCATGGTTCATATTGGCTGGGCATGATAAACATGTCCGCTCCCGCTTCGATACGGTGCGCCAGGGGATCTGAAAAGTCGATGATCACACCGACGCGCCCTGGATTTTCGGCGGCAAGTTCACGCAACGCTCGCTCCAGAGCTTTCTCACCGGTACCAAGAAATACCCACTGTAGATCTCCGGCGGCAACCCACTCGCGAATCACGGGAATCACGATATCGAGTCCTTTCTGTCCTGCCAAACGTCCGACAAAACCGACCAGGGGACAGACCACCTCCTCCGAAAGACCGAACTCCCGCTGCAGGGCACGTTTGCAGACTTTTTTGCCCGAAACAAAATCGGAGGAGGTGTAGTTTGTGGCCAGAACACGATCGGTGGCAGGATTCCACTTTGTGTAGTCGACGCCATTGATGATCCCCGAAAGGACATCTCGACGTTCGGTCAGGACTTCCTGGAGTCCACAGCCCAATGGCAAAGTTTGAATTTCCTCAGCATAGCGGGGGCTGACGGTATTGATGGCATCTGCAAAAACCAGGCCTGTCTTCAAAAAATTCAAATCGCCATGAAATTCCATCTGGTGCCAGTTGAAATACTTCCAGTCCAGACCCGTTAACAACATATCCCAATGCCAGAATGTGCCCTGGTAGGCGACATTGTGTACCGTTACCAAAGAAGCGATTTTTGCGAGCTGTGGCACGGTGACGCTTTCAACCTTCAGATACGCTGGTATCAAACAGGTCGTCCAATCGTGAACATGCAGCAAATCCACATCCCATTGCAAACGCTGGATCACTTCCAGAACGGCACGGGAGAAAAAGACAAATCGTTCGCAGTTGTCTTCGTAGTCCACGCCCCCGTAGCCATAGATGCCCTCGCGGTCAAAATAGTTGTCTTGGCGGACAAAATAGACCGGCACCTCGCTCCCTGGCAAGCGACCGACGAGCAGGCTCCCCTCAATAGTCTTGCCACCGACCGGCACCTCAAAGGTGATGTCCATCGACTCAAGCGGCTCACCGCAGACGGCAACGCCCCGATAGGCGGGAACGATCACGGCGACTTGGTGGCCTAAGGCGGCCAACTCCAGCGGCAAGGCGCCGCAGACATCTGCCAGACCACCCGTTTTGGCGAATGGCACGACTTCGCTCGTGGCAAAAAGAATATTCAAGGGACGCCCCCAAAAAAAGGCTGCAATACAACAGCAACGATAGGTTTTTTAACAAAATTCTTACTGCATGGAAACTTCAAACATCCACGACAATAGTCTACAAAAACCGCTTGCTCAAGTTACCTCCCAGTGGAGCAGGGCACCTTTTACCGGAGGCGGGCGGGAAATGGCAGCCGGACCGGATCAAGAAGCAGGTGCCTGCAACGGGAGACCACCATGGAGTACCCCTAATCGAGGACTGCGACGATCGCTTCGCAGAGCGTATCCATGTTGGATTCGGTCATCCCCGCAACATTCACGCGACCGGAGGTGACAATATAGATCGAATACTCTTTCCGAAGCTTGGCGACTTGCGGTGGGGTCAACCCTGAAAAGGAAAACATCCCTCGCTGTTGCTGCATGAAGGAAAAGTCCTGCTCCGCCCCTTTTTTGGCGAGAGTCCGCACAAACAACTCTCTCATCGAGCGAATTCTTTCTCGCATGGAATCGACTTCCAGGTGCCATTGCATCTTCAATCCTTCATCCGCCAGTACTGCAGCTACAATACCACCACCGTGGGCAGGCGGATTCGAATAATTCGTCCGAATTCGCAACTTGATGTGCCCCATCGCCGTCTCTGCCTCCTGGGCCGACCGGGCGATCAGCGTCAGTGCCCCGACCCGTTCGTTGTATAGAGAAAAGTTCTTCGAGAATGAGTTACAAATCAGCATCTCATCAACGTGGCGAGAGAGCGTCCGTAGACCGGTGGCATCCTGCTCCATCCCGTCACCGAACCCCTGATACGCAAAGTCAACCAGAGGGAGCAACGCTCGACTGCGGATCACTTCGGCAATTGTTTCCCATTGCGCGGGACTCGGGTCAACACCGGTTGGGTTATGACAACACCCGTGCAAAAGAACGATATCGCCTGCGGGAATGGTATGGAACCTGTCGATCATGGCGTCAAACGCGAGGCTATTGGAAGTCGCATCAAAATAGGGATAGGTCTGGACCTCGATCCCGGCGGCAGCAAAAATACCTGGATGATTGGGCCAGGTCGGCTCACTGAGCCAAACGGTCGCATCCGGGAACATCGTGTGCAGAAAATCACCTGCTACCCGCAATGCTCCGGTGCCACCGGGCGTTTGTGCGGTCGCAATGCGACCACTGCCGATCAGCTCACAATCCGAACCGAATAGCAAGGTCTGGACAGTTTTGTTAAATGCAGCCAAGCCAGTCATCGGCAAGTACGACTTGGACACTTCGCTGCTGTGCAATCGGGTCTCGGCCTCTTTGACCGTAGAAAGGACCGGAGTTGTGCCGCTGGCATCCTTGTAAACCCCAACGCTAAGATTGATCTTTGCCGGATTCGGGTCGTTATTATAGGCCTCATTAAGCCCTAAAATGGCATCTGGCGCGGCCGGTTCAAGATACTCAAGCATCATATATAGTGTTCCCTGTTCATCCGTCGAGGCAGCATGATTGCGAAATCCAACGGCATCATCAATAATTGAATTAGGAATACCGCCAAATACAAATATTACAATGGCCCACGAAAGATCCAGGAGATCTTCCTGTTGACCCGTGGTAAAATCAAGAGTCATCATCGTATGTATTCTGTCGAGTGACTCCCAGTGGGGACTCAAAAAAGACCTTAACTTTAAGCCATCCTTTTCGTCCCCTTCCAATCACTCTGCTGTGCAACCCCATGAACGACACCAACGAAACAAAGAACCTGGATGTTTCTTTCTCTGTCAAGTTTGTGCATCGCGTACGATTTACTGACGATGTGCTGGGGAAAGACCAAGCCACATTAGCTGAGATCCTCACACCCTCCGGCAATCGACCACCTAGAGTCCAGTTTTGGATCGATGAAGATGTTGCTCACGCCGACACCGGACTTTTGGAAAAGATTCGTAGTTTTTCGGACTGCTATGCTGATCAGATTCTTCGCATTGGAAACATCCAGAAAGTACCTGGCGGGGAGACAATAAAAAATGACATCCACATCCTGGAACAAATGCTCAAAAGTTTCCATGCCTCCGACCTCGATCGGCGCAGCTATGTGGTTGTTATTGGGGGTGGCGCCGTTCTCGATGCGGTTGGCTTTGCCACAGCGATAGCACATCGTGGTATTCGATTAGTTCGCCTGCCGACAACCACACTTGCACAGGCAGATTCCGGCGTCGGTGTCAAAAACGCCGTCAATCTTTTCGGCAAAAAGAATTGGATCGGATCTTTTGCCGTGCCGTGGGGTGTAATCAATGACGCCAAATTACTCACAACGCTTAGCGATCGCGACTATATCTGTGGATTTTCGGAAACCGTGAAAGTCGCGCTCCTCAAGGATGCGGAGATGTTTGACCATATTTGTCAACACGCAAGCGGCATCCGCTCACGAAATGACGCCTCTGCTGCTGCCATTATCCGAAAAAGTGCCCAATGGCATCTCCGCCACATCACCGCAGGTGGCGATCCGTTTGAGGCGTGCGAAGCACGGCCCCTCGATTTTGGCCACTGGTCTGCGCATAAACTGGAAGCGATGAGCGATTTTTCGATGCGACATGGCGAGGCAGTCGCCATCGGACTGGCCATCGACACAATCTACTCTTCAATGGTACTCGGGTTTCCCAAGGCCGATGCCCGCAGGGTCCTTAAGTGCCTCAAAGACCTTGGATTCACACTCCACGCCAACTTTTCCTATGACCAAAACACGCTGCTTGCCGGACTCGAGGAGTTTCGCCAACACCTAGGGGGTCGGTTAACGCTCACAATGCTGCGTGGCATCGCCAACCCGATTAATGTTCATGAAATCGACCGGAAAGCGATGCAAGCGGCAATCGATCAGGTATCTGTGCCTGCCGGCACCACACCTTCCTAAATGTTTTTCATGGGGAACGACTCGCCACCTGCCCGAGCGATTCGAGTCGCGAGCGTTTTACGAAATCCCTAGAAGGCCGCGCGAAAAACAAAGCGAACAGCTGTTTTTTCATGTTTGTCGCTTGTTTTGGCGAGGACATTCATGCAACGCCATCTCGTGCCGGTGAGGCTCCTGGGCGTTACAATCGTTATTCTTTTACCACCTTACGAAGTCCACAAACTCACCCTAACACTTGTCGTAAGCCATTTCCAAAAAAAGGGTTCGGAACGTTCAAGGCGGTTATTCCGCAGAGCCGATACGGTAGTTGTCGCTTAGTCACGGATCAACGTGTCCTGCGAGTGGCAAGACAATTTTAAGCGTCGGGGTGACCCGTTTTATGCGAGCCAAGGAATGGCTAGCTCGACCCTGCCGTGATCCACCAAATGAACCTCGGGGTTCCCACCCAGCCAACCTGTTCTGTATTGGCCTTCACGAATTTGCTGTTGACCCACAGCGGGCGTAGAGGCAGCTCACAAGGATGTGAGATAATACTTCTCATATTCTCCTGAGTGATTCGCAGAC
>JASMGX010000190.1 GCA_030751095.1 Pirellulales bacterium | reverse complement strand
AACGGAGAAACGGGCTTCCTCGGGATCGCCCGCCTGACAAGGACATCATATTAATACCAGGATAATTAGAATGGGCCAGGAAGCCAAGGAAAAAAGCTCTGGCTAAATGGATAATTTGAGATTGCTCCTAAAGCTATTATTGACATCAGCTTGGTCGATTCAGTAAACTCCCCATCTTATTAATCCAACCACTTTACTGGACGGTGTTTGTGACTTAATTGCTCACCAGCGAGCCCCCCAAATAGCGGCTTTCACAAATGCCCGGGTGGGGAGCGGTGCCCGCGATTGGATCAGAAGCAGCGACCAACTCCACCCAACTCCGGCATGCATGGCCTTGCTCCCACCTAGGAGCGGGGAGAGTGCCGGAAGGTTTTACAGGAACCGGGCGTCTGCAACAGACTCTCCGGAACAAACACATTTATCAACCATTTGACAGAAGGTAGCAAACCAATGTTTTTTGATCGTCTCCTGAAATGCGTGAAGGGCACGCGAGCGTTTTTCATTTTGTGTGCCGCGGTACTAGTCTGCAGCCCCGGAGTGGCTCTCGCACAGAGCGAGGGATTGGGATTCAACAATGACGATCCACAATTCAAATTGGTTTGGGGAATCTCTTTCGTCTGTGCCGTGATTGCGTTGGTTCAAGCGTATTTTTTCTATAAGTCGATGAAGGCCTCGGACGAGGGTAATGAGCGAATGGTCGAAATTGCGGGTTATGTTCGCGAGGGGGCCAATGCGTATCTCACACAACAATATAAGGTCGTGGCAATATTCTTTGTTATCATTTTTATACTCTTGGCGATCGCCGCCTACGGTCTGGGAGTCCAAAGCAAGTGGGTACCCTTTGCTTTTATTACAGGCGGATTTTTCTCTGGTCTTGCTGGCTGGTTTGGAATGAAGACTGCCACATGGGCCAGCAGCCGTACAGCTGCTGGGGCACAGAAATCACTGAACCAGGGCCTGCAAGTTGCCTTCCGCTCGGGTGCTGTGATGGGACTCACCGTTGTCGGTCTGGGACTCCTCGACATCACGCTTTGGTTTTTTGTCTTGCATTGGCTCGTCCCATTACTCACCGGAGAAACTATTGGGCTTGGGGCCATCACGGTCACGATGCTCTGTTTTGGTATGGGTGCCAGTGCCCAGGCACTCTTTGCCCGCGTCGGTGGAGGCATCTTTACGAAGGCAGCTGATGTCGGGGCAGATCTTGTGGGCAAGGTAGAGCAGGGGATTCCCGAGGATGATGCCCGCAACCCGGCGACAATTGCTGACAACGTAGGGGATAACGTCGGTGATGTCGCCGGCATGGGTGCCGACCTTTATGAGTCGTACTGCGGCTCGATCCTGGCCACTGCGGCACTCGGTGTTGCCGCCTTTTCGAGCGGGACCATCATTGGCGACAAGTTTGGAGCTCGCCCTGATGCATCGGATGTTGGATACTTTCAGTTGGCCGCCTTGTTTTTACCCATGGCGATCGCTGCCGTGGGGATTTTGCTCTCAATCCTGGGGATCTATTTGGTGCGGACGGAAGACAAAGCGAGCCAATCGGTTCTCCTCAAGGCGCTCGGACGTGGGATCAACGCTTCTACCTTCCTCGTCATTTTTGCAGCATTCGGACTTACCTACTGGCTGCTAGGCAGAGAGTTTTGGACCATATCGATTAGTGTCGTTGTCGGACTATTGGCAGGCTGGATCATCGGCAAGTGGACCGAGTATTCCACCAGTGATGAATTCAAACCAACGCAGGACCTGGCCGATCAGGCCGTGACAGGCCCTGCCACACTGATCATTGGTGGCGTAGCCGAGGGAATGAAAAGCGTTTGGGTGCCTGTAATTGTTGTCTGCGCCGCCACACTTGCAGCGTTTGCCTCTGCGATTGGAGATGTCTCCAAACTTCAGGATGTGCAGTATTTTGCCCTGGGTCTCTATGGTGTGGGCATCGCCGCAGTGGGGATGCTCAGCACGCTGGGGATTACCTTGGCAACCGATGCCTATGGCCCAATCGCGGACAATGCGGGGGGCAACGCCGAAATGTCTGAACTGGAACCGATCGTTCGCGAGCGGACCGATGCCCTGGATAGCCTGGGCAACACCACCGCAGCAACCGGCAAAGGTTTTGCCATCGGTTCGGCCGCCCTGACGGCCTTGGCTCTATTGGCCGCTTATGTGGAAGAGGTCCGGGTCGGCTTTGAGCATATGGAAGAAGCAATTGTCGAAGAACACAATCAAACAGGTTACTACAAAGTGACTCCTCAATTTGTCACCTACGTTGCAGAAAATGCGGGCGATCAGCCCGGTCTGAGTCATCGTGGGCTGATGATCCTCGATGGCGCTCGGCATCCCAAATGGTCCCAGGTCGGTCTTGGCGAGCGACTTCCGGATGGTGCCCTCACGTTGAATGACGCCGAAACTAAATTATCGTTCCAGCATGATGAGGGGACCCACGAACTTGCAGTCGTTCACCGAGAAACAGCGACATTGCCCGATTTTACGCGTTATTACGACGCATCTCTGATGAATCCCAAAGTACTGATCGGTGTTTTCTTGGGAGCAATGGCAACCTTCGTCTTCTGCGCAATGACGATGAAGGCAGTGGGCCGGGCTGCCAAAGGGATGGTCGAGGAGGTGCGGCGTCAATTCCGGGAAAATCCCGGGATCATGGACCGTACTGCAACACCCGATTATGCAGCACCGGTGGCAATTAGTACCGTGGCCGCCCAAAAAGAGATGATCTTGCCCTCCCTGCTTGGACTCGTCTTACCGTTGGCTGTCGGCCTGCTTTTGGGTGTCGGCGGGGTCATGGGGCTCCTGGTCGGCACATTGACCTGTGGTTTCTGCGTTGCCATCTTCATGTCGAATGCAGGAGGTGCCTGGGACAATGCCAAAAAATATATCGAGGCAGGCGCCCACGGTGGCAAGGGCACCGAAGCCCACAAAGCGGCCGTTGTCGGTGACACCGTTGGCGACCCCTTCAAAGATACCAGCGGTCCTAGCCTAAATATCCTCATCAAACTGATGAGCATGGTTAGCGTTGTGGCGGCCGGTTTGATCGTTCGCTATAGCCTGATGGCCCTCGGTATTTTCTAGGGCTCGTTTTGTACATGGCAGACAATGGATCAGGGTCTGGGGGTCTGGCCTGGAGGGTCAGGGTCTGGCCCATTTCGCCCCATTATCAACGATGTAAAAAACATCTGCCCGGAACATTCCACGGGCTGGGAAACCGGCTCGGGGGTGGCAGACGCAGCACGATAAACAGATTAGACTGGGATCCAAAATGATGATTATCCCGTTTCTCTAACAGCATTTTTCTCAGTTTGACTGAAAAGACTCCCACCACCGCTGCGGAACTCTCCGACCCGCCGCGGAGCCTGCAATTGGCGATGGCTGCTGCTCGCGTTGCTGCGGAAAACAATGGACGCGACATTGTTGTTTTGGATATGCGCGAGTTGACAAAGATCTTCGACTACTTCGTGATTGCCACCGGGACAAGCCGGCGGCAATTGCATGCCATTAGCGAAGAAATCGATCATAAGCTGGAAGATGATTTAGAAGATCATCGCTCAGGCATCGAAGGTTATCGTGAGAGTCGCTGGATCCTCCTCGATTATGGCACCGTAGTCATTCATCTGTTCGACTCTGAAATGAGAGACTTTTACGCCCTAGAGGACCTTTGGGCTGGGGCTGCGCACGTTGAGCTGCCCGCCGATATTACACGATTGCAAGCGGACTAATAAACATCACTGCATTTCTACTTTGATGTAGATACTTTTGTTGCAAACGCCACTTGGATTTTTTGTACCGCGAGCGCATAAAACCGTCTGAAGGATTCGGTCCTTTCGAGCACAAGCCAGCTTTTCCTGGCAGCTAGCACGATGAATATTCTCTCCACAATTCGCGCGCGATTTCGCCCGGCTCTCGAATCGGTCGACGCAGGTGAGATCGAAAAATATCTGGAGATGATTAAGCCGAGCCAGGATCCCCAGTTTGGCGATTATCAGGCCAACTGCGCAATGCCGCTGGGCAAACAATTGGGCGAGTCGCCTCGCGAGGTCGCTTCGCGTATCGTAGCGGCACTTGATCTTCAGAACATGTGCCACCAGATCGAGATTGCCGGACCCGGATTTATCAATCTGACTCTCCGTCAGGATTTTCTGGCCGACCAAATTGCTGCAGCCCTTGAAGATGAGAGGATTGGTATTTTCCAGTGTGATGTTTCACGATCGTATGTGATCGATTTTTCAGCTCCAAATGTGGCAAAACCGATGCATGTAGGACATATTCGTTCGACGGTCATCGGAGATGCACTGGCAAAGATTCTACGTTTTTGCGGACATAGCGTCATTACCGACAACCACATAGGAGACTGGGGCACACAGTTTGGCATGATTCTTTACGGCTATAAGCATTTTCTTAACGCGGAATCCTATGCCACAGAGCCTGTGACGGAACTGGCGCGACTCTACCGACTCGTAAATCAATTGGTGCAGTACCGCACTGATTTAAAAAATATCCCACAGATGGAACAGAAGCGCGACGCCCTCAGAGATTCGTCCGCGAACCTTAGGACACCGCAGGGCGGCACTCAAAAAGAAGACAAAAGTACCAAAAAGGAATTACGAAGACTCGAAGCCCAAATCCGGCAGATCGACGAGGATCTCAATCTGGCCGGGCAGCGGGTTGCGGCCATCGAGAATGATACAGCCCTGGCGTCTCTCGCGGAGAAACATGCAGATGTGGATCGGGATATTCTTAGAGAAACGGCGCAGCTGCACGGGAGCGACGAGACCAATGTTTCCCTCTGGAAGCAATTTATACCTGTGTGTCTCGAGGACATCGAGAAAATATATCGCCGCCTTGGCATCGCTTTTGATCATATCTTGGGTGAAAGTTTTTATCAGGACAGGCTTGCCGACACCGTAACTGGATTGCGCCAGAAGGGGCTCGCGACAGAAAGCGATGGTGCCATTTGTGTCTTTTCCGACGTTCATGATGTGCCCATGATCATCCAGAAAAAGGATGGGGCCTTTCTCTACGCAACAACCGATTTAGCAACGATCGATTATCGCCTAAAAACGTTTCATCCGGACGTTATCTTGTATGTTGTGGACCATCGTCAAAGCTTGCACTTTGAGCAACTTTTTGATGCAGTAATTCGCAGTGGATGTGAACAAGTGGAACTGTGTCATGTAAAATTTGGCACTGTCCTTGGAGAAGATGGACGACCCTTCAAAACCCGCTCCGGCTCCACGGTTGGCCTCGGTGGTCTGCTTGATGAGGCAATTCGGCGAGCGGGGCAAGTCGTTAGAGAAAACAATCCCCAACTCTGCGAGTCGGAATGTGAATCTATTGCGGATACCGTTGGCATTGGTGCTTTAAAATATGCCGATTTGTCCCAAAATCGCGAAAGCGATTATGTCTTCAGCTATGACAAAATGTTGGCGCTCAACGGCAATACAGCAACCTATATGCAATATGCCTATGCGCGAATCCAAAGCATCCTCTCGAAGGGGAATGCCAACATCGACGCACTCTTAAAAG
>JASMGX010000018.1 GCA_030751095.1 Pirellulales bacterium | reverse complement strand
CCGGTGAGCACCTCGCCCGTGCTACTCTGCTTGCCGATACCGACAAAGTTGGGCATCCCCAGGTCATGCCGTCCGGTGATCATAATCCGCCGCAACAACTGATCGCTTACGAGAGACAGGAATGCAGGTTCGTTGAGCCGGCCACCCTCTCCACCCGCGCCCTGTGGGCCGTGGCATTCGGCGCAGTAGATGGCAAACTTTTCTCGACCGGCAGCCGCATCCCCCTTGGTGGCTGCCTGGTAGGTTGGCGTTCCGGCTGGTAGGCCTTCGCTCACAGCCCATCGGTGATAGACCCCTGCAACGAGTGCGTCCCGCTGTTCACCGGAGAGTCCCCCGCGATGTTCTCTGCCAAAGGAGGGCATCAGCGCGCCGGGGCGTCCCTGTCGCAGTAGCGAGCGCATCTCTTCCTGAGAAAAGATGGACAGAAAGAGCGGATCGTTCAGGGGTGGGGCGGGTCCGAATTGTCCATCGGCGCCATGGCAGCCGACGCAGCTTATATCAAAAAGTGACACAGGATCCATCATTTTGTCAAAGGCTGGTACGCGATCACTCCGGATCGGTTTTCCCGGCATCCACTGATCGAACTTTACAAGCGAGGTATCGACACGGTCTGCTTGATCGGAATGGTGCGCCCGTTTTGAGCAGCCACCTGTGATCAGGCAGGCAAGGAGGAACCCTGAGAGAACCCCCGAGAGAACCATTGCCGATCGTGTTTGCGATAGGGTGTGCGTCATTTTTTTATGCCGGAAACAGGTATCTTTTCAGTGCGGACAACGACAATTCCCACAGTGATGCCGTACGCGAACTGAGAGACGAAAAACCATTCCCAGTCGATATGCTCACCGAGCGCCGGATTGAGGATTCCCATAAAGCTGTAGATTGCGCCGGTCCAGAGTACCGGGGCGACGATACCGCCCCAGAGTATCGGCCAGCGGGGCATGGTTGGCAGCAGGATTCCGAACATCAAACCGACTGCAATCGCCGTAAAGCCAAAAATCACGGTGCCGATGGCGAATTCCATGAAATGGAATTGTGCCAGTTCGGCAGGTGTCCAATGAACAACGCTCGGCACGACCATGCCCCCGAGTAGGTTGACCGGATACCAGAGCCCGCGGCCGGAGATGAGCCCGTAGGCCAGCGCGGTCACCGCCATTGCAATCCCGCCAATGATGCCTCCCTTCAGGCCGGCCGAGTAGGGATGCACTTCGAGGGGAATTTTCATCCGGTGTCCTGCCATGCCGGGCCGCAACGGCTCAACCTGAACACGCGAAATTTTGACCGGGGCCGGTTCTCGTTCGAGCGGTACCAGCTCTTCGCCGGTGCCACTGGCCAGAATGTAAATCCAGCGAGCCAGGCCACCGAGTACCAGCACCAGACCAACGGCCGAAAAGGCGTAATTGAGTACCAGACCACACGCAATCAGCATGACCCCGAAGGCGAGCACAAGCGGGGCGGCAGTCGGCCGCGGCATCAAGATGCCTTGCTGCGGTGTACTCGGTTGTTGGTCGTGTTGGTATTGTTCGTTCATGGGTTATCTTGTGTGAAAAATTTGCTCAGCGGCCGACAATGTAAACGAGGGTAAAAATAACCACCCAGACTCCATCCACAAAATGCCAGTACCAGGAGACAATTTCCGGTGCTTCGCACTTTGGCGTCAGCCATCGCAACGCATCGAAGGCCCAAATGATGGACATGGTCACGACTCCAATGAGTACGTGCAGGCAATGGAATCCGATCAGCAGATAAAAAGTGCTTCCGAACGTGTTCGTACTCGGGAACAGGTGGTACTTGGTCATCAGGTCGTACCACTCGTACCCGGTTCCCACGACAAATTCCAAGCCGAGCAGGATGGTCAGGCCAAACCAGACGAGGTAGAGACCGTGGGCGCCGCGCTTCCTCGCAGAGAGCGCGAAATAGATTGTGAGACTGCTGCTCAACAAGCAGATGGAGTTGATGATCACCAGTCCCAGGTCAAGTGAATTTGACGGTGTTGGCATTTCCCCCGGGATTTCACCAGGCATCTTCTCGCCGAGAAAAATGATGTAGGTGATAATCAGCGTCGTGAACAGGGACCCCTCCGTGCAGAGGAATGCCAACAAGCCCGTCTCCCGCGTGGTGAACCGCGACGGTTCAGTGGGTGCGTGGTTTGCGTCAGAGGCTAGGGCGGCGGTGCTCAAGGTCGACTCTTTCCAGTTCGTATTGATTCGTGGTTTCGGGTTGGGTTACTCATGCTTCCAGTCCGGATCGTCGGGATGTTTTAAATCCCACAACGGCCGTCGACTGCGGACCGTCGGTATTTCTTTGAAGTTGTAACAGGGGGGTGGGGACGTGGTGTTCCACTCGAGTGTCCAGGCGTCCCATGGATCGTCTCCGGCAATTTTGCCGTGGCGAAGCGAGGAGAAGAAATTGTAGAGGAAGAGCAGAAGACCGATGGCCATCATGAAGGCCCCGATGGTGGAAATCTGGTTCCAGATGGTCCAGCTCGGATCGGTGTAGGTATAGATCCGCCGTGGCATTCCCAGCATGCCCACGATGTGCATCGGAATAAATAAGGCGTTGAAGCCGATGTAGGTGAACGCAAACTGGATGATGCCAAGTCGCTCACTCATCATCCGGCCGAACATCTTGGGATACCAGTAGTAGAATCCGGCAAGAAATGCGAACAGGATCCCGCCGACCAAGGTGTAATGGAAATGGCCGACCAAAAAGGCGCTGTCTGAGGCCTGCCAGTCAAACGGGGGTGACGCCAGCATAATGCCGGTGAGTCCGCCAAACAAAAACAGAGTGAGAAATCCCAGGGCATAGAGCATCGGGGTCTGCAATCGCAGGCGGCCACCGTACATGGTTGCTACCCAATTGAATATTTTGATTCCGGTCGGGATTGCGACCAGCATGGTCGCTCCTGCAAAAAACGTATCGAGGGTATCGCTCAAGCCGACCGTAAACATGTGGTGCGCCCAGACCCCGCAGCTGATAAATCCGATTGCGATGGTCGCAGCGGCCATCGAGAGATACCCGAAGATCACCTTACGGGAAAAAACGGGGATCACCTCCGAGATCACGGCAAAGGCAGGCAGCGCAAGGATATAGACCTCCGGATGACCGAAAAACCAGAAGAGATGCTGCCAGAGCAGGGCGGAGCCTCCCACCTGGGGATCGAAAAAATGGGCCCCGAGGAAACGATCCAGCAGCAACATAAACTGGGCCGCCGCAAACGGTGGAAAAACGAGAAGAATCAAAATGGCGTCTACCAGGAAAAGAAGCACATAGAGGGGCATCTTTGTCAGACGCATCCCGGGTGCCCGCATGGTGAAGATCGTGGCGACCATGTTGACCGCCAGGGAGATCGCCCCCACCCCGGTTAGGGTCGTGCCGAGGATCCAGTAGTCGGTTGCATTGCCGCGGGAAAATGCGGGTGAGGTGAGTGGTGCGTAGGCGAACCAGCCGATATCCGGAGCACTCGCCGCGCCGTAGAGACCCTCGGCACCGAGGTGACTGTAGTAAAGCACGCAGCCGCCGAAAAAGGAGAGCCAGAATCCCATCGCGTTGAGACGCGGGAAGGCGACGTCTCGGGCGCCGATCATCAGCGGCACCACGAAATTTGCAAAACCGCCGAGCATCGGCATGAGCACGAAGAAAATCATCGTCGTGCCATGCATCGTAAACAACTGATTGTAGGTATCGGCATCGACCACGGTTCCGTTGGGGCCCCAGAGTTGCATCCGGATGAAGAGCCCTTGCACGCCACCGAGAATCAGAAACAGGAAGCTCATCAGCAGATACATGATGCCGATGCGTTTGTGATCGACCGATATCACCCAGCCGTGCAGCCGCGTTATCAGCGGTACGGTGGTGGAATCTTTTGGTGTCGAGGGGGTATCGATGCTTGCCATGTTCTTAGCGGTTGATTGCGTCTTGTTATTTTAATGTTAGAAGGTAGTCCAGGATTTTGTTGTAATCGTCATCCGTGAGTTTCATTTGCGGCATGTTGCACCCCGGTTTGATGCTGTCTGGATCACGCAGCCACTGTAACAGGTATTTTTTTGTGTTGGGAATAATGCCCGAGGCAAGAGTCTTGCGGGTCATCAGGTGCGTCAGGTCGGGACCAACCTGCCCCCGAGCGGGGGTGCCTTTGATGGTGTGGCAATTGACACAGGCGTTGGTCAGGAACAGTGTGCGCCCGGCGGCAACGGTGGGGTCTGTGACTGCGTCTTTTCGCTCGTTCGCGACCCACTTGTCAAAATCCTCTTTGTTTTCTGCCTTAACTCGAAGCCACATATGGGCGTGTTGTGTGCCACAATATTCTGCGCATTGGCCTGTATACCAACCGGCATGCTCGGGCTGAAACCACATGTGGTTGACGCGTCCCGGTATCAAATCAGTCTTGCCGGCGAGTTGTGGTACCCAGAAGCTATGCATCACATCGGCCGACTCCAGGTCGAGGTAAACCGGTCGTGGCGTTCCCTCTTCTGAGAGCGGAACGCGCATCTCGTTGGCCGTCGTAAACAGGGAGGTGTAGCCCGACTCGTTTTTCTCGAGGTATTCATACTCCCACCACCACTGATGTCCGACCACGCGGACATGGACCGCCTCGGGAGGGGCGGGCGCTGCCCGAATTTCATAAATGCTGCGGGTCGTTACGAGAAAGATCACAAAGACGGTGATTGCAGGTCCCACAGTCCAGGCCACTTCGATCGGATTGCTCCCATACACCTGGGGCGGTTCAATTCCATCATCCGCTTTGCGGTGACGATAACGACAGAGGATGATACATAGAGGAATACCGACGAGTAAAAAGATAACCGCCTGGATTCCGATGAGCAGGTAGGTCACCTCGGCAATGGTGGTTGAGTTTGGTGATTCCGGTTCGAAGACCCGCATGTTACGGTCGGTCTCGAGACTCTCGAGAGTTTCGACGGGGTCTGAATCCGCAGCATGAAGCGGTGTGGCGAACGACCATCCAATTGCAAAGAGCCCGATTGCAAAGATCCCGATCAGGAAGGACCCGATGGCAAAGAATCTAGCGAGCACAAGCCGAAGCATGCTTGATTTGCCGATGATGCCCCAGGTGTTTGCGGTGCCAATCATTCTGAACCGAAAACCGGACCTCCCTATCTTTGGCTGGCAACTTGTTGGCCGGATTATAGCAAAGTCGCACCGCATGCAAAGCAGGCAATCGAGCCAATGGAGGCGGAGTTTTCTGAGGGTGAGAAAATTATCTTTCCGGACGAAAAAAAAATTATTATTTGGCCGATTTTCGGGAAAAATCACCCTGCCAATCGCATTTCTTTTCTGGCGCAGAGATATTTTCTGCCAAACCATCGGGCAGCGGGGTGCGTACAAACTCCAGTGGCTCGCCAAAGCGGACGGGGCGTATCGTCCGTCCGGTGGTCGGCACGGAATCTGGTGAAATCGATGGATCGTCATTGGAAAAAATAGTATGAAATCTCGCCCCCTGAACTTCACCCGCAAAAAGTCGACGGCGCTCCTGTTGGTCGCTGCGCTTGCGTTGCCGGGTAGTCTGTTTTCGGCCTGTCGGTGTCTTGCCGGTATCCGAGCCGATAGCGACTCGCAAGTCTCTGGCACTTGCTGCCAAGAGAGGGCAACGGCAGTCTGTGGCCAGATGGAGCGTACTCTCAGGCAGAGTCGCTGTTGTGGCGGCTGTGAAAAAGTGGAGCCGCAAACTGTCGTTCTCGCTGGCGAAAAAAATCAACCGACCCAAGAGAGTCCCGCTTACCAAAACGGTCTGCTTCCACTGGAGGACGACAGGCTGAATCTCTGTCGGTGGACCGGTACGGACTCTTCCCACAGCACTCCTTTACGCCTGCACGCCATGTTTGGCGTCTGGTTGAATTAAAGAGTCGACTTCGCAATCTTTTTGTTATTGCAGATTGAATTGCGATCCGAAGTTTTCTTTTTATCGATTCTTTTTTCAACAATGAAGCGGAGAATATCCGCAGAAGGAGTTTACAATGTCTCAATGTATCTCAATTTTTGGCGCCATGGCTATTGCAGTTGCGGCGATTTTTGGACCCTCGGCGATCTCGGCTTCTGAACTGCCGACCAATGTTGCAGCCTGTTGCTGTGGCGATGATTGTGATTGCAAAGAGTGTGGTTGTGCTGATGGCAAGTGCACCAACTGCAATTGCGCAGGTTGCAACTGCAAAGGTTGTGAGTGTGGTGGCGATTGTGGCAGCGCCGTTTTCGGCACATCGGCCTTAGACTGCGGTAGCGATGATGATGATTGCTGCGGCAGGGGTGATGGCTGCACGATGAGCTTAGACTGCGGTAGCGACGATGATGATTGCTGCGGCAGGGGTGATGGCTGCACGACGATCTTGGACTGCGGCGACGATGATGGCGATTGCTGCAAGAAAAGAAAGTCGTGTTGAGATGAAACGAGCTGATGTTTCTTTGCAGGAAACGCAGTTCAAAATTTGATGTTTTCTACCGCCCCCGGCCAGTGCCAACTGGCTGGGGGTTTTTTTGGCCCGGTGCCGCTCGCCACGGGATCTCGGGCCGATTAAGATGCGGTTTGTCGCACCGGTAAATACTTTTTAATTAGCGCTAGGGGGTGGATGATGCGGGGAAATGTATTTGGCCAACTTCTCTTGTTCGTGGTGATCTTAATCGCGCTGAACTTTATCCTCCCACGGATCGGTATTCCGATTCATATTTCAATCATCGGAAGCCTGGTGCTCACAGTCGTTCTCGCGATCGTTTTCGGGCTCTTCAAGGCGCGATAAATCGTCTGCACCGGCCGTGGAAAACCGACGGATCATGTGTGAGAATGGTGCCGGGCTGATACACTCACTAAAGACCGGTGTCTGTCGTTTCACAATTGTTTTTTTGAGTGGAGAATCCATTGACAGGTCGTCAAACTCCCCTGCGGGTGAATCGTCGAACGCTTTTTCGCTCTGCGGCGGTCGGTCTCGCGCTGCCGTGGGCAGCGGGTGCAAGTAGGCTTTTGCTGGCAGATGGGCCGCTAGAACGTGCTGCGGATGAAGGCTATCGGGGCGGTGTGGCCACAGGCAACGCCAAAGCAACCGAGGCAGGATTGGCAATGCTCAAGACGGGCGGTGGCGCTGCGGATGCCGCTGTCGCGTCGCTACTGGTCCTTTCGGTGATCGATCCGGCCGGCCGCGAACTGTTTTGCTTCGGTGGCGAGGTGCCGATCCTCGTCTACGATCCGGCAGTGAAAAAAGTAGAGGTGCTCGCCGGACAGGGGGCGGCCCCACGTCTGGCGACGCGGGCTTATTTCGCCGAGCGGGGCGGAATCCCGGGGCGGGGCGCGGAGGCGGCGGCCGTTCCGGCGGTGCTCGATGCCTGTGTGACACTCCTTGCCAGATACGGCACCAGGAGTTTTGCGGAATCTGCCGCACCGACGATGCAGTTGCTTGAGGCGGGCGATGGAGAGTGGCAGCAAAATCTATTAAAAACTTTTAAGGCATTGTGTGCCGCGGAATCCGGTGCACGTGGTGGTCGTGCCGAGCGGCTCTCTGCGGTGTCGGATCTGTTTTACCGCGGTTCGATCGCAAAACAGATCGACTCCTGGTCGCGAAAAAACGGGGCCCTGCTTCGCTATGAGGACCTCGCCGCGCACCGGACCCGCATCGAGCAACCGCTCGCGGCAGATTTTCTCGGCCACACCATATATAAATGCGGGCCGTGGACGCAGGGACCTTATTTGCTACAGACCCTACAACTTTTAGAGGCGATTGAAGAATTTGATTATCGCCAGACCGATCCGGTCAGCATCCATTATGTCGTTGAAGCGATGAAGCTGGCCCTCGCCGATCGCGATGCCTATTACGCAGATCCCCTCTACGCAACCGTTCCGCTCCGCGAACTGTTTTCCAGTGCCTATGTGGCCCTCCGCCGACCGTTGATCGATCCGGAGCAGGCGTCCCGAGAGTTGCAACCGGGCGACCCGGGCGACATGCGGCCGCTGCTGGCCGGTTACCGTTGGGATGCAGCGGCAGGTGGACCGGTCCACGATACGACCAATTGCATCGTGGCCGACAAAGAAGGGCAGGTGGTTGTCGCGACCCCGAGCGGATGGGCCGGGGAACTGGCGGGCGAGACCGGAGTGCGTCTCGGTTCGCGGTTACAGAGTTTTAATCTCTGGCCAAATCATCCCAACTGCATTGCGCCGGGCAAGCGGCCGCGGATTACGCTCACCCCAACGCTCATCATGCGCGATCGAGTTCCGGTCGCGGGGATTAGCGTCGCCGGGGGCGACTGGCAGGATCAGGTGGCGCTCCAGTTGCTTCTTACGCATCTCGTCGAGGGCATCGGACCGCGCGAGGCGACCGCCGCGGCGCGGTATGGCACGCGGCACTTGATCGGCTCTTTTCGGCAGCCGGCGCCACAGCTTGCAAATCTTACGCTCGATCCGCGACTTGCCCCCAAGGTTGCCGAGTCGCTGGCAGCTCGCGGGCACGTGATTGAAGTGACGGGCGGACCGATCGGCGCACCCTGCATGCTCGCGCTCGATCCGCAGACAGGCCGCATCCAAGTCGCGGGCGACGCCGCGACGGGCCGGGTGGCGATGGCCTACTGAAGCGGTACGCTCAGGGCGTTTGCACCAGCGGGGCAAACGCTCCGTGCGTGAAGAAGACCACCACGACGTTGGCGAAAATGAGACTCCCCAGGAGAGCGAGCGTTGCTTTGCTGTAGCGCCCCAACTGGCTTTTGGCCGTGGGGGCGAGGGACCGGGAAAAAAGAAGTGTCGTTCCACTGATGAGCAGAATGACCCAAAAGATGATAAAGGACCATGTGGTGAGGTGGTATCCGAATATTGGTATGCCAAAGCCCGGATCGCCAGGTGCGATGTGCATGAGAATCTGGCGGGCGGAGATGGTCAGACCTAGGACCGACGCGATGACCGATATGCCGAAACCGCGGCTCAGGTTTTCCAGCGGGCTGGCCGAAGTGCCCGTCGCGGTTGCGATGATCCAAGTCGGGCCGAGTGCGGCCAGGATCATGCAGCAGCGCTGGAGCAGGCAGAGCGTACAAGGCGCATCTCCCAAGCCGAACTGGACGAAAAACGCGGCCAACAGAATGCCGCAGATTCCCAGAATATAAAGGTGCAGCAAACACCACTGCAGTCGCACGGGCAGGGAGTCGAGTGTCGGTTCTCGCTCGGATATGTTCATATCGTTGGCGTTCAGAGACTGATCGGCGGCACACTATCGATGGAAGCAATAAATCGTAGCGCGATGAAGCCGAGGCAAAGAATAAAGAGGCCGATTGAAAACATGGAAAACTGACGCACGATCGCGAGAAAAAGCAAAAGCAGAAGAATAAAAATACCGCACTCGATCATTGGTTGTTCTCTCCGGTGTTTGATGTGAGAAGCGATCGGATTTGAAATGCCTCCCAAATTCCCATGGTCAGGCTCTTATCAATCCTAACGCGAAGGTGCTTTCTTAAAAACCGGTGGCCAGCGGCCGCCGACGGTGGTGGGTGTAGCAATGATGCCGTACCCGGCAGAGGACCGAAACGCGTATGCTCGTCGCGTAAACTTGCCATCGCCCCCTTGGGTTATTAAAATCGCCATGGCTCTTTTTGTTATTCCGAGCAGACGGAAAAATCCCATGCAGGACGAACAATCGAAGGTGCGGATTGTGATCGTGGGGGGCGGTTTTGGGGGTGCCTACTGCGCTCAAGAACTGGAGAAACGGCTCGATCCCGATGAGGTGGAGGTCGTTCTTCTCGACCGACATAATTATTTTGTTTTTTTCCCGCTCCTAATCGAAGCGGGGATCGGCAAACTCGAGCCGCGGCATGCAGTCGTCTCGATCCGGGCATTTTTGCGCCACACGACGTTTCGCATGGCCGAGGTGACCGGTCTCGATTCGGATTCGCAGATGGTACGCTATCGGATCGTTGGCGACAGTGAGTTGCGGACATTGCATTACGACCATCTGGTCTTGGCGCTCGGGAGCGTGAATCGTCTGCCGCCGCTACCCGGTCTTGTAGAATATGCTTACCAAATCAAGTCGCTCCCCGACGCGCTGCTTTTGCGCGACCGTGTGATCCAGCTTCTCGAGTGGGCCGATGCGATCACCGACCGCGAAAAGCAACGAACCCTTCTGCATTTCGTTGTCGTGGGGGGCAACTTCACAGGCGTGGAGGTGGCGGGCGAATTTCTGGCGTTTATGCAGAGCGCGGCGAGAAAATATAAAAATATCAATCCGGGCGACTGCTGCGTGACGCTCTTTGAGCGCGCCGAGCGGATTCTTCCCGCCGTCGGTGCGCACCTAGCCAACTATGCCGCCAAACAACTCATCAAACATGGAATGGTCATCCATCTGAATCAGTCGGTCCTCGAGATCGGGGCCGATTATGTGGTTTCGGATTCCGGAGAGCGGATCGGCTGCCGAACGGTGATCTGGTGTGCGGGAATCGCACCTCCGCCGCTCGTGGCGACCACCCATCTTGCGCAAGACTCGGACGGCTGGGTGCGTTGCGAGCGGGACTTTCGCGTCGAGGGCCACTCCAATATCTGGGCGATCGGCGACTGTGCGGTGAATCGGGATGCTGATGGCAACCCCTACACGGCAACGGCACAGAACGCTGTACGGATGGGGCCGCACTTGGCGCGCAACCTGGTCTTCTGCCTGCGGAAGGAGTCGACTAAACCTTTTGATTTTAAGATGCTCGGTTCGTTGACCGCACTCGGTTCCTACAAGGGAGTGGCGCGGATTTTTGGTTTCAATATTTCCGGTTGGCCCGCCTGGTTTCTCTGGCGGACGGTCTACCTTCTAAAAATGCCAGGCTGGCGTCGCAGGCTCCGGGTGGCCATCGACTGGACACTCGATTTGCTCTCCGCGCAGGACAATGTGCAAATAGGTCTTTCGCGCGATGAGGTGGCCTCTCGAAAAGAGGCTTCGCGGCACGAAGAGGACTGAACCGTTTTCTGCCCACCCAGGTCGGCACTCTCTGCTGGCATTGCTGCTGCCGTGATTCACCGGCGCGGTGAAAACATTTTTTTAAAAATATATTCTTGGATATGGCAGCCGACAGGCAAACCATGAATTAGACGCGAAAATCCAATAAGCGTTGGACCCCGCAGAATACCTCCAGAATAGGGAGTTTGGCTGTATCGGTTAGGTAGTGTATGCCGATAGTGAGAGTGCGGCATAGGAAAACTACGCACTCTCTGCGGGTGTTGCTAGCACGAGGCGGCGTGTTCAGCCCGCCATCGAACAAACAGAAAACGGAAAAAGTCTTGTTGTTTTTGCGACCACAAAAAGAATGTGCCCCGAGCACCCCGATGCGTTGGTCCTTTGGCTGCCGCGCGCTGTTGGCCTTTCTGTTGCTTGCGTCAGGCACCTTTGTGGAGGCGCAGAGTTTTTCAGTCGATCCTCCCGCCTCGCCGAGCGGTACACGCCAGTTGTGCAGGTTGCCTGCGGTCGATAACATCGACTGGCAGAAGGAGGCCGAGGCCCTGCTCGAAGGGCACGTGCCGAAGGACCAGTTTACCGCCGCGAGTCTCTATGCGGCCCAGCCAACGGATTCAAATCGGGCCTCCCAGAGTGGCGCGTCCTACTACAGTTCGCCCTCGGTCGGGAATCCTGGAACCCGCGGTTATGGTGCGACCATCGGTACGGGCCCATCCTGGCTCGGTGAAATGGCACCGTATGTGTTGACGGGCGATCGCGAGGGAGTCGGCTTTAAGGGCATACTCGAAGCCTGCGGTATTTACGATACAAACGGCGTCGGTCTGGTGCCCAACCAAGGTGTTCAGCGGGTCTTTCAAACAAGCTTGATTCCCGTGACTGGAACGCAAAGCGCGCAGCGATATCCAAGATCTACGATTAGTCCCAATCAAACTTCGTTGGGGGTCTGGTTCGAGCAGCCTACCGATCTGGCGAGATTTCGTGCGTACGCGCTGATGAACCTCTTTAAATCCCCTAGCTACGACCAGCATCCGCACTTTCAGGTCTACAAGGTCTACGCCAACTACGGTTGGTTTAAAGTAGGCCACGACTACAGTGTCTTTTTTAACCAGGCCGCCGCACCGGACTGCATCGACTTTGAAGGGCCCAATGCCATTCCCTATTGTCGATTTGCTCAACTCCAACTCAACATCCCACTCGTAGAGTTTGGTGGCGGGCTGCATGAGGGCCTTGTCCTCGGCTTCGAACACGCTCCGGGATCGTTGACTTTATTAGATAGTTCCATCCCCCAAATGCACGACGAACAATGGGGTGCGGTCGACTTTGTTCCTTCGTGCATTGCAAAGTGGGTCTACACGCCCGAGTGGGCCCATATCGAATTGGCGGGCCTTTTTAGACGGCTCGCCGCCGGCGGTCCCGGTTATTCTTCCAGTGCGTATGGCTACGGAATGGCACTCAGTGGCAAAATCGCCACCTGGGGTCAGAATAACCTAATCGTGGCCGGGCAAGCCGGTAAAGGCATCGGCGAGTACGCCCAGGACGCGGCCGGAATGGGGCTCGATGCGGCACCTAAGTTTGTTACTCCCTCCGGAGTCCCGGGCAGACCGATTCTCGGGCCACTCAGGGCAATCCCACTGTTTGGCGCCTGGATCGCTTACCAGCACTTTTGGACCGAAACCCTCCGTTCGACCGGGACCTTCAGCGTCCTCTCGCTCAAAGATGCTTGGATTCCCAGCAATTTAACGGCTTCAGTGAACCGGGATGAATCTTCAAACAGCACCCTCTACGGGCGACTCAAGCAGGCCCGCTACACGAGTGTCAATCTGGTCTGGTCGCCGAATCCGACATTTACCGTGGGAATGGAATACCTCTACGGCCACCGGTATATCACCGGAAATACGACTCCACCGGATGCAACCTCCGACAAAGGTCAGGCCAATCGGTTCCAATTGATGGTCCAGTGGAATTACGACCACACGACCCGCTTCAACAAATAATTGCCGCTCCGGCCCACCTCAAAAGGTGTGCGACAAAAGGCAAATCTTCCCGACCGCTGGTGCGATTGCACTGCAGAGATGCGGCAAAAAACGGCCTGCCCGGCGGTGCCGGTTTTTGATGCTGAGAGATTCGTCTTTCGCAGAAGCTGCGCGATGGGCTATGCTCTAGAGAGTTGGTCAGGATTCCACCCTGCCATTGAGCGTAGCGCCATCATTCTTGAAAAGGGGATATTATGAAGAAGCTCATCTTGCTAATTATTATTGTCGGTCTTGTTTGGCTGCTCTGGGGTGCGGTCAAGGTGGATCGTCAGGGAGGCCAATCAAGTATCAGCATCGACGAAACGAAGCCTAAGGAAAAACTCCAAATGCTGGAGCAGAAGGGGGAAAGTCTGCTAAACAAAGGCGAAGGCGATAGCTCGACCAAGAAGTAAGGGACCGTCTGTTTTTTGTCGCGAGATTTCCCCGCTCGTACCGATAGCCGTTAAAAGCGGCACCTCCGAGAAGATGACCGACTCCCCCATCGATCGTGTCGATCCGCAACTCCGCAAGGTGCTCAAGCTGGTCAACAGCCCTGCTTTTGTCCCTTTCCACCAGCTCTCTCCCGAAGAAGCCCGGGAACAGGTGGGGCGGATGTTCACGATTCCCGTCAACATCACCGTGGCCAGGGAGCAGGATCTATTCGTTCCAACGGCGGCGGGCCCGCTTCGTTGTCGGCTTTACCACCCGGACCCGGAGCGGCGGCTACCGCTGTTGATCTATTATCATGGTGGCGGCTGGGTCCTGGGGGGCCTCGAGGAGGTCCACAGCCAGACAGTTGCCCTCGCCGCGCGGTCCGGTTGCGCGGTCCTCTCGGTCGATTACCGCTTGGCCCCCGAACATCCCTTTCCGGCGGCCGTCGAGGATGCCTACGCGGCACTTCTGTGGGCGAGCGAATCGGCGGATGTTCTCCAGATCGACCGCGCAAAGATCTGTGTTGCCGGTGATAGTGCGGGTGGAAATCTGGCGGCAGCGACCACGATCCTGGCCCGAGATCGCGGTGGGGTAAAAATCGCCTTTCAACTGCTCCTCTACCCGGCGACCGATGCGGCGTGTCAGACCGCGTCGATGGATCGGTTCGGCAAAGGGCTTTTGCTTGAGAAAGAGGACATGCTCTGGTTCTGGGACCATTACTGTCCGGATCGGAGCCTTCGCGAGGCAGACGTGCGGGCCTCACCGTTACGGGTGGCTGATGCGGCCGGTCTACCGCCAGCCTACCTTTTGCTGGCTGAATTTGATCCGCTGCTCGATGAGGGTCTGGCCTATGCCGAGCGGCTCGAGGTGGCCGGGGTTGCAACCATCTGCCGCGTGGTCCCGGCTGCGATCCATGGATTTATTGGTTTTTGGCAACTCTGCGAGCTGGCCGACCGGGAACTTTCCCTGGTAGCGGAGGCACTCGCCGGTGAGCTTTGTCCGCCGATCTGAATGGGCCAAGTGGCCTTTTGCGAAGTGGATTGCGCGTTTTTTGCAATCGACCTGCCAGGGCAAAAATCGCTATTGGTCGATTTCCCGCTTTGTTTTCTAATCATCCCTTGTGCCGCAACGCGGCATGTGCGCGAAGCAAATGATTTGCAGAGCACGCACAGAATTGCCCCTAGCCTAGAAAAGGAGTTTTACCACCATGATCGCAACAGCCCGCAAGAAGATCCTGATCGTGGTCGCCTTGAACATGCTGGCGGCGTTTCTCTTCCGAGCTCCGGTCCTTTTGGCACAGATCGTCTCGCCCACGTTTGACACGCCGTCGATCAAAGCGGTTCCCGCACGGCCGGAGGGTCAGTTGCAGCCGGTGCCCGCAGGGAGCGTACAAGCACCGGCACAACAAGCCCCGTTTCAGGTGGCCCCGGGCCAGAGTCGTGAGGACTTTGTCGTCAACAATGCGAGCATGGTACTGGAAAACTTTATGGCGTTGCCGGCAAAACGCATTCCCGAGCGTTTGCTCAGCCGCGCTCAAGCAGTTGCGATCATTCCGCGTGTGATTAAGGGCGGATTTATCATCGGTGTCCGGCATGGAACGGGCGTTCTTCTGGCCAGGACCCCTGCCGGCGGCTTCGGCCCTCCCCGATTTGTCTCGCTCACGGGCGGGAGTGTTGGATTTCAGGCGGGGGTGCAGTCGACCGATGTGATCCTTGTTTTCCGCACCGCGCGGAGCGTGCAGAGTCTGATGCAGGGGACATTTACCTTGGGCGTCGATGCGGCTGCAGCGGCAGGCCCGGTCGGTCGACAGGCCTCAGCGGCCACCAACGCACAGTTGAACGCCGAAGTCTGGTCCTACTCCCGCAGTCGCGGCGCGTTTGTAGGTGTTTCGCTCGACGGCTCGGCACTCCAAATCGACTCCTATGCCGACCAACTCTATTACCACACCCCCACAGGCGCTGCGGGCGCGAGCTGGCCCCCCTCGGCCCATCAATTGGTGAGATTGCTCGACGGCTACCTGAATCTGCCCGAAGCGACGGTCGGTACCACGGCAGTGACGCCCACCGCTGCGAGTGCAGCTCCGGCAAGCGTTTCGACCCAGGAATCGCTCAGAGGACAGCTGGCCGCCACAGCGCCCCACCTGTATGCCGCACTTCCGGACACAAAATGGCGTAATTACCTGGCGCTGCCCAAGTCGGTGTACTACGAAAACCAACCTGTCGATACAGCGGGCCTGCAAAGTTCGATAGCCCACTTTGATGCCGTTGCCCGCGCCCCCGATTACCATCTGTTGGCAACCGAGCCGGTCTTCCAGAAAGTGTATGGGCTTTTGAAGCGATATACCGCCAGTGCAACAGCGTCCGGGCTTGCCCTGCCGCCTCCTCCGAGTACGACGTTGCCGGGGTCGACCAAGCCCCCAACGGCTGCGGCCACCGCTCCGCGTCCGCAACCCGCCCGTTGATGCGGCAACGGTTTAGTCGCCCAGAACGCGTTGCATAATAAAAATAAGTAAAAAACCGGCAAAGAAGAGTGCGGGTGTGAGACGGCGGTCTTTTTCCCTGTGGGCTTCTACCAGCAACTCTTCCACTACCAAGTAGAGGAGTGCTGCGGTGGCAAAGGCGAGGGTTGCTGCCTGCGTCGCTCCGGTTAGCTGGGCCGAGAAGAAGTGTCCGCTCACGACGCCGACCGCCAAGAGTGTTGCGAGCATGAACGCGGCCGCAAATATTTTTCCCGGAGTTGCTTTTCGCGCGCGTAGCGATTCGCTGGTGGCAAGGCAGAGAAAGAAGGCCTCGATGGTGAGCGCAATGGCAATCAACATCCCCTGCTTTAAGCCGACGATCAGTGCGGTGCCGAGGAGCAGTCCATCGACAAACAGGTCGACGGCCACCGCAAAGAGCAATCCCGCCGAGGAGTCGCTCGAGTCTGAGGACGACTCGGCATGGCGCGTGATGTGTCCGATGGCGAGCATGAACAGGGCACCGAGCGAAAATCCGAGAACGACGGCGATGAACGAGTCGCCCTCAACGAGCGTGGGACAGAGTTCTATCGCCACCGCACCGAGCACGAGGCCGGCCGTAAAGTGCCCGACCGCAGCAAGGGTACTCGTCGACGGACGCCAGAGTCGGACCGAAAGGCCCCCGCAGAGGGCCGCCGTAGCGGGTAGAAGCAGGCAAAAAAGATAGATTTCGGTTTCGGTCATTTCTTAGCGGAATTCGTTGGAGTTGAGTCTTGAGCTGAGCCCAACTCGATATTATGTTAGCCGCTAAGTGTTCCTGGGAATACCGGATACATTCAAGTAGGATCTGCCTGTCATGAAAGATGAAAAAGGAATGTCCAGGGCCCGGCGGTTGTGGATTTTTATTTCCGCCTATGGCATCGTGTTTGCTTTTCTCTCGTGGTTTCACGAGGCGATTCTCGCCGGGGATGCCATCCTCTGGAAAGGCCCGCTGGCCTTGCTGATCGGTTTCGTTCTCTATTGGTTTTTTGTCGATAAAGTTTAACCTGATGGCGCGAAACGGGGGACCGGCTCTTTCGGAGCTTTGATACAATGGCCCACGTTGGGTGGGACGCATCATTTGCGTTCCGATGCGGACGGCTCGTTTACCACTGAGACCAATAGAATGAAATCCAAGCTGGAATGGATTGTTTTTATTTTTGCCCTGATGGTGTTTTTTGCCATTTCGGCGGTCGGTCTGTTCATCTGGTTCTCGGGGACGGTGGAGACGGCGTGGAGACCGTTCATTTTCGATCCGCCCAGCTATCCCGCTACGAACAGTCTCGAGGAAGGTTTCTATCTTGATCGGGTGCAGCCGATCTTCAATCGTCGCTGCATCGCCTGCCACGGCTGCCTCGACTCGCCCTGCGGATTGAAGATGACCAGCTACGAGGGCCTCCTGCGAGGCGGCATCGCAAAAAATCCAAATCAGCCACACCTCTTTGCCGAGCAGCCGATCCGTCTCCACGATGCTCCCTCGCTCGCTGCCTGGCGAGAACGCGGTTTTTGTACCGTCATCGACCAGACTTCACCGCCGCTCCAGCGGCCCTCGCGCTCGGTCCTCTACCGGTTGATTACGACCGGCATCGAACACAACGGGCCCGGTTTTGACTTAAAACCGCTCGAGCCGATCTACAAAAATAGCGATGACCACCTCTGTCCCTGCGGTGACCGGATGGATGCCTACCTCCTGAAGCGACCGACGGCGGGGATGCCTTTCGGCCTGCCGGGACTCACGCAGCAGCAACTCGGCATTTTTTCCAGGTGGATTGTCGCCGGAGCTCCGGGACCGACGGACGCCGAGATGAAAAAAAAGCTCGCGTCCGCCTATCCCGAGGTGGTCCGCCGCTGGGAGGCGTTTTTCAACCGGGACGATCCGCGCGCTCCGCTCGTGAGCCGGTACCTCTACGAACATTCTTTTTTGGCAACGTTGATCTTTGCCGAAGCGCCGGGTGAGTTCTACAAGCTGATCCGATCGACCAGCCCGCCGGGAGTGACCCCGATCCGCCGCATCGTGACCGCCCGGCCCTTCGACTCCCCGTATCTGCCGGGGGTGCAAAAGGTTTACTATCGCCTGCAAAAGGTAACTTCTTCCTACGTGCAGAAATCGTTTTTTGTCTTCAAACTCTCCGACGCATCGAGGGGGCGGCTTGAGGAACTGTTCTATCAGAGTCGGTGGCCGCAGGGCGGCGATCTTACGCCCGGATATAGGAGCCACAATCCGTTCGAAGTCTTTGCAGCGATTCCGGCCAAGAGCCGTTCTCTGTTCCTGCTGGAAAATTCCGAGCTGATCGCCAACGGGATGATCCGCGGGCCGGTCTGTGTCGGAAATATCGCGACCTATGCGATCAAGGATTATTTCTGGGTCTTTTTTGTCGATCCCGATTCCGACCCTTCGGTGAAGAGCCCGAAACTCGGGCTCAAATCGTGGCACGACTTTACGAGTTTTGATCTGGTAGAAAATGCCAGCTATGAAAAGGCCTATGCAAATACGCTCAATAGCTACAAACCGGACGGTTACACGATTGAGGATATCTGGAACGGTGGCGGGACGAATCCGAACGCGTGGCTGACGATCTTGCGCAACGAAACCAACGCGACGGTGATGCAGGGCCGCAAGGGAGGGATCCCTCCCACATTCTGGCTCATCGATTACAGCGGTTACGAGCGACTCTACTACTCGCTGGTTGCCAATTACCAATACTGGGGCGGCGAAGAAAAGAAAATCGCAACGTGGGAATTCATGGGCTTTCTCAGGCAGGAGTTCGAAGATAATTTTCTCCGCCTTCTGCCGCTCAGTGAGCGGTCTCTCTACCGTGACAAATGGACCAGCGGCTTGGGCCGCGACCTGCTTTTCACGATGCCGTTTCCGGACGAAGGTTCAAAAAACGCCGTAGAGATCATAAATCGCGATCCGATCTCAAATGTACTTGGCCTCATCCAGAAGCATCTGACCGCGAAGGTGAGCGGCGCGAAAGATTTGCTCAACAGCCCGCCACCGCACGAGGTCTCTCTGGCCGAACCGATTCAGAATACTGCCGATTGGGTGCGAAGCGTCCGTTCCCTCTCGATGAAAACAGGCCAGTCTTTCACGCAATACCTTCCGAGCGTGACGTTTCTTCGCCTCAACGTCGAGGATCGCTGGGAGGTCTACACGCTGATCGCCAACCGCAGTTATGCTTTTAACAATGTGATCTTCGACGAAAATGGGGCGCGGCAGCCGAAGCTCGATACGCTGAGCGTCTACGAGGGGTTGGTGGGAGATTTTCCCAACCTGCTCGTCAGTCTCTCGGTCGACGATGCGGCGGAATTTCTCAGTAGCCTCAAGCGGGTAGAGAGCCTCGACACGTGGCGCCGCTGGAAAGAGAAGTACGGCACGCTACGCAACGATCGCGGGTTCTGGCCGCTGCTCGACTGGTTTACCGATTGGAACTTTGCCCACCAATCTCCCGAGGCGGGCTATTACGACCTGCGGTATTACAACCTGCTCGACTCGAACAACTAGCCGCCAGCGATTTGCCAATACCTCTTGCAGCCCTCCGCCGAGGAGGTTTTCTAGAGTTTGGCTGGTGGCAGATCAGGACTGCCGGCAGGAGTCAACGGCACGGCCGCAGGACGGGGCACTCCCACCCCGCGTTTGTAGACCAGGCGGCCGCCGAGATCGGCGACGAGTGCAACATAGCCTGCCAGGGCGATGCAGCCTAAAAAAAAGGCGAAGCGGAATATTTGGCGCCAGGCCGGTTTTCCGATACAGGAGAGCAGCAGCAGCCCTGCAGCGACGCAGCCGAGCCACCAGATGCGGACGGCGTCCTGGGCGTGCTGGCCAATGGCTTCGGAGTCCTGCGTATCGATGATGGTTCCAAGTGCGTGGTGCGCTTCGCTGCCCGATTCTTTGGCAACGTACGCCGTACCGATCAGCAGCAGGCAACCGATCAGCGAGAGTACAGTCAGTGCGGTCCGTCCGCTGCCCCGCCAGACCATGGCACCGAAGGAAAGGGGGATGAGCATCACGGCGATCACGATCGGAAAATGGACCAGGATGGCGTGCCGCATCGCCGGATCCTCCCACGACTCAACCCACATCGCGACCATTTCTGGCATGGTACTCTACCTGTCAATTTCGGGTGCGTTGGTGCCCCAGCTTCCGTACCGGCGCAGGATTTAGGACGCCATTCTACGGTGGCTACGATGGTATGCCTATGCCGTTTTTTCGGGTCCTACTCGCAATAGTGCCGCAGCACCACAGAGGAACAGGAAGGCCAACGCCGCAACGCCATATCGCGGGCTACCGGTCAGCCGGGCGACGAGTCCCATCAGGAGCGGACCGAGCAGCGCGGCATACTGGCCGAGCATGTTGTAAATTCCGAAGAACGATGCCGTGCGGTCTTTCGGGATCAGCAGCGTGAACGTCGAGCGGCTGATTGCCTGGATGCCACCCTGACCGAGTCCGACCAGAAAGCCGAGGATGTAAAGGCTCGGAATCTTGTAACCGGCGATGTCGACGGGAGTCTTCGACATCAGCGCGCCGTAGAGGACGATCACCAGATAGAGCGCAATTCCGAGATAGAGAAATGGCCGCCCGCGGTATCGCGCCGAGAGCCAACTGACGAGCAGTGTGCTCGGGAACCCCACAATCTGTACCAGGACCAGTGTCGCGAGCATCGTCTCTGTTTCGAAACCGAGGACCTTGCCATAATTGCTCGCCATCGAGATCACGGTGTTCACGCCGTCGATGTAAAACCAGTAGGCGATCAGGAACCAGAGGATCGACTTGTTTTGCCGGATTTCCAGCAGAGTCTCCCAGAGGTGGGCAAGGCTCTTGCGGATCGAAAGCCGCTGCCGGTCTGGGACCGTATCGTGGACCATCCTCAGGAGCGGCAGGGTAAAGAATCCCCACCAGAGTACCGTTACCAGAAAGGCAAGATGCAGCGCGGAAATCTCATTGGCCAAACCGAAAAAACGGTGCCACTTGACCAGGGCAATGCAGCCGAGAAACAGCAGCACTCCGCCGAGATAGCCCACTGCAAAACCGAGCCCGGAAATGAAGTGCCGATTCTTTGTGCTGCTCACCACCGGCAGCAGTGCGTTGTAGCAAATCGACGCGCCGTAATAGCCGAGGGTGCCGATGACAAAAATCGAACCGGCCAGCGGCCAGTTGCCCCGCCCGACAAAGACCAGCGAGAGCGTAGCGGCCATGCCGAGCAGCGCAAAGCGGATAAGCCACCGCTTGCGGCTACCGCCGGTGTCGGCCAGCGTGCCGAGAAAGGGCGCAGCGATCGCCCCGAGGAGGCTCGCCGCCGAGACGAACAGCCCGTACCAGAATGTTTCGCGGTCCGCGGGAAGGTCGCTCGCCCAATAACTTTGAAAAAGGATGGGAAAGAAACCGGCGAGAATACAGAGGGCATAGCCGCTCGCCGCCCAGTCGTAGAGCGCCCAACCGATCGCGGCACGACTCAGTCGCGGCATCCGATTTCCTCCTGCCTGTTTTGAAGTCGATCAGGCCCTGGTGTATCAGCGCGGCCGGGCAAATTCAAGTCGATCTGGCAAGCGCCTCACCAGGGGTGCATCGGGTTGTACAGATCGCATCTGTCCGCGGCTCAGGCAAGAATGTCAGGCACGAGATTCCCGTAAATGTCGGTCAGGCGGAATTCGCGACCGAGATATTTGTAGGTCAGTCGTTTGTGGTCGATGCCGAGCAGGTGCAAAAGGGTGGTCTGGATGTCGTGTACGTGGACCGGATTTTCGACCACGTTGTAGCCGTACTCGTCCGTCTTGCCGTATTGGATTCCCGGCTTGATCCCGCCGCCGGCCATCCACATTGTAAAGCAGCGGGGATGGTGGTCGCGGCCATAGTTGTCGTTCAGAAGCACACCCTGGCAGTAGGAGGTGCGGCCGAATTCTCCGCCCCAGATCACCAGTGTGTCATCGAGCATGCCGCGTTGTTTCAGATCGGTGATCAGAGCGGCGCAGGGCTGGTCGGTCTGTTTACAGAGCGAGGGAATCACACGCGGAAGCGATCCATGGTGGTCCCAGCCCTGGTGGTAGAGTTGGATGAAGCGGACGTTGCGTTCGGCCAGGCGCCGTGCGAGCAGGCAGTTGGCCGCAAAGGTTCCCGGTGTTTTGGCGTCCGGCCCGTAGAGATCAAAAATGTGTTCCGGTTCATCGGAAACATCCGCCACTTCAGGGATCGAGGTCTGCATCCGGTAGGCCATTTCGTACTGCTCGATCCGTGCGTGGATCTCCGGATCGAGTTCCCGTTTGTATTCGAGGGTATGCAGTTGGGCGAGTTTATCGAGCATCGCCCGGCGGACATTGGGCGGCATCCCCTTCGGGTTGCTCAAAAAGAGCACCGGGTCACGGCCCGACCGGAACTGGACACCCTGGTGGGTGGATGGCAGAAATCCGTTGCCCCAGAGTCGGGAGTAGAGCGGCTGGCCTCCCTGACCTTTGGTAATCATCACACAGAAGTTGGGTAGATTTTCATTGGCCGTTCCGAGCCCATAACTTAGCCAGGCCCCGATCGAGGGCCGTCCGGCGATCTGCGAACCGGTTTGAAAAAAAGTGATCGCAGGGTCGTGGTTGATCGCCTCGGTATGGACCGAGCGGATGAAACAGAGGTCGTCGACCACCTTCGCGGTATGGGGCAACAGTTCGCTGACGGTTGCTCCCGATTGTCCGTGACGGCTGAATTTGAAGAACGAATGAGCCAGCGACAACCGCGGTTGGTTGGCGGACATTGTGGTGAGCCGTTGGTTGCCCCGCACCTCCGGAGGCAACTCCTGACCATGCTGCGCAGCGAGCAGGGGTTTGTGGTCGAATAGATCGATCTGGGAGGGGCCGCCACTCTGGAACAGATAGATCACCCGCTTGGCGCGGGGCGCGAAATGCGGTTCGGCAAGCTGGTGGTGCTTAGTCGCCCCGGCACTCGCCCCGTGGGTATCGCCGGAGAGCAGTTGGGCCAGCGCCATCGTGCCGAGGCCGGCACTTGTGCGCGAGAGAAAAACACGGCGGTTGGTCGTTAGCGGATGGTCCATGGGAATACGATTACCGTTTGGTTACAAATTCATCGTGGTTCAGCAGTGTGCTGGCAATGGTGGTCAGCGTCGCCACATCGACCGGATGGAGTGCATCATCGAGCGGTTTCTCGCCGATCTGAATCAGTAGCTTGGCCTGATCGCTGTGACCGGCGTAGAACTGCTGCTGTTGTTGGTACAACTCCCGGAGCAGGGCCGCTTCCGCTTTTTCCGGACAGCGTCCGGTGGCCACACGAAAGGCAAAGTCGAGCTGTTCGCCAACGGTCTCTCCCCCCTCGCGCAAAATGCGTTCGGCAAAGCAGCGAGCCGCTTCGACAAACTGAACGTCGTTGAGCAGGACCAGCGCCTGCAGCGGCGTTCCGGTCCGTTGCCGATTGGCGGTGCAGACACTCCGGGTCGGGGCATCGAAGGCGACCATGGCGGGCGGAGGGCTGGTCCGCTTCCAGATGGTGTACAGGCTTCGCCGGTAGAGATCCTCTCCGGTGCTTGGTTCGTAGCGAACGCGGGCCTCTTTTTCCACCCAGAGGCCGGGTGGCTGGTAGGGCCGCACGGGCGGACCTCCCATGGTCTCAGCCAGGATGCCTCCGGCGTGCAGCGCGCTGTCGCGGATCATTTCCGAGTTGAGGCGATACCGGGGACCGCGGGAGAGAAGAAGATTATTGGGATCTTTCTCGAGTGTCGCCAGATCGGCAATCGAGGACTGTCGATATGTTGCCGAGGTGACGATGTGGCGGATGAGGTCTTTGGTATTCCAGCCCGATTCGATGTAACGGGCGGCCAGATAGTCGAGGAGTTTGGGGTGCGTGGGTGGATTGCCCTGCGTGCCGAAGTCGTTGGGTGGATCGACAAGCCCCCGGCCGAAGAACAATTCCCAGTAGCGATTGACCGCCACGCGGGCGGTCAGTGGGTGTTTGGGATCACAGAACCATCGGGCCAGTCCGAGGCGATTGGGAGGGAGTGTTTCATCGAAAGGCAGAATGCTCGCCGGTGCCGAGGGAAACACCTGTTCTCGCTGCTGATTGTATTGGCCCTGCTCGAGACGGTAGGTCGGCCGCGGCTCTGCCATTTCATCCATCACCATCAGTTCCGCAATCGGCTCGATCAGGGCCGACTGTTCTTTGCGCAGTTGCTGGAGCTGGTCGCGCCGCTGGCGGTACTCACTGTCGTGGTGGCTCAGATAATACTCAAACAAATCGGGTTGCTGCGAGGCATCGCTTATGGCAGCACTCTCGAGGGCTCGGATGAGTGATTCTCCATCGTAATTGTGCGCTACTTCAAGCGGACTGAGCGCCTGGTCAAAAACCTGGAACTCATCGACGCGACCATCTTTGAATCCGGCATCCCGCCAACGCTCACCGATGGTCAGGTGGATGTCCTTGCGGTCGTAGAGAATATCTTTGGTCAACACATCGCGAACAATGTCGACGTCGGCTCTTTCTCCGTCGATGTAGAGCTTTGCTCCCTCGGCATGGCTCGAGCCGTCGTAGGTGACAAGCACGTGCACCCAACGGTTCTGAGGGAGTTGCTTGCGGTCTCGGATCCGCAGCGCGTTGCCGGGCCACATGTGGGCGAGACCAAAATGGAGATGGCCATCTTCGATCAGCAGCTCGTAGCCACGGCTTGCCGCATCGAGCGCGGCGCGGGAGCGATGCACGATCACCGCCCGTTTTTTGACATCCGGTGTCCAGAGATAGAGGCTCAACGAGAATGGATCGGTGCGGGAAAAGGCGCCTACCTCTTTGAACGAGAGCTGGGTGTCGCCGTTCAAAAGGATTCCCTTGCCTCGGGCGCCCTCGACCTGTTTGGGCCCGGTTTTAGCAAGCCCGGGTTTGGCCGGATCGGCACTGTTTTCGAGTTTGCCTTCCTCAAAACTCTCGAGCGGGTAGTCGGCTGTTGGCTGGGGGATTCGAGCAGGACCAATGTTTTGCCGCCATGCGTTGAAGCTGTTGCGGGCAGTGGGCGAGGCGGTGTAGGCGGCCAGTTCCGCTTCGGCCGCCTCAATGTTGCGGCCCCGTTCGAGGAGTTCCTGCCGCTCTGCGGCGGTGCCGAGCAGCAGGGTCGGTACCGGCATGGCGTCGGTTTCCGACGAGTTGACGCCCGCTTCGTCAATATTGTCGAAAAAACTACAGAGCTGAAAAAACTCTTTCTGGGTTACCGGATCGTACTTGTGGGTGTGGCAGCGGGCGCACTCGAGGGTCAACCCGAGCAGAGCGGTGCCTACCGTGATGACGCGGTCGGCAACATATTCGGCACGAAATTCTTCGGGGACCGCGCCGCTCTCTTCGTTCTGGCGATGCAAGCGGTTAAAGGCGGTTGCCAGCCGTTGCTCGTGCGTCGCATCTGGAAGCAGATCGCCGGCAAGTTGCCAGGTGACAAATTCGTCGAAGGGCATGTTTTCGTTCATGGCCCGCACCACCCAGTCGCGCCAGGGCCAGACATCCCGGTAGCGGTCGATTTGATATCCCGAGGTATCGGCGTAGCGGGCCAGATCGAGCCAGGAGCTCGCCATGCGGACACCGTAGCGGGGTGAGTCGAGCAACCGGTCGACGAGCCGTTCGTACGCTTCGGGGGTGGCATCGGAGAGGAATGCGTCGGTCTCGGCCGGTGTGGGGGGCAGGCCGGTCAGGTCGAGGCTGAGCCGATGGATGATTCTCTCGCGTTTCGCCGGGGATGCGGGCGCGAGGTGCTCCTTTTTGAGCCGGTCCTGCACGAACTGGTCGATCGGATGCCGTCCGGTGCGGTCGATCGCCTCGTTCGCCGGCGGGAGCGCCTGCAGCGACCAGTGGGGCTCCCACATTGCTCCCGAGCTGATCCAGCGGCGGATCAATTTGATCTCTTCGGGGTCGAGGTCCGCCTCCGCGTCGGGCGGCGGCATCTGCAGATCCGGATCATCCGAAACGATACGCAGATAGATTTCGGTTTGGGCCGGGTCACCGGGGGTGAGCAGCGGTTGGCCATTCTCAGCCTGTTGCGAAAAGACCTGTTTCCTGTCACTCAGGTTCAGTTCGGCCTCGCGGGTGGTATCGTTCGGGCCGTGGCAGTTGTAACAGCGACTTGCGAGCAGCGGACCGATGTCGCGTTGAAAGTCGATCTGTGGGGAGCTCTCTGCGTGCACGACGAAAGGAAAACTCACGAGAGCGAGAAACACCAGGGTGGTTGGTATCGCTTGAGCGTGTGGTACATCCTTCATATCGCACTCACGGTGCTGTTGCGCGAAGCTTGCAAGTTTGAACCAACTTCCGCAAAGAGGTGGCTTCTTATGATTGGGTGTGTGGCGGGGGCGAGCCGGTTTCCAGGTGGGAGTTTTCGCATGCCGGCTCCACCCCAAGTGTACCCTGATCGCGTTTGTCGCGTCAAGGATTTAAGGTCGCTCCGGGCCACGATTCGCAAGGGAAAAAGTCTGTTTTTCCGATCAGAGCGTTGCATCTTTGTCGATCGATATTCCGCAGTAACGGCCAGGCGCAAAACGGCCCCCTATTGGGCGCTCATCTTGCTCCGGCGATCGACCGGCTTGGCGAGGGTGGCGTTGAGATAGTCGCGGTTCATCTGCGAGATAAACTGGATGCTGATTTCTTTCGGACACTGCGCTTCGCACTCGGCATAGTTGCGGCAGGCACCGAAGCCCTCTTTATCCATCTGCTCGACCATGTCGGTCACGCGGGTGTATCGTTCGGGCGCGCCCTGAGGCAGCAGGCCGAGGTGCGAGGTTTTTGCGGCAGTGTAGAGCATCGCCGCTCCGTTGGGGCAGGCCGCCACACATGCGCCGCAACCGATGCAGGTTGCCGCATCGAGTGCTAGTTCAGCCACCTCGGGCGCGATCGGCATCGAGTTCGGTTCCGGTTTGGGGCCGGAGTGGACACTCACGTAACCGCCCGCCTGCATCACGCGATCGAGCGCCGAACGGTCGACGATCAAATCACGAACGACCGGAAAGGCGGCCGAGCGCCACGGTTCGATCGTGATCTCGCTCCCGTCCGGAAAGTGTCGCATGTAGAGTTGGCAGGTTGTGGTGCCCTGCATCGGTCCATGTGCCTGTCCGACAATCACCAGCGAGCACATCCCGCAGACCCCTTCGCGACAATCGGAGTCGAACGCGACCGGATCTTCGCCTTCGCTCGTCAACCGCTCATTGAGAACGTCTAACATTTCCAAAAAGGACATGTCCGGCTCGATGTCGTCGATTGGGTAACGGACCAGTTGTCCTTCCTCGTCGGCATTCTTTTGTCGCCAGATGCGCAATGTGATATTCATGTTTTGTAGTTCCTTTGCGCCAAGGGGATCGCATCAAACGAGAGGGGTTCGGAGTGCAGCTGGGCCGGTTTGTCCTCTCCCTGATATTCCCACACCGAAACGTTGGCGAATTGTTCGTCGTTGCGCAACGCCTCGCCCTCTGCGGTTTGATGTTCTTCGCGGAAGTGGCAGCCGCACGATTCGTCCCGGTTGAGTGCGTCTTGGCACATCAGTTCGGCGAACTCATAAAAGTCACTCAGTCGTCCGGCATGTTCGAGCGATTGGTTCAACTCCGCTCCTTCTCCCGGAACGCCCACCTCGTTCCAGAACGCCTCGCGCATTTGCGGAATGCGCCTGATGGCATCGGACAGCTCTTCCCGGTTGCGAGAGATACCACACTGGTCGCTCATCAGTTTGCCCAGTTCCCGGTGGAGCGAGGCGACCGGTCGCTTGCCGTGGGTGTCGAGCAATTTGCCGATCCGCGCGCGGACCTCGTTTTCGACCACTTTGAATTGTTCGTGATTGGTTGAGATTTCGCCGTAGGGATGACTGCTCAGGTAATCGCCGATCGTGGCGGGCAGGACAAAATAGCCATCCGCTAGGCACTGCATCAGGGAGCTGGCGCCGAGACGGTTGGCCCCATGATCGGAAAAATTGGCCTCGCCAATCGCAAAGAGACCGGGGATCGTGGTCATCAGGTTGTAGTCGACCCAAAGCCCGCCCATCGTGTAGTGCGGGGCAGGGTAGATTCGCATCGGGGTCTGGCGGGGATCGTCGTCGGTAATCTTTTCGTACATCTCAAACAGATTTTCGTAGCGACCATCGATCACGCTCATTCCGTGCGCTTTGATCGCATCGCGGAATTCGAGATACACGCCATAGCCGGTGCCCCCGACACCGAGACCCTCGTCACAGACCTCTTTGGCATTCCGCGAAGCGACGTCTCGGGGGACGAGGTTCCCGAAGCGGGGATAGCGTTCTTCCAGGTAGTAATATCGATCCTCTTCGGGAATGTTCGTGGGGATTCTCTTTTCGCCCGCGTTGCGGGGAACCCAGATCCGCCCGTCGTTCCGCAGCGATTCGCTCATGAGCGTGAGCTTGGCCTGATGCGCGCCCGACGCCGGGATGCAGGTGGGGTGGATCTGGACGAAGCAGGGGTTGGCGATTGCCGCCCCGCGCCGGTAGGCCCGCCAGAGGGCGGTGACATTGCAGCCTTTGGCGTTGGTGGAGAGGTAATAGATGTTGGCGTATCCGCCGGTCGCAATCACCACCGCGTCGGCCGCCACCGAGCCGATCTCGCCGCTGACCAGATCGCGGAGCACGACTCCCCGCGTGCGGCCATCGACCACGACAAAATCCATCACCTCGCTGCGGGTGTGCATCCGGACCTGGCCTTCGTGGATCTGTTGGGCGAGCGACGCATTGGCACCGAGCAGCAACTGCTGGCCGGTTTCCCCGCGGCAGTAAAAGGTCCGTTGCACCAGTACGCCGCCGAAGGAGCGGTTGGCCAGCATGCCAGAGTATTCGCGGGCAAAGGGGACACCCTGGGCGACCGCCTGATCGATGATGGCGGTACTCAGTTCGGCCAGGCGGTAGACGTTTGCCTCGCGTGATCGGTAGTCGCCCCCTTTCTGGGTGTCGTAAAAGAGGCGGAACACCGAGTCGTCGTCATTCCGGTAATTTTTGGCGGCGTTGATTCCCCCCTGGGCGGCGATGCTGTGTGCCCGTCGCGGGCTATCCTGAAAACAGTAGCAGTCGACGTTGTAGCCGAGGGCGGCGAGCGACGAGGCAGCCGAGGCACCGGCAAGTCCGCTGCCGACCACAATGATCCGGTAGTGGGGACGGTTGCGCGGGCCGACGAGTCGGATCTGCTCGAGGTGCGAGGACCATTTTTCCTCGATGGGACCTTCCGGGATTTTCGCATCGAGTTGCATGTTTCAGTTTCCTCCTCCATGAATGATTTGCTCGAGGCCCTGTTCGGGTGGCTGCGGCATCACTCCGAGATAGAACAGCACCGGCACCGAAGCAAAACCGACAAACAGGGCGACCGCGCTGAGCGTTGCCAGCAGTCGCAACGCCCGATTCCGATCGGGGTTGTCCAGACCGAGGGTCTGAAACAGGCTCCAGACGCCGTGGCTGACATGTTGCGCCAGGGCCGCCATCACGATCACATAGAGCAGGACAAAATACCACTTCCCGAAGGCGTAGTAGAGGTTTGCGTACACCTTGCCCTCGACGAAGGGGGAGCCGCCGACCACGCCAAATGTAAATTGCAGCAGGTGGAACAGGAGAAAGGCGAGAAGCAGAAAACCGCTCACGAGCATCAAGCGGGCGGGGGTACTCGCCTCGATCTGCTTGTACTCTGCGTAACGGGTCTGCCTCGCTTTGCGGTTGCGGACTGCGAGTTGGATCACCGTGTAGATGTGGAGGATGAGGGCCAGAAGCATGACGATCCGCACCGTCCAGAGGATGAAGCTGTACGGAAAAAGGGGTTCGCCCATCGTCCGGAGGAACTCGGCATAGATGTCGATGTGGGGCTCACCGGCATGTTCGCCTGCGGCGACATTTCCGGTAAATACCTTGAGGTTGCCGAGCATGTGCAGCAGCACAAAGCCGTAGAGCAGGATACCGGTGATTGCGACCACCGCCTTCTTGCCGACTGTTGTGCTGTAGAGTGCCGTCAGCCGCTTCATTCCGTTTTTCCCAAAGATTGGCTTCGAGGTGGGTCCTCTATACTCTATTGTACGGTTCCGGATTCTCTCGTTCCTGCAATTTTATAGTCGATCCACGGACAATCGGTAAGGGTGAGCGGGCGACAGCTTTCGACCCGATGTTTCTCAAATGGCATCCTGACCGGCCGCTTTTTCTGCTGCGACCACCGTGCGGCTCAGACGGCGGGCGATTGCGGAGGTCGAAAGACCCTGCACGAGCATCGAGAGCAACACGATCACAAATGCGCCTACAATGAAGGTATCGCGAAGATCCCCGTTCTCGAGGTTCTCGGGAATCCGAAAGGCCAGGGCGATGGCGATGCCCCCGCGCAGGCCGCACCAGGTGAGCAGCCCGAGATCGACATGCGTGAGTCTCCGGCGAAAAATGGTTTTGGAAAAGAAGGTCCAGGGAAGAAACAGGCTCAGGTAGCGGGCAATCAGGAGCAGAGGAAAACAGATCACCGCGGTGCAGACCATGCTCCAGTGGAATTTGTCGGCAATGACGAGCAGTTCCAGGCCGATCAACAAGAAGAGGATGCCGTTCATGGCATTGTCGGTAAATCGCCAGAACATGACCAAGGGGTGTTGCTCGCCCGCTTCCACATAGACGCGGCAGCGCGCTATCACGATTCCGGCCACGACCATTGCCAGCGGAGAGGAGGCATTGATCATGGGGGCGTTTGCAAGGACGGAGCCACCGAGTACCACGCCCACGGTGACGAGAACCTGGGTGCTGTAGCCTTTACAGGTATTGAGCATGTAGCTGCCGATCAGGCCGCCACCGAACCCGATCAGAAGGCCTCCGATGATCTCTTTGCCGAGGACCCAGGCTGCGTCCGCTGCGTTGACTTCATGCCCGCTGGCGATAAAGGTCAGCACAGTGAGAAAAAGAACGATGCTCACCGCATCGTTAAAGAGCGACTCCCCGGCGATCAGGGTTCGCACCTGTCGTGGCAGGACCGTGTGCCGCATGGTGCTCAGGACGGCAGCGGCATCGGTGGATGCCATCATCGTGGCAAACAGGATAGCTGCCGGAAAGGAGATTCCGATATCGGGGCCGATATGCCGGTCGATCATGTTCATTACCAGCCAGATCAACGTTCCCCAGATGCCGACAAAAATGACCACGCCGATGGTGGAGAGGTAGGCGATGCCCGGGCCGCTTTTGGCCAGACCGCTCAGGTCGATCTGCATGGCTGCTGCGAAGAGGATGAAGGGGAGCAGCAGATTGAGCACAATCTGGCTGAAGTTGTAGTGGTGTGCGCCGTAGGTAGCGATGTCGAATTGGCCGATATCGGCCCAGTCGATCACCATGGCGATGGCTGCGACTAAGAGTCCGGCGAGCATGGTCCCGATTGCCCGCGGCAAATGGATGAAACGTTCGTTGATCCAGGCGGCCAGGGCGGTGAGAACCACGACAATCGCCGCGGCGGTTTCGAGCGAGAGAAAAGCGGATTCGGTTTGCGCGATGGCGTCTTGCATCAGCCAACACTCTTCAACGATTCTTCTGCGCGATCAATCATAGAGTTTCACAGGCGTTTGTTCCGCTTCGTTGCGTGTGACGGCCACGTAGGTGACCATCGCCCGCGTAAGCTCCTCCGGTTTGCCTTTTCGAACACTCTGCACGATCACTTCGACCGTGATCGATGTTCTGCCGACAGCCATGACGCGGGTCATAAAACTGACAACATCGCCGACGTGGATCGGTTTGAGAAACTCAACGCGGTCCATCGCGACGCTGACGAGCGGTTTTTCGTTGTGTCCGGCCAATTGCAGGGCGTAGAGGGCACCGACCGCACCGGCCTGATCGATATAGCTGAGCACCACCCCGCCAAAAATAGTGCCGTGCTGGTTGGTATCCCGCGGCATCATTAATGCCTTAAGGGCCAGATGGGGTTCGGTCGGCACAGTGATCATCGGCATCGGCTCCTGCCGCCGGCAGGGTGTCTTGTATTCGATCGATCCGCAACGACAAATGATGTGCGGTCGTGTTTAGTTTTCTTTTTCGGTGCTTACTTCGGTGCCGGGTGCGGTGACGGTGGTTCCCTCGCCCGGTTTCACGTCGACATCCGTGCCTGGAGCTTCGACCTGAACACCCTTGCCGCCACCGATATCGATATTCACGCCGGGGGCATTGATGTGCAATCCGGAATCTTTTTCTTGTACCTCCGTGGGGCTTTGGGAGTTACAACCGGCAACGGCGCAGAGGGCCAATCCGGTCGCTAAGAGGCGGATCGATGGCATTGCATTTCTCCTTGGTTGGTTTTGGGCCTGTCGATAAAAAATGGCCCCCCTGCGGGCGGGCCGTTCGTTTTTTCCTATGCGACCAGTAGCCTAACGCAAGCCGGTGCAGTTGGGCAGGGTCTTTGCGGCGAGCGGTCTGCGATTTTGGCCGGTTCTACCAGTGCCCGGTGGTTTCGGCAGTGACGTCGCGCCGCGAATCGGCTATTCTTCGCTGGCTGGAGTTGTGGTTTTTCGGCCGGTTCCGGCCTGCTTGAGTCCTGCACAATTTCTTGAGGAACCGAGGATGGATGCACCTTTGGACCGCTGGATGCGGAGGCTGTTGCGATTTGCCGGCACGTTTAACCTGCTGGCCGGCCTGGCAATGATGGTCCTCTACCACGAGGGTTTTCGGCTTTTCGGAATCGAGAAGCCGCAGTTTGTGATGCCGATCCAGCTGACCGGGGCTCTGGTCATGCTCTTCGGTGTCGGCTACCACCGGGTCGCTTCACGGCCGCTGGAGAATTACGACCTTTTAGAGCTCGGTTTTTTGAGCAAATTCTGCGGTTCGCTGCTCGGAATCTATTATGTGGTGTTTGGTCCGCTACCGTGGTTTTTTCTCGCCTTTTTGTTTTTTGCGGACATCATCTACCTGCCGCCGTTCTGGTTGATCTTGCGGCGGATCGCCTCGGTCCGCAGGCAGAGGCAGGCGGCCGTGGGCTGAAGTACCGTTACGTTCTTTTGAGCGGTGCTGCGATTGAGTGCCGCAGCGCGCTTTTTCACGCATTGCCATGTGTAGCCCGCCTACGGCGACGGCAACTGCCCAGGACAAGGAGGCCCAGTACGACGAGCAGCAGCGCCCCCGGTTCAGGCGTCACGTAGCTCCAGCCGGCCGATACCGGGTTGAAGCCTTCGGGCAGGATCGTCTGATGCGAGTAGATCGCCTGACCGATCGCGTACTGGAGATTTGTTGCGCCGGTAAAATCGGCGCCGCGAAAATCGGTCTCCTCGATCAGTGCCGAGCGGAGATCGGTATACTGCAAGTTGGCGTTGAAGAGTGAAAACTCGCTGAGTTCCTCGAGCGTGAGGTCCAGCCCGGTCAGGACGGCACCCGGACCGATGTAGTAGGCGGCATAGACCTGGTAATCGTTCTGGGCATCCTTCGCATCCCAGGCAATATTGGCCCCCGATAATGAAAAACTGCTGGATCCCGTGGTCGCCGGGGCGATCGAAAACAGCACCCCATTGGTCAACGCCTTGATGCTACCATCAATTTCTTTCCACGCCGCCGTACTTTTCGAGAGATCATGACCATTACCTGCCGTTTGGCTAAGCACGCTCGTGCCGGACCCATCTTCGAGAATCATCGAAGCATTTTGATTGCTTTGATGTTGGATATATAGAACTCGATCGTCTACCATCTTGGGATATAAATTGTCGAAGTCATCGTGGGTAATCTGCTGGTAGCTCGCTGCACCCTGAATGAGATCATAACTGTAGATTTCATAGTCGTCATGTTGTGGGCCATTTTCGGAATAGGATGCCGACCACATGACTTTCGATCCATCGATGCTTGGTCCGCCCGCAAGCCTCCATGTATAGGTTGGATCGCTGACCAATGTCGATTGCTGTGCCTGGATGTCATAAGCCCACAGTTTTTCATTATCAAGAGGTCCCTGCCGATAGAGCACATAGGAATCAGAATTATTTCTGTCGTAGTTTCCCATAAATCCGCCATCGCTGTTGGGTAGATCAATGGTCTGGCCGTTGTGCCAGAGCTGGAATGTGTGGGCCTCTGTCACCCACGAGATTCCCTCACCTGCTGCAATACCCAGAGCTTCACTTTCGTTGGGAGTGTTGTTAATATTCTGGGCATTGAGCGGACTCTTAATTTCTGCGCGATACGTATCGAATTTTCCCCCCGCATCCATTTTGCTCCAGTAGAGATAATTATCC
>JASMGX010000189.1 GCA_030751095.1 Pirellulales bacterium | reverse complement strand
AGAGAGTTACCATCTCGGCAGCGGCCACGGGGTATACCGGTGGAACCGACACGCTCGATGTGACCGACGATGAGCCGACGCCTGTGATCATCGACGATGGCGATGCGAATTTCAGCCATACCGGCTTTGAACACCTCGACAATCCCAGCTTACCCGGTTATGACACCGACTGGCACCGCCTGCAGGCGGGCGGCACTGGCGAGGCGAGATGGATCTTTAACAATCTTACCGATGGACAATATTTGGTAAGTGCCACCTGGCGCGAAATGAGCAACCGGGCCAACGATGCCCCGTTCATCATTGAAGACAGTAGCGGTGCGTACATTGGAGCCGTGGCCGTCAACCAGCAGCTTGCGCCCGACGACCGGACCGATGCCGGTTCTGCATGGAAAGATCTCGACACCGTCTCTGTGACTGGCGGCACAATCGCGGTCAAACTGAACCAATCGCTCGGTGCCAGCGGCCCGGTGTTTGACGACGCGGTGCGGATTGTGCGCGTGGGCGATCTTGCGGGCAGTTCTCTGTCCGGAAGCTCTCTGTCCGGAAGCTCACCGGCAGGCAGCTCAATGTCCGGAAGCAGTGCCGATGCGGCGTTTGCCTCTGAGGAGCTGCTCGATGATGCGTTTGACGAGTTGGCCGAAGACTGGCAGGCGGTTCTCTCAGATGATGAGGACCCGTTCGGAGAATTTTAATCGGGCTTCAAAATGATCCGGCTCTCTGCCACCGCTGGCCGATGCCCCACAGACCTATCAATCTCCGGCAGCACAATATCCCCCTCACGAGCGAACCGCTCAACTCTTACAGATCACTGCGACGGGCAATAATCCGAACCTGATTTCAGCCCCCACGATGAGCCACACACCGCCCAGTAAAACAGCAAGTTTTTCAATCACTCCAGCAGACAATACGCATGAGGCCGCCGCGATCACCGTCGTTGTTGAAGATGGCGGCCTCGACAACGACCTCGCTTCGACGGCGGACAACCTGACTACTTCCCGACCATTTACAGTCACCGTACATTCCGTCGATGATACACCCATCTTCAACGATCAAGTCTTTACTATTGCTGAGAACTCTGCCAATGGCACCGTAGTTGGAACATTAACAGCGAGCGATTTAGCAGATCCGCTCGTCTATCTGATCGATAACGATGACGCTGGATTTATTACCGTTGGCGGAACGGTCTCTACCGCTTCTAGCGATGGCGGAAGCTATGTCTGGGCAAACGGTGTGAGCCGTTAAAACGCACAGTTTGGGTTCACGTTCACGGACCTTCCGACTGGGGACTACGACTTCGCCGTATCGTGGCAAAGCGGGCCCGAGCGATCGCTAGATACTCAGCACCATCGACGGCACGTTGGCGAGAGGTGAAGTATCTCAGCCCGCCACTAGGTGAGCCTCCGCAACCGGGTAATGCGGCCGGTAGCGACCCACTCGGCCACGAGGATGTTTCCCTCTCGGTCAAAGCAGGCATCGTGTGGGTGCAGGAACTTTCCATCTTGCCATTGATCCGGCTGATTCCGCAGTGCCATGGCGTCCTTGAGGACCGCCTTGCGCCAATCGCTATCCTCACCCATCTGCGTAAGCACCTTGTTCTCCGGGCCGAGCAGGGTGATGCGAGCACTCAGATCGGGGACCAGGAGCAACTCGCCATAGACATCGGCATTGGCTGGCAGAATAAATCCGTCGCGCGTTTGGAGATGTTTGCCATTGAGGCTGAACCACTGCAGCCGGCCGTTGACCCGATCGGCGACAACGAGAGACGCCTCGCCGGTGCCTCGATCATCGATCCAGAGCCCGTGCGGCAATTGAAACTGGCCATCCTCTTTGCCGGGACCGCCAAAGGCAAACTGCCATTCGCCATCCCGGTCGTACCGGTGGATCACATAGGCGCCATAGCCGTCCGCCAAAAAAAAGCCCCCGTCAGGCGCAAAGGCAAAATTGGTCGGCATGAAGCGATCCCGGCCCCAACGCCCCTCGGTCGTAATATCTTCGTCCTTTGCATACAGGCCCGATTCCATCGGGGCACGCTTCTCCCAGATCTTTTCGCCGTACAAATTAAATTTGGCAAAGTTTTTCAGGTGCTGGTAGCCGGTCACGTAGAGAAACTCCTCGCCCTCCTCCTGATGTACTTCAAGACCATGTCCGCCACCCTGAAATTGGCTGCCAAAACTCCGCATGTAGCGACCCGCCGGATCGAAAACGAAGATCGACGGGTGCTCTGCTTTATCCCGATGCCCTTCGTGAATCACATAGAGATTGTTGTCGCGATCGACAGCCACATTGTGGGTCGTCTGCCAGCTGTACTTTTCCGGTAGTTGCGCCCAGTCGTGCTCGACCTGATAGCGGTGATCGCCTGAACCGACAACAGGCTTTTTGTCGGTTCGGCGCTGCGTATGGACCGCAGGGCCCCTCCGCCGAGTGCGGACTCTTCTCCCGCGCCGGGCGAATGCCCGGCTCGCGGTTAAACCGATTGCAACAGTCGATGCTGCACGAAAAAAACGACGCCGGGAAACAGGTTGCTTCGGTATGCGAATCTTACGCATCATTGGTTGTCCTTCGTACTCTCGATTGTGGATCATCTCTGCACAAAAGCATGATAGCCTAGATGGCAATGCATTTGAATTTCGACGTCTCGGTTGACTTTAATGAACGCCCTAAATCTTGAGAATACTTCCTGTTTTACGGCAAAAAGTGGACCGTCCACGAGCGATCGGAAATTGGTTGCCCGTTTTGCTTACCATTGTCGCGTTCTTTTTAGAGGGCGAATAGGTGCCCCGGCCAGAGCACTTTTTGCCCGTCAGTCTGGCTGCACTGAGTGACAACTCCTGTCCGTTATGAGCACCGCAGCCAGGCTGCTTTTTATTGATCCTTTTTCAGCAGCATCCGGACGCAACGCATGGGGACTGGCGATGGACAAGGGCAGCAACCGATCGAAGGATAGCAAATCGGGGCAGAGCAAACGCGACGGCGAGCCCTGGAAGCTTCCAGGGCACCATCGGGAGAGACCCTTCGGTTCCTCGCTCGAGCAGGCTGCTTTCATCTGCACCTATCTCATTGAGCAGATTGAAGCATCGCTTCGAAGAGACTTGATATCAGACGATGAGGCTATCTGTATCGTCTCCGATGTATTTCATCGTGCCGGATCGCGAGAGCACCTTCTCTCCGCCATTGAGACGGACGAAGGATTGAGATCGCTGCAGAATCTGATCGAGACGATCTGCCACAACTACAACAACGAACAAGGGCCGAACGATCGGGAGGCTTAGTCGGTCCGACTGGTTATCTCGAGAAGATGGTAGCCGAACTGCGTTTTGACCGGCCCGTGGACTTTTCCGACTTCTCCGCTAAAGACCACTTCATCAAATTCGCGGACCATCTGACCCGGGCCAAATTCACCCAGATCGCCTCCCTGCTTGCCCGAGGGACACGTGGAATACTGGCGGGCGATATCCGCAAAATCCGTTCCTGCAATAATTTGTTCTTTGATTTCGGCACATTGATCTTCAGAAGTCACCAGGATATGCCGCGCCTTTGCCGTTGCCATCATCCATCTCCTCTGCTGTCTGATTGTTTCTATCGTTCTGCGAGTCGCTCTTCACATACGTCTTAGCTTATCGGCCTGCTAGGCGTTGCGATAGTCGCATCACGCTCGAAGGTCCGCAACCGATTTGCCTTCTAGGGCGTTGATTTGCCGGCGGATATTGTCAGGAACGGGGACTGTCTTCTGACCCTCGTAATCAAAGACTGCCATGACCGTTTCGCCTTCGATAACCACTGCCTTTTGGGACTCGCTATAGACCCGATGGCAAATCTGGATGCTCGAGGTGCCCACACGACGTACCCGGGCACCAATATGGACGGTATCCGGGTAATGGATCTGCTGCCGGTAGTTGCAGGTGACCGAGACGAGAATCGGACTCAGGCCGCCGGCATCGAGCACCGCCATATCGGTCTTTAGCAGATAAGCAATTCGGGACGACTCAAACCAACGAATGGGAACCGTATTATTGACGTGACCAAAAGCATCCTGATCCCCCCACTGCACGGGCAGGATCGTGACCACCGGATATTCACCAAGGACAGAATTTTTGGACTCAGATGCCATGTATCACCCAATGTGGCAGTCGTCGCCGGACTATGCAAGACGGCCTGCTGGCGGGAAAAGGCCGAAGCTGGCAGAATGATACCATCATGCAAGCGGAAGTAATGGCCATCGGCGATGAATTGACCAGCGGGCAGCGACTCGACACCAACAGCGGGTGGATCAGTGCGCGTCTTGGCGATCTGGGAATACAAACGGCATACCATACTACCGTTTCCGACGAAATCGATCCACTCGTGGATGCCTTGAGGATCGCACTGAAGCGATCGGACCTTCTGCTGATTACGGGGGGACTCGGTCCAACTGCCGATGACCTTACCCGGGACGCGCTGGCGAAAGCTCTCGGGGTACCGCTAGAACTCGATGAGGCGAGCCTTCGCGATATTGAACAACTCTTTGCAAAACGGGGCGTCGCGATGCCGGAGCGAAATCGGCTCCAGGCGACCTTTCCCCGCGGCACACGGCCAATCAACAATCCCCATGGCACCGCTCCAGGCATCCACTTCATCCACCGCCGCAAAGACGGGACGGAGTGTGAACTCTTTGCGCTGCCGGGCGTTCCGGCAGAGATGCACCAGATGTGGAATGAGACGGTCACCGCACAACTCACCCACCAGGCCAAACCATCGCAAACAATCCAACACCTGCGCATTAAGTGTTTTGGAGCGGGCGAAAGTGCGATCGAACAACGTCTTGCTGGACTGATCGATCGCGGCCGCGACCCGGCTGTCGGGATTACGGTACACAATGCAACGATCACCTTACGCATAACGACAGCAGGAGATTCTGCTGAGCAATGTGCCGAACGGATGCAGCCGACAATCAAGACCATTCACGAAAGTCTCGGTGACCTCGTTTTTGGCGAGGGTGATGACGAGCTGCAACATGTCGTCATTCGCCTGCTTGCCGAGCGGGGCCAAACGGTCGCTTCTGCGGAGTGCGGCTCCTCCGGGCGACTGGCACGCTGGCTCAGTGAAATTGGAACCACAACGTATCGCGGAGGATTGGTCGCTTCCGCCGAAGCACCCGAGAGCCTTATCTCCCAATCGGCGATTCTTGCAGAAAATGGTGCCACCTCCTGTCGCGATCAGTTTGGCGCCGACTATGCAATCGCCCTCGGACCGATTGCCGAATCGACCGTCCGCGCAGGGGGCGAATTTTACTATGCCCTCGCTACCCCGGATTCCGTTCTCCTTAAATCCGGCAGCACCACCGGCCACCCGGACCATCTGAGGGACCGCGCGGCGAAGCAGGCGCTCAACCTGTTGCGGCTTCATTTGCTCGAAACCGAATAATCTCGTGGCAATTGCAATCACCACCGACACCCTTCGAGCTTCTCACCAAAGGTCACCGGCAGGTTGACTGAGGCTTCGACCCGCGAGACAAATTCACTGCGCGGAATTTCACGGGCCCCCAACGAATCGGTGT
>JASMGX010000188.1 GCA_030751095.1 Pirellulales bacterium | reverse complement strand
CCCACTACAACGGCTCCACCTGGGCCACACTCAATCATCCGAGCGCGACACATACCTACTTACATGGTATCGACGGCGCCAACATGGTTGGGTATTACAACGATGGTAGCGGTACTCACGGCACCCACTACAACGGCTCCACCTGGACCACACTCGATCATCCGAGCGCGACAAGTACCTACTTAAATGGTATCGACGGCGCCAACATGGTTGGGTATTACGCGGATAGTAGCGGTACTCACGGCACCCTCTACGACGGCTCCACCTGGACCACACTCGATCATCCGAGCGCGACACATACCTACTTAATTGGTATCGACGGCGCCAACATGGTTGGGTATTACACGGATAGTAGCGGCTATCACGGCTTCATGGTCACGGCCACATCCCCCGTCCCCGAACCGGCAGCGATTCTTTTAGCTCTCTTCGGCCTGACACTGCTACCGCGACGCAGGCGACGGTAGGTGCGGTGTAATCAACGCTCTTGAGGCCCGCCCCCCAGTCTTTCTCTCCGTGGTTGAGTGTGGATAATGGGGATGTCACTCTTTGAGGCAGTTCTATGAATGCTCGCTACAGCAAACTCACGATGGCATTTCTCTTACTTGGATTAGTTGGGTGTGCTAAGGATGTCACGACCTATCACACCAAGGATCAAAAAGAATCAGAAGGCAACTTAAAAAATAACCAAAAAGATGGCCTGTGGACTGAGTGGTATCCAAACGGCAAGAAGTCGTCAGAGACCCATTACAAAAACGGCAGAAAAGATGGCCTCTTGACTGTGTACTACGAAAACGGCCAGAAGACTGCTGATGCCCATTTCAAGGATGGCCAGCGAGAGGGTCCTTGGACTGTGTGGTGGGAAAACGGCCAGAAGAGGTCGGAGGCCCACTGGAAGGACGGCAAGCCAGAGGGCCTTTCGACGTACTGGTATGAGAACGGCCAGAAGCAATCAGAGGAACATTTCAAGGATGGCAAGCTAGATGGCGTTAGTACCAGTTGGCATGTGAACGGTCAGAAGCGGTCTGCGACCCATTACAAGAACGGCAAGCTAGACATGTAGTGGGACGGCCGGTCGCAAAATAGCTTGGAGCAGATGTCCGCCTCCAAGCTAAAGACTGCCACCCGCAATGATAGATAGTGCTTATCGCTCGTTCTTAATGAGGCAGTTCTATGAATGCTCGCTGCAGCAAACTCGCGATGACGTTTCTCTGTGCGATTCTTACAGTATCGCAAGTCGTTGCATGTGATCACCAAGAGAAAGCCCCGCATTGAATGCGTATCATGCCAGTCTCCATTTGTATTGAAAACTTTGTTCGCTCCCTGAAATTTTTCAGAATTCGTATTAACTCTGTTTAGTGCGTAACCTACGGAGGTGATGTATGAAAAACATGTCTCTAACATTTAGTATTTTTGGAATTTGTTTGTTGGTACCCCTTGCGTTAAAAGCCCAACCGCCCACTTACCCTCCCTCGGTGGAAAAAGCCGAAAAGGCCTTGGTTTACCGAATGAATATTTACTCAAAACCTCCCAGTTTCGGTGAGGGCGTTCGGCTGGCTATATTTCAAAATAGGGACCATGTGGGTAGCAAGGAGGCGATGGCCTATAATTTTTCACAGCTAGAACGTGCGGTCGAATCTGCAAAACGTTTTGATGCCCAGATCATCAGCTTTCCGGAGCTATACCTCACCGGTTACGCATTAAATCCGAAGATGGCTAGGGACTTGTCTCAATTTAGTGACGGTCCCTATATCAAAAAAGCTCAGGCAGTTGCGAAAAAAAACCGTATGGCCATTGTGTTGCCTTACGCCGAAAAAGCTAAGGGCAAAGATGATGCGTTGAATTACTATGACGCCATTGCCTTGATTAATTCCAAAGGGGAACTATTAGAAAGCTACCGGAAGACGCACTTATTTGCCTTAGCCGAGAGGATAAACTGGTCTGCCGGAGATGGGCCTTATAATGTCTATAAAATAAACGGTTTTCCCATAGGACTTTTAAATTGTTACGAAGCGGAATTTCCGGAGTTGCAACGCATTTTGGCCTTAAAGGGCGCTAAACTAATTGTCATTCCAACGGCAGCGGATTATTACTACACCATGCCTGACGGGAATCGCACTAAAGTTCCCTATCCGGATGTCTCTAAATTGCTCATCCCTGCCGCTGCGTATGCGAATAATATTTTTGTCGCTTACTCCAATCACGTTGGATACGAACAAATCGGAAAAGACAAATGGCTCTATCAAGGCAACTCGGTCATTGCCGATCCTTACGGAAAATTATTATTGGCGGCCGATCGTAGACAAACGACGCTGTTAATTGCCGATATTTTGCCCAAGGCCTACGGACCGACCCACCCATCTAAGGCCAATTATCTGCGAGATCGACGTCCTCGTCTTTATCATGATCTTCACAAAACGACGGTACCTTTTGGTGGGGGTCATCAATATCCCGCGTATCCAGCGGGTAAGAAGGATTACCCGGGATATCCAACAGAAAAAAAAGAGAGTCCGTAGTTTGAGACAGGCGTGGGTGGCCTAATGTACGAGGCATCATGTAGGACGAACCTTTAATATCCCACCATGTTCCAATGGACCGGAAAGTAAATGGGAAGAGGCAACCCGCAAAGTTGTTGCCCGAATTGCAGTTTATTAATGGCAAACACTAGACCCATACACTAAGCGGCTCCTTTTTCACATCTGCCTCTCCCATTGCGCGTCTCTTTCTGTGGATAGGTTCATAACAGTGTTCATCGCTTGCAAAACGGTTTTTCTCTCAGGCAACCCACAACCCGCTTCACCGCCGCGTTACGCTGGTGTCTAATAGGGAAAATGTTAGCCCTGTCACTCTAAAGGAACCGGGCACCCTAAAGGAAAAGGAGTGACGCGAAACGGATTCAATAGGGCAGGGGAAAGGATCGCGGCACTGGAATCTGGCGATGGTGTTTTGTTTATCCTGAAGCGGTTCGCGGTTCTTTTTGTGGTGGCCGGACTGGCTGCTGGCTCGATCCTGTTTTTTACAAAAGTCACGATGCGTATCCACTCCGAACACATACCATTGCTCGTTCTCTGTGGGATCGTTGGTATTCTTCTTGTCGTGCTGTTGTTCCCCCCGTTTCCCAGTGGGCTGAACTTTATCGCGCGGTGCTCTACCGAGAGCCCGCTGTGGGCGGTCTGGATCGCTGAGTTTCTCTTTGTGGGGTTCGTTTCCGTGAGTATCCTGGTGGCTTTCCTTCGTCGGATGTGAGTTTGTCTCCTCTTTCGTTGCGACTCTTCACGGTCTCTTTCACGGCCTCTTTCACGGCCTCTTTCACTCAGAATCAACCGCAAGGGCTAACACATATAGTGCTCCGCGAGGCCCTTTTCCCCATCATTAATAGAGAGATAAAGATATTAAGACCTTGACATCCAGTATTAGCGACAATACATTGTTAGTTGTGGGGGTCTGGCGACAGTACGAACTCATACAAGATTTTGGAAATGCCTGAGTTTCCATTTTTGTATTTTTCCTCCCACCTTTACAACAGACCGATTCAGAAACCCTTCCCCGAAACGGATTCGGTGGTTGGGCCTGAAAGAAGCTCGGAAACTCCGAGTCCGTTGCGCGACCTCTGGTGAGCCTCGTCATACATGCTCGCTCGGTGTTGCGATGACTTGAAGATGGAGAAATCACTATGAGCCGTCCTAAAGAATGCGTAGTCGCCGTATATGAAGAAATTGACGATGCCCGTACCGCGATTAAGAAGATGGATCTCGCTGGTTTTCCCACAAAACTGATGTCGCTCGTTTCGGCCCACCTGCGACCTGCAAAAGCGGCTAGCGAGGGTGCTGGCCATTGTTACCGCACTCTTCCTGCCGAGTGTCCTCCCACATGTCATGGCCAGGCCTCGTGCGCTTGGTCGGAGGCATGCGTGCCAAAGATTTTGCAGTTCGGCGACAGCATGGAAAAAAATGCCGCTGTCGGCGCTGTTACCGGCGGATTTGTAGGCCTTCTTGCTGGCGCAAGTGTACTTCCGTTTGCCAGTGGGCAAGATACGGTCTTGATGGTGCCGATCGCAGCTACCTCGGCCGTTGTTGGTGGATTGCTGGGCGCAATGTTCGGTTGGGGTGTGCATTCGAACCGACTCGTCTGGTACGAGCAAAAACTGAAATCGGGCAAGACCCTTCTGATGATCCATGGTGATCCCCTGGAGGTTGCTCAAGCAAGTCGGGTTTTGAAGAAGGACACAGCCCCCGCTTCGCTGCACATGTACGCAAAAACCAGCGCTGATGAGCATGCGATTCATGGCAAGTAGATAGTCATCGCAAGTTGGACAGCCGGAACCGTCCGGGTGTTTGATTGCAGCGGGTGTTCGATTGCAGCGCGTGAACGCTAATCCCCGAAAAACCAACTCGGCTTTTGCCGGAGTGATCCCTTTGCCGGAGTGATCATGGGCGGAGTGGCGATGTCGCTCTTTAAGCGAGCGTGAAAAACGGCGAGAGCAACAGCCCATTAAGAGTCGGGCGATTCAAAAGGAAACGGGCAAAGGGGTCGGCGGTGCCGTGGCACGGCAAGAATGTCCGCGATCGTCGTTTTGCCAAAGGTTTCCTCCGCTGCGCGGGCCACATCGTCAAGCTTCTGGTGCAATAGGCACAGTTCCACTCCGTGGAATCCCAAGGGGCATGCGTGAATTCGGTTTACCGGGTCCACAGCATTGACAACTTCCAGAACCGTAATGTCGTTCGCGTCATAGGCCAGTGTGAAGCCACCCTTGAGCCCCCGCTGGGCAAAAACCAACTCGGCGCGTCCAAGAATTTGCATGACTTTGGCCAGATAGCCCTCAGGAATCTGTGTGGCTTCTGCCAATCGGGCATTGGTGCAGGGCCGATCGTTTCGATCTGCCAGAAAAACGATAGCCCGCAAGGCATACTCGGCAGTTTGTGAGATCATGATAGTGCCCACCTTGAATGAAGTGCGTGCAATATACGAACCTTATTATGGAGGTCAAGCTCCATAAATCCAAATAGTTTTCATGTGTGTTAAGTGTTTCTTCCTGCAAGCCTCGCAGTTGGTTTGATAAAAGGGTCCGGTCGGACTGCCCCTCGGCAAGGGAACGAAACGGGCGAAGTTTGATAAAAACAGTCCTCTCCCGATCCGGTTGTTGGATGTCCAGCTCGTCGGTCGATCTCATCGGCCGATAGAATTTTGGCTATGGACAAACACCCTCTTTCAGGGGGATTGGCCTGTTTGGTTCGATCCATCTGCCCGTTGCCCAAAGCGGCGGGGCCTTTACCGTGGTCCGGTCGAACCGTTGCGTTCAAACGCCGTCAATCACGGGCAAGTTATGCGCCTTAATTCACGGGCAATTTAAAGGACTCGGAAAACCGAGAGGAAGAGAATTGAAGAACGAGAACCTTCTATATAGTAAGAACTTACCGCAATAACGTCATCGCCAATTCGGGGTCAAACCCTGACCGCCCGATGGGTCTTTAAAGGGGCATTTTTCCAGTAGGAAAAAGAGAAAGAGGGAATTGGACATAAAGACCTTGACATCCAGATTTGCGTGGAATAGACTCCTTGTGGATGTAGGAATATGGCTACAAAAAA
>JASMGX010000187.1 GCA_030751095.1 Pirellulales bacterium | reverse complement strand
CGGCCCGAGAACCAACGGCCCGAGAACCAACGGCCCGAGAACCAACGGCCCGAGAACCAACGGCCCGAGAACCAACGTCTCTTAAACGCCATCTATTGCGGAACCTTAAACCATATCTTTAAGGTTTTTCAGAGGCCTTACCTTGATCACATTTCGGGCAGGTTTGGCCTTAAATGTCGTTTCTTCACCCGTAAAGGGGTTGATTCCCTGTCGCTCCTTGGTGGCGGGCTTTCGCTGCACCACAATCTTGCAGAGACCGGGAATTGTAAACACCCCTGGGCCACGACTGCTTACGGCTTTGCGGATTTGATCCGACAAGGCCTCAAAAACTCCGGCGACCTCTTTTTTACTCATTCCAGTGGCCTCTGCGACGCCGTTAAAAACTTCGGTTTTCGTCGGGGCCTTTTTTCCTGGGGCTTTTGCCATAGCGCTAGGTTCCTCCTTGCATGGGAATCAAAATGTGGGTTCGTCCGTCCATGTCGACGTGCCCTAAAAACTAGGACAAACAGAGTCGACCGGATGATTGAAAAACAATGGAGCAAAAATTTCAAGCGGGATTTGCCAAAAAACAGGGAAAAACCGCTAAATAATCGAAAAAAAGCGAAGTATCCTTTTTTGGGCGAACACATCGTCTGCGGCAAATCTATTCTCTATGCATGCGAGGAGGCCCTCGGAGGAGACGAAAAGTGGACCGATTCGCCCGCTGGCGATTTTTCTTGTCAATTTAAGTATGGTTCTATAAAATTCTATTGGACAAGGAGTTAGGATAGTTGGTCTCCTTCTCTTTGGGGTTCTGGCAAGCGATCCGGCGACCAGAACCGGTTTGGCGCCGGATGCGAAAGGTTGGTGAGGGAGGATCAAAGTTCGCCGACGCTTGGATTTGAAAGCGACCGCTTCAACGGAACGGAATAAGTATGAAAAGGGCCTGTCTCAATTTGGTCGCGATCTTTGCCTGCCTGCAGCTTTTGCAGGCTCCTGCAGACGCGCAGAATCTGCCCAAAGACCAGCAACCGGATTCGGGTTTCAGCCAGCCGGTCTTTTCGGCCCCCAAGCGAGCGCAGAGGCGGATGCTTGCCAATGCCCGGAAACTGCTTGAGCAGGAGCGGTACAGCCAGGCCGTACGGATGCTGCATCGGATTCTCATCGTTGAGGATGACGAAGCGAGCGACGAGGATTTTTTTCTGAATCGGGAGGATCGGGAAGGAACTCGTAGCCGCGAATATCAAAGTTTGCGAACCGAGGCGCGGAGGCTGCTCGGACAGTTGCCTCAGGCGGCACGGGCAAGCTACGAACTGCAGTTTGGGACCGATGCCCAGAAGATGCTCGCTCGTGCCGTAGAGGCTGGCGATATTGAGGCCGTTGCCGATGTGCAGCGGCGGTATTTCCATACCAAGGCCGGCTATCAGGCGATGATCCTCTTAGGGCACTATCATCTCGACCAAGCCGCGCCGGTAATGGCGGCGCTCTGCTTTGGAGAGGTGTACGAGTCGCCCGTTGCGGCAGAGTACGAACCGGCGATCTCCATGTTGTTGGCCACGGCGCTGCAACAGAGCGGACAGACGGAAGAGGCCGAAATGGTGCTTTTTCTGCTACAGGAAAAACATCCCCGTAAAAAGTTGAAAATCGGAGGCCACCTCTTGGCGCAAGCTGCCGAGCAGGAAGATCCGCTCGACTGGCTCACCAGACTCACCGGAGGGCGACCGGAGTCTCAGGATCTGCCTGCGATCAACTGGACGATGTTTCGTGGCAACGCCGCTAGAACGGCGGCAGGGAGCAAAAGCAGGCCATTGATGCTCCGACCCCGATGGCGACAGCGGATTGCAGCCACGGCAGAGAGCGAACAAATGATTGAGCAGCAAAACCAACTGTATGCAGACGACTCCATTCCGGCAGTTCCGGCATTGCAACCGCTCGCGGTTGGCAATCTTGTTTTCATGCGAACGCCGGGCAAGATCGTCGCAGCCGATTTGAAGAGTGGCAAACTCATCTGGCAAGAGCCAACTGCCACCAACGATAAAGGTTTCAACGCCCCGGCGAGAGAGGATACCGCTAACGGTTCCGAATTTTCCAAGGAAACGCTCCGTCGCCGCGTTTGGCAGGACAAAACCTTCGGTTCGCTCAGCAGCGATGGCGAGCGTCTTTTTGTACTCGAAGAGTTCGGCAGCCATCGCGTGGGAAGCGAACGGCCTCACCTTGCTCCGGGAGGAAGATTCCGAAGATGGACCGATTACGATTATAACGTCCTCAAAGCCCGCTCCGTTTCTGAAGCACAGGGCAAACTTTTATGGTCGCTCGGGGGTCCCCATGAGAGCGACAGCGAGATGAAAAAAGCATTTTTTCTCGGCGCTCCTCTCCCCTTACAGGGCCAGCTCTATCAGTTGGTTGAATTGGCGGGTGAGATTCGCCTGCTGGTGCTTGATAGTCGCACCGGTGAGAGGCTCTGGTCGCAACAATTGGCCGTGGTGCAGCCATCAACGAGGTTTACAGGCAAACGGCGAACGGGTGGCATCAGCCCATCCTATGCCGATGGAGTCCTGGTCTGCCCAACCGGGGTGGGTGGCATTGTGGCGGTGGATTTGACGACCAGAAATTTGCGGTGGGGACACCAGTACCCTGTGGCATCTGATGCTCAGAAAAAAACTCAGGGCAGGGGCTGGAATCGCCCCTCTATGAATGCTTCTTCCCTGCCGGGGCCAGGGGAGGTCTGGGCAGACAGTTGTGCCCTTATTGCCGACGGCAGCGTGCTGATTACCCCGACTGAATCGAATGCTTTACATTGTCTCGATTTGACCGATGGTTCCGCCAAATGGCGCGTTGATCGCGAACAGTTTTCGTATCTGGCAGGAGTCCACGCAGGCAGAGCGATTCTCATCGGGGCGGACGAAGTTGATGCACTCGACATGCGAACTGGGAAAATGGTCCGTACGGAAAAACCTTGGCCACTGGTCCTGCCAGAGGGGAGCATGCCGAGTGGTCGTGGTTATCTGGCGGGTGACCGTTATTACCTGCCACTGCGGACAGAATCCGGGGGTGAGGTGGTGACGATCGATCTGAACGAAGTAAAAATTGTCGCACGCAGCAAAAGTGGTGACGGCACAGTCCCCGGAAATCTGATTTGTCATCGAGAGCAGGTGATTTCCCAAAACAGCGATTGGTTACAGTCGTTTTTTCAATTTGAACCGATCAAGAGAGAGGTCGCCAAATCGCTTCGCGAAAACCCGGAGAATCCAAACGCGATGCTGCGACAGGGAGAAATTTTCTTTGATGGGGGCCATTCATCGGATGCGGTCCCGCTCTTTCGCAAGGCGGGTGATCTGTATGCGGCGCGTGCTACGGAGCTGGCACAAGAGGGCAACGAGGCGGGCTATGCGGATGCGTTGGCCAGTTCGATATATGCACGTCAATTGCTCTTACAGGGTCTTCTTGATGGGTTGGAAGAGAATTTTGTTGCCAATCAGGGATCGATTCCAGAAATTGAAACGCTCATTGTGGCACCTCGCGAACGGATTGATCATCTTCGACTCCTTGCAGAGGGGTACGGCCAAACGGAGCAACTTGATGCGGCCCTTGATGCCTATCTCAAGCTCGTGCGGATTGTTGCCACCGAGAACCCGATGCTGTCGATAGACAGCAGCCATGAGGTGCGACTAAGTCAGTGGGTACGAAGCCGTCTTGATGCACTTCAGAATCGCTTCTCTACCGCGCAGCACGAGCAGTTCGATCAGCAGGTAGCGTCGCTACAAGAGGAGGCCCTCCGGTCAGAAAGTATTGAAGAGATGCGGTCCTTTGACTTTTTTTTCGGAACCCACCCGAGTGCTGTCCCGGTCAAACAGAAGTTGGTCGATCTTTTAATCGCTGCGGGAGAGGGAGTCGAAAGCATCACGCTGCTCAAACAGCTATCAGGCATGTCGGACCCTGCAATACAGCAGAAGGCAACTGCCAAGCTCGCGCTGCTTCATAAAGAGCCGGAAATGGCCGGGCAAGGAGCCAAACATATCTGGCCGGAAGGAAAAGTGCTGCTCAAGCAGACCGGAGCAACAGCCCGTGGGCGCCGGTTGGGCTATCAATCGTCGATGCCGGTGAGAATGTTGAGCCGTCGAGACCATGCGGTGGGTACGGTTATGGTCGACCAAAGACAGTTTTTTCGTATCTATGGGTTGAACTCCTATGGCCAGATCGACTGGACGGTTCCCTTACTCGATAAAAAAGAAAATCGCGCGAACCTAATGGCCAACCACCGGCTTAGTTGTGTGCGGGCAAAGGGCCAAATACTGGTGGCGGCAGTGGGCCAGCAAGTGTTGGCGATCGATACTCTCAAAGCGCGCCAAGAAAGTTCTCCGGCATCCATTCTGTGGCGTCAGGATACGCTTTCACCCGGTAGCGGTTCCCGGTCGAAGTCACTTAGATCCCCTCGTCGAAATGAAAGGCGGCCTTGGGAGGATGAAGCGAAGACCCAACAGCAGTTGCCGCTGCTGATTTCTAGAATCGGTCCGATTACCGATGGGGGTGTCACGTTCGTGCGTAATCGGAATCTCGTTTCAGTGGATCCGATCACGGGAGAGGTTTTGTGGTTCCGCAAAGGGTACAAGCGGGAAGCGGAACTTTTCGGCGATCGGGAATTTGTCATGGTATTGTATGAAATAGAGGAGAAAAACAAAGAGGTGAAATACGAGCTTCAGATCCTCTCCGCCATGGATGGACGACTGTTGGTTACTCGCAAGATCTCAAAGGAGATGCAACGTTGGACGACGGTAGGGCGCCATATCCTGATCTGGCGCAAGGTGGTGGACGACAATTCTGATAAGGAGCGTTGGGAACTGGCCCTTTACGATCCTTGGACAGAGAAGGATGTCTGGTCGCACCCGATCTCGGGGGACACAAAAGGAGATTTGGTCGGCCTTGATGCTGTGGCACTGTATGACAAAGCAGAGGGGCGGTTTGTGGTGCTGGATATCTTCAGTGGCGAAAGACTGCTTGATGAGCCTCTCGAGGTGGACATGCATATCAAGGGGGTGTATGTCGTCCGGTCCGAGGAGATTTACATGCTGGTGACCAACCGAGGAGCCCAATACCCCAGGAACAACAAGACGCCGCAGATCCAGCCAATGCCACAAGGTACCGGTAGTGCATTTGTTTCGGGAAATATTTATGCCTTTGACCGCGCGACGGGAAAAGCACTCTGGGATCGTCCAGCAATTTTGGAACAGTGGGGACTGGCCCTGCAACAACCGGTCGATCTGCCGGTGCTTGTTTTTGCTCGTCGGGTGATAGATCGCAAGCAGAAAAAGAATCTGAACTCCCTCAGTTTTCTCTTTATGGACAAACAGACCGGACGTGCTGTCGTTCCGATAGAGAAGCGAACGAATCGAGAATATAATTTTGAGATTGAGGGAGACCCGGAAAAAAATACAGTTTCGGTCCTGTTTAAGAATTCGACGCTTACCCTACAGTTCACCGATACTCCGGTATCCCCTGCAGGACCGGTTCAACTCCCCGCCGAGAAGCCAAAAGAAAAAGGCGGAATTACTTCGCTCATTCATTCGGTTTTAGATGTAATCAGCAAGGCGAAGGCGACTCCTGCTGCGAATGCTGCGAAGAAAAATAAGAACCAGTAGCGAAAGAGCGACA
>JASMGX010000186.1:5348-5662 GCA_030751095.1 Pirellulales bacterium | reverse complement strand
CAAAAATGTCTGCCGTGTAAACGATGGGGTAGGGATCGCCTGTGGCGATGAATCCAGCCGCTTCTGCACGGAGAATTTCTCCCCCACTCACTGCATCAACAACGGTTCCTTGGCGACGACACAAATCAAGAATTGCTAGATTGCTGCATGCTTTTTGTGCGTAACGGACGACATCAAATGCCGCGAGATCATGAATCCTCTGGAGGATTACCGTTGCGTCGTAGACAAAAACGGGAGTGCCACCCTGGTGGACCAACTCTTCAACGGGAACCCCCGCAATTTCACGACGGATCAATGAAAACTGACAAGACATC
>JASMGX010000186.1:0-5338 GCA_030751095.1 Pirellulales bacterium | reverse complement strand
ATAGATGAGAAACAATTGAGACAAAAACTTTTAATGAAACCTAAAGAGCCGGCCTAAATGCGGCCCGCGCCCTATCATAAATGGCGGGCTGCCAATCGCGGTAGTGGACCATCGAATGTGTGCCAAAATGAAAACAATCTGGAGAATTCGTCCGCCACACCGAGACCCGAGGTACTTTCATGCTAATGGTGGGGTGCCAATTGCCCGGCGCCCATTCCTCAGTGCAATGCCTATAACAAGTACCGCAGATGTTAATAATCGTCCTTTTCCCCGTAATAGTCCCGCTTCGAGTCCTGAAAACCGGGAACATCCCCTTACCCGGAAAAGAGGCTGTGGATAAAATGAGGCAAATGCGTGGATTTTTGGCAGGCCGACTAGGGTGCATCATCACACACTTGGAACGGTTTTGTTCCTGGGGGTCCTATCCCACAACTCCCCTATCGAGGCTCCAATCTGCTGGGCATCGATATAGCCCCGATATGTTGAAAAGACGGGGTTTGAAAAGACGGGGTTCTTTTCGGGATTTGTTGTTGCCGGTAGCAGCGGCTAAAATAAGGGGTTTGATTTACGGATGGGTGGGAATATTAGCCCATCGGCAAAATTTCCCATCTAAAGGAAGGAGTTAGTTGCGTGCAGGTCACTATTTCGGCACGTCATGGTCATTTGAGTGATGCAAGTCGAAAAAAAATAGAGGCAAAAGTCAGTAGACTAACGCGCATTTTTGATCGCCTGACATCGATCATTATCACCATTGATTTGGAGCACGAGGAACAACCTGCTGTGGATCTGCAGGTTGCCTCTGAGCACAAACACGATTTTGTGGCAACCGATCGTAGTGCGAGCCTGATGGGCTCGATCGATACGGTCGTTCATCGTATGGAAAGCCAACTTCGAAAATATAAAGACAAGATCCAGCATCGCCACCGAGGAACTGGGGAGCATATTTCTGCCACACCCGCTCCTGAAGAAGAGCTCGATAAAGAAAACACAGAATAAAAAACTACAAACCACTATGTTTGAAATTTTAAGATCGTTGAGAAAGGACCGGGTGGAATGAAATTTGTGGACTTCGTGAGCAGCACAGCAATCCGGCCAAATCTGGCAGCAGGTGGAAAGGAAGATGTTATTCGCGAAATGACCCTCGCATTGGTCGAATCGGGTGACATTCAAGAAAGTGAAGCCGAGAGTACCATCAAAGCAATTACTAAACGCGAGGAATTAGGAAGCACCGGAATTGGACGAGGTGTCGCAGTTCCGCACACCAAACATCCAAGTGTTGATCGTTTGGTAGGGACCGTTGGTGTCAGTGTGGAGGGCGTCGATTTTAAAAGTCTTGATGGTGAAAAAGTAAATTTATTTTTTCTACTCATTTCACCACCAGACCAGCCTGGAGACCATCTCCGAGCACTCGAAAATATCTCCCGACAACTTCGGGACGACACATTCTGTAGATTTTTAAAGCAATCAAAAACAGCCGAAGATATTTGGCAGTTATTGGAGGAGGCAGACAACAACCAGTTTGTAAGCTAGGGAACAAAGTATTTGTGTTCTCTGTGAAACTGTTGAGGAAGGGTAATGGGATGCCAAACACCGAAAACTCAAAAGTGAGTCGTTGCGTGGAAATCACAAATCCACAAGGGCTCCACCTGCGTCCTGGTGAGGTATTTACACGCAAAGCTAGTGAGTTTGTGTCGACCGTATCCATCATCAGCGGTGACCGACGTGTTGATGGCAAGAGCTTGCTCGACATTGCCACACTAGGGGCAACACAGGGAACGAAACTAGAAATTGAGGCCCACGGCCCAGACGCCGAAGTGGCTGTTAAGGTGTTGGCGGATATCCTGGAAACCAAATCCGTCGATGAATTAACAAAGGGACCATAACTTAACACACGTGGGAGAACAATGCTTCGCCGCCGCTGGAATGATGTTTCTCCAGCAGCGTGGAGATGTTCTCCTTCGCAACGCCAATCGCTACTGCAGCGCACGTTTGGCGATACAACATTGGTTGTATCGAATGTGCGACAGCGAAGCATGTTTTGTGCTACGCATCGGCGATTGGCAGGTATGCGATGCAGACATTACAAGGCATAGCTGTTTCACCCGGTGTCGCCATAGGCGAAGCCCTGGTCGTGGACAATGAAGGGGTTCGAATTCCGCAGCGGTTCGTTGCGCGCGAAGCGGTGCAGAATGAGATCGAACGACTCTCTGACGCAATTGCCGGGGCAGATGAGGAGATTGCTGCCAATCGCGATACCGTAACGCAGCAACTCGGCAAGCACTATGGTGCGATCTTCGGCGCCCACCTGAGGATGTTGCACGATGCCCGCTTGCGACGTGAAATCGAGGGCTTGATCCGGCAGAACCACTACTCTCCGGAATATGCCGTAAGCCGAATCATGCGTCGCTACGCAAAGGTGTTTCAGTCACTTGATAGCGCCTTCATGAAGGAAAGGGCTACCGATATCTTTGATATCGAAAAACGGCTTCTTAAACACCTGCTTGGTGATCGCAGTGAGAATGTGTCCCAACTAACCTCTCCGGTTGTACTCCTGGCCCATAATCTGACCCCAAGTGAAACGGCAAATTTGGATCGCGATTTTACCCGGGGATTTGTCACCGAGGTGGGTGGACCGGGTAGCCACACAGCCATTGTAGCTGAGGCAATGCATATTCCGGCGGTGGTTGCAACAGGGCAATTTTTAACGGATGTGTCTGGCGGTGATCTGATCATTATCGATGGCAATCACGGGCGCGTCATTTTGCAGCCTGATGAGGAAACGATTGCCAGATATCGACACGAAGTCGAGGAACATCGCACTCTTGCTGCGCGACTTCGGCCTCTGGCGAACAAACCGGCCATCACAGAAGACGGCACCACAATCCATTTATACGGAAATATTGAATTTCCCTATGAAGTGAAAGAATGTAATGCCAGTGGTGCTGACGGAATTGGACTTTATCGGACAGAGTTTTTATACCTCAACGCAAAAACGGAACCTACTGAAGAAACACATTTTGAAGCCTACAAAAAAGTCCTTCTCGCAATGGCGGGGAAACCCGTTTGCATTCGAACTCTCGATTTAGGGGCAGAAAAACTTTTGGAGGTGCCCAGCCCTGAGGATGAGCGGAATCCGGTCTTGGGCCTGCGCAGCATCCGTTTAACGTTGAGAAACGTGCCCCTTTTCCGAACCCAGTTGCGAGCAATTTTGAGGGCCAGCGCACTGGGAAAAATACGCGTGATGTTTCCGCTCATTACAACATTGAAGGAACTGCGTCAGGCCAAAATGTTGCTCACAGATGTGATGGAAGACCTCGAAGAGCAAAACATTGATTTTGATCGCAACATTGAAGTCGGAATGATGGCTGAAGTGCCTGCCGCGGTGATCTTTTTGGATCGGTTTGTCGATGAGGTTGATTTTATTAGCATTGGTACCAACGACCTGATTCAGTATGTGTTGGCTGTCGACCGCAGCAACAAAGATGTTGCTCATATGTATACCGCCAGCGAGCCCTCTGTGCTCCGCCTGCTGCGCTCATCGATTCAGACTGCGATCAAATCAAATACACCTGTAAACATTTGTGGACAGATGAGCGGCAACACGCTCTACACCATGTTACTTTTGGGTTTTGGTTTACAGCAGTTTAGTGTGCCACCAGCCTCACTGCTGGAAATTAAGAAGGTTATTTGTAGCGTCAGCATTAAACAGTGCCAACGCATTGCCAGGCGCGTGATGACCAAGGAAAACGCACAGGAAATCCGCAGCTATTTGAAGGATGAATTACGGAAGCAGGTGCCCGAATTAGTACCTTAGTCGCCAACACAACACAGACACACGAATCCGCGATAGGCCAACGCGCGCGAATCCGTTTTTCAAAAGAAGGCGATCTGCGCTTTTTGGGGCATCGGGATTTGATCCGAGCCTTAGAAAGGCTCTTTCGCAGGGCAGGATTGGAACTTGAGATGAGTCGCGGATTTCACCCGCGACCAAAGATGAGCTTCACTTCGGCCCTCGGAGTCGGTACCGCCGGTTTGGATGAAGTGATGGATTTGAAATTGGCCAAACAGTACACTTCCGCCGAGCTGACCCGGCGACTTCGAGAGAATACCGTTGCTGGAATTGAAATTTTGGATATCGAACTTCTAACCGGCAAGACTCCAAAGATAAAAGCCGAGAGTGCTTGGTATGCATTTCCGGTTCCTTGTGAATTGGAATTGGCAATTCAAAAAAACATCCGCCAGTTTATGACTAGCGAAACATATTGGGTAACACGTGTCAAAAAACGTCAAAAGATCAACATCCGACCCCACGTCTTACAGCTTTTCCTTGAACAGCTTCAGTTGCGGATGCAACTCGAGGTAAGCAGTGAGGCGACCGTACGACCACAAGACATTATTGAAATACTTGGGCTCGCAGAACTGCCACATCATGGCAACTTTCTCACGCGAACCAAAATACAGCTACAAAACAAAAAGAAAGAGACAACATGAAAAACGAAATGCTAATCAATGTTTCCCAACCGGAGGAGTGCCGGATTGCCATTGTCGAGGATGGAATCCTCGAGGAACTCTATATCGAGCGATCGAGTCAGGATAATTATGTGGGAAATGTGTATAAAGGAGTGGTCGTTAACTTGGAGCCCACAATCCAGGCGGCCTTCATCGATTTTGGTGTAGGTCGCAATGGATTTCTGCACATCAGCGATGTAGAGCCACAATACTATCGACAGGCAGGCATTGACCCGGCAAAGTACATGGAGACGGGGGGCAGTTTTCGAGATAGCGACATTGTCGAGGATATCGATCCACCGGCACCAGAGCCTAGCGATAGTGGTCCCTCATCAGCGAGCCAAAGTGAGAGCGAGGGTGGCACTGAGGAAACGAATGAAACGACCAGAACAAAAACGCGTCGCCCGCGATCACGAGGCCGCACCTCTCGCCCGGGGGCCCGCCCACGCGTAAAACCTCCTATTCAGGATATTCTGCGGCGGGGTGACGAAGTGTTGGTGCAGGTGATTAAAGAAGGGATTGGCAATAAAGGGCCGACCCTCTCTACGTACATCAGTATTCCGGGACGCTATTTGGTGTTGATGCCTGCTTTAGGTCGCGTTGGCGTCTCCCGCAAAATCGACGATGAGGAGGATCGCAAACGGCTGCGTGATATTCTTCTCGATCTCAATCCACCGAAGGGCCTCGGCTTTATCATTCGTACAGCAGGGGCTGGGCGGACCAAACGAGAACTATCCCGGGATTTGGCCTATCTGTTGCGTCTTTGGAAGGTCATTGTCCGTCGCATCAAGAAGTGCCGCGCACCGGTAGATATTTACGAGGAAAGTGA
>JASMGX010000185.1 GCA_030751095.1 Pirellulales bacterium | reverse complement strand
AGCGTCACCATTCTCGATGGACAAGCTTCGGTCAGCTTCGATATTGCGGCGGTCGATGAGAACGATGAGCCGGGAACTGGCACTCGCGAGGCGAGCTGGACCTTCGAGAATCTCCAGGACGGTGAGTATCTGGTGAGCACCACCTGGCGCGAAAAGAGCAACCGGGCAACCGACGTACTTTATTCTATTGAGGATGTCACCACCGCGACGCTGGCCACCACACTCAACGGGCGGCTCGCGCCGAATGACCGTGCCGAGAGCAGCGCCCTCTGGGAGGACTTGGCTACCGTGAACATCACTGGTGGCAGACTGGTCGTGTCGGCCGACACTAACGGTCTGGTCACCGATTCGGTGCGGATTGAGAAGCTCGCAAGCGCAAGTTCCCTTTTGCTTGCCGCTAGCTGTGCCGATGCGGCGTTTGCGGCAGGTCCGCTGGATACGACCCTCGATGCCCTCGAAGATGATTGGCAACAGGCCCTGGAAGGCGACGGGGACGACCCGTTCGGCCAGCCCGACTGAGGCACCAACAGGTTACACGCCTGATGAGCTCAAAATGCGAATCACACCTAAATCGCTGCCAGGAAATGGGTTATAGCTATTTCTCGACTTGGCACTGAAAAATACTTTTCTGGATATTTGAATCGTTTTTAGCCATTTTTTAATAAAAAACATAAAAATCAACACAAAATTCTTGACGGCAATGCAAAATCTGCGTATTTTGGTCATTAATCAATGATACTTCGGGACTAATAAACGCTAATGACACGGACGCGACTCATGAGTGCAAAATACATCTCTCGTATTTCTTTACGTAGCATTTCTCTATGTAGCATCCTGCTACTTCTTTTAGCTTCTCCAGTATTTGCTGGCACAGGCACCTTCGGATCGTATATCGGAGTCGACGATGGTGGTGGCAATACGTTTTACGGTGCCTCTCAGCCCGGCAGCAATTTTCTAACCGCTTTTGATGGTCATGGCCTAGGCACATATACTGTCGGTGACTCTCTGCTGCTCTCTGGTGCGGAGCTCTTGACCTGGAAGAGTGATGGTGGAGACGTAACCGGCGCTTTCGTCAGTTACAATGTCCACCTCAACAGTGCGTCTGCCGGCACATTTAACACGGTCAACGTCAGTTGGACATCGAATTCACCATTAAATGATGCAGCCGGCAATACCTTTTCGGGTAGTGGCGATCAAAAATGGGCAAACATCAACCTTACTCCTGATTTAATGAGCGGCCTCGGGGCAGGATCGTATGAAGTTGAAGTCTACTTCATGGCAACCACCAATGAGGGCGACCGCTACTCCAACAATGGTGGCTCAAACTATGTCGCCACGTTTGACGTCAATGCCGCTCCGAGTGGCGTTCCTGAGCCTGCTGCTCTTCTGATGGCTTTCGCAGGTCTGCTCTCACTCGTCGCCTTTTCGCGACGGCGACGTTAGATTCGCTACGGCGACGTTAAATTCGCGACGGCGACGTTAAATTCGCGACGGCGACGTTGGAGTACGGTGTTCGACGCTTTCTTTTAGACGCCTGCATGAGTCGATGCGCGTCCGCTTCGACGAGCTTATCTTTTTTGTCGCTCCTGTTCTCGCCATCCCGCTTTGGGTTCTAACAGGTACGACTCAAGCGTACCGGCCGCCTAACCATGTAACGACATGCGAGGCGGATCATTTTTCAAATATCGCCTCCCGCCGCTCCCCCTAGGAGTGTGGTGCACTATTTCTGATTAATTTGCCCAAATAATGCACAATACCGGCGCCAAAGACGCGTTTTCTACGGAGGCCCTCCTGCGCACGCGCAAAAAATTTGCAACATGTCCAAAAAAACGCACAATTACCTGCAGGGCAACACCTTAACAAAAAAAATCTCAAACGAGGAGATGAGATAACGATACCCATCCGAGGATAGGCATCCGCACTGTTGCAAAATGCGCAACGGTGCGCACGGAAACAGGAACAGCATCGGCACCAGCAGGGTATATTATGCGATTGCGATCGTGGCTGGAAATATTTGCATTCCGCCATGTCATCCGACGAAGATTCAAAGGGCGATCCCGAACGGGTCATCGCCACGCTCGCCCACAGCCCATCTCGGTCTATTCTCGCCTCGTCACTGAGTCGCTTGAACCACGGCAACTGCTGACCTCCGATCCGTTATTCTCTGCAGGTGGCTGCGAAGAACAGTGCCTCGATGCTTTGGCCGCAGCCAACGGGCCGCAAACGACTACGACCGCACCGACCTGGCAAAATGGGATCACCACCGGAAATGTTGCCTCGAGCAGCTTGACTGAAATTTCCGGTATCGCCGCCAGTCGCCAGAACAGCGATGTGCTCTGGGTGCACAACGACTCCGGCGATTCGGCACGCATTTTTGCCATGAACACGCAGGGTGACGAGTTGGGCGTGTATAACCTCAGCGGAGCTGGCGCCGTCGACTGGGAAGATATTGCGATCGGGCCCGGACCTCTCGAGGGCCAGGACTACCTCTATGTTGGCGATTTCGGGGACAACGCCCGCGCGCGGTCATCCATCACTGTCTATCGGCTCGCCGAGCCGGTTGTCGACTCTACTTCTAACGCTGGGACAATGAATCTCAGCGGCGCAGAAGCGCTGCACATGCAGTATCCCGACACGGTCTACGACTGCGAAACGCTCATGGTGGACCCGATCGAGGGCGATCTCTATCTGGTCACCAAAGATCGGGCGGGTGAGAACATGGCGCATGTGTTCCGCACTCCGGCAGATCAGACAGCCGGCAGTACGGTCACGCTCGAATTTGTCGAGAGCCTTCCGATGTCTTCGCGGGTTACCGGTGGCGATATCTCACCGGATGGTACCGATATTCTTATCCGGCAGTACCACCAGGCCTACTACTGGTCGAGGGGAATCGGAGACGATCTTGGCGACGTATTTGCCGGCAGCGGAGAGCAGGTCCCGTTAAAATTCGAAATGCAGGGAGAGGCGATTGGATTTTCCTCTAGTGACCGAAGTTATTTTTCTGTGAGCGAGGGAATTTACCAGCCGATCCATTACTACCAGGAAAACCACGATCCCGGCAGCATTTCCGGCTACAAGTGGAACGACACCGATGGCGATGGTCTCTGGGATTCCACCGAGTCGCCTCTTTCCGGCTGGACGGTCTACATCGACGCGAACGAGAGCGGGTCTCTCGATACGGGCGAACTCTCTACGGTCACCGATGAGAACGGTTTTTACTCCTTTGGCGATTTGCAGCCCGGCAGCTACACCATTGGCGAAGTTCTCCAGTCGGGCTGGATACAGACCTATCCGGACACGATTGGCGGCACCTCTTCCTCGCTCGCTCAGATGGACCAACTTTCGACTCCAGAGGTCCTCGTCGATACCGAATACACCGAGAAGCAACTGATCGTCAAGCTCCGCGACGAGACGGACGGCCCGAGCATTCTCAGCGACCTCCGCAGCATGCAGGCGAGCCTGGGAGGTACGACACTTGAGAGTGCCGAGAGCCTTGGGTTTGAACTCTGGTCGATCGACGGAGACGTTAAGGATGTGATTCGCGACTGGGGCGATGATCCCAGTTTTCAATACATCCAGCCGAACTACACGATCACACTCGACGCCACCGTTCCGGGCGACCCCAGTTTCACTAGTCTCTGGGGGCTGAATAATACCGGCCAGACGGGCGGTGTGGCCGATGCCGATATCGACGCGACCGAGGCCTGGGACATTCAGACCGGCAACAATGTCGTTGTGGGCATCATCGACACCGGAATCGATTACACCCATCCGGACCTGATCGACAACATGTGGGTCAATCCTGGCGAAATTGCCAGCAACGGCCTGGATGACGACGGCAACGGCTACATCGACGATGTCTACGGCTACGACTTCGCCTACGGGGACAGCGATCCGTACGACGGCCACTCCCACGGCACCCATGTGGCGGGCACGATTGCCGCGAGCGGCAATAACGGCCAGGGCGTCGTGGGCGTTAACTGGGATGCCCAGTTGATGGCCCTCAAGTTCCTCAGCGACAGCGGCTCCGGCTCGACCATGAACGCGATCCTGGCGGTCGACTATGCCACCATGATGGGAGTCCGGGTGACCAACAACAGTTGGGGCGGCGGTGGATATTCGCAAGCGCTCTACAATGCCATCGCGGCCGCCGGAGCGGCCGAGTCCCTGTTTATCGCAGCGGCGGGCAATTCGAGCAGCAATAACGACGCATCGCCCCACTACCCTTCCAACTACGACCTGGACAACGTCATTTCGGTTGCCTCCACAACCCACAACGATACGCTCTCTTCCTTCTCCTGCTATGGGGCTACCACCGTCGACCTCGGCGCACCCGGATCGAGCATCTACAGCACCGTGCCGGGAAACAGCTACGCCAGCTATAGCGGTACCTCCATGGCAACGCCTCATGTGGCAGGGGTCGTCGCCATGCTCCTGGCCGAGGATCCGAGCCTTACCGCAGCAGAGGTCAAAGCAGTCATCTTAAATAGCGTCGATCCTATCGACGCGCTCACCGGCATCACCGTCACCGGCGGACGACTCAACGCCTACAACGCACTCAATAGCCTCGGTGTGCCAGGGACCCACTCTGTCGAGCTCACATGGAATCAGAATATTTCAAATATCAACTTCGGAGGTTTTCTGCCCAATCAAGCACCTGTCTTCCCGGACCACTCCTTCACCACCGCCGAGGCGACTCTCGATGGGACACAGCTCGGTACGCTCACCGCGACCGATTATGAAGGCGCACTACTCTCGTATTCGATCTTGCAGAATATCGACCTCGATGCCGATGGCAACGGTGCCTTTCGCCTTGAGGAGGATCGGCTCATCGTCAACGATTCGGATGACCTGGATTATGAATCGGTCAGTCAGATGATCGTCACCTGCCAGGCAAGTGACGGCAGCCTCACGGACACCGCTTCGGTGACTGTGAACCTCACCGATGTCAACGATGCGCCTTCGTCGGTGAGTTTGATCAATCTGATCAGCTCCATTGCAGAGGACACCGATACGACGAGTGGAGTCTGTATTGCGGATATTGTGATTTCCGATGACGCGCTCGGGACCAACGATATTTCGCTCTCAGGTGCAGACGCTTCCTGTTTTGAAGCCACCGGTGGCCAGCTTATCCTGAAGGCCGGCGAAATTCTCGACTACAAGCTGAAAAGCAGCTATGCCGTCACCCTGAACGTGGGAGATAGTTCCCTCGCCGGTTCGGCACTGGTGAGTGCCAGTACCGTTCTGACCATTACGCCGCCGGTGATTTCCTTTTTCGCCTACGACGAAACTGCCAACCTTGCGAGCAACGGTTCCTTTGAATCGGGGCTAGAAGACACACTTTGGCAGGCGGCCTCCGCGCTTGATGGCTGGACGAATTCCAATGTGATTGAGGTCTGGGGCGACGGCTTTGTAAATCAGGTCCTCGGCAGCCGCGCAGGGCCCGACAACCGGGGACTTTTGCTGGAACTCGACTATACCGACAGCGGATCGCTCGACTGGATCGAACAGGGTGTTTCGACCACCCAGGGAGATGACTACCTGGTGCTGCTCGACGTACTCTCCCGCACCGGGCAGGGTGCATCCGATGACGTGGAGATGCTCTTTGGCGGTGTCGCCTTTGATACCATACGTACCTCAGAGCTGGCAGGCGAGAGCTGGCAGGCCCGAGGCGGGCTAGTAACCGGTACGGGCGGCACCGACACGATCCGGATTACCGAGTCGATCGCGGGCAATGACGGCCAGGGC
>JASMGX010000184.1 GCA_030751095.1 Pirellulales bacterium | reverse complement strand
ACCCGCGCGCCATTCGAGAACTCGTACTGGGTTTCATACGATTTTGCGGGTAACCAGGTTCGCAGTAACTCGGAGAGAAGTGTCTCACCGAGACCACCCCTCGCGTGTGGAACGAGAAAGAGCCGCGAAAGATCGGTGAGATTCCCCGAGATTTGCTCGAGCATGTCGAGGCGGCTCGCAATTCGATCCAACGCCGGCGGACTTGGTGGTGGACCGCTTCGACTTCGCCAGGAGAGGCGAATCAGCGTTGCGAGATTGAGAAGAAAGAGTATCGCGAGGGCGATTATCACGCCGATATTGAGTTCTATGGACACTCCTTTCCTCCGGGTGCCATAGTACATGAATCAACGAATATCGCGAAAGGATTCACCCATGACCCAGCAATTCTGATATGATGTACCTCCTGTCAAGTACTTTCACAGATAGTTAGCACACCTCCTTTTGATGACCAAACGTAATTAGATCGGCAGAGGAGGGGCTCATCGACAATCGACCAGACTGATATTCGCGGATTGGGTACCGCAGGCCAATGGGATCGTCGGGAGCTTGCCTCTGTCTCAAAGCCAGGATCAGGATGTTACCTGCCTGCAGAATTGCTCGAGGATTCTCCTTGCGTGGGAAACCTCCTCTACCGATCTGATTACGCTTAACCACCATATGCTCTCATATAGGTATTTTGTTCTCTCCTTGTTAATTAAGCTGTTTTTCCTGTCATCGTGCCCCAAATAAATCCTGACAACTCACGCGCCACCGCGGTAGCGGCGACCTGGGTGGGTTTACCGGAAAAAACCAAGTGCAGATACTTCTTGTTCAATCGCCGTCCAGCACGATGGGCGTAGGCGACCAACTGAGGCGGCAACCCCTCCCGTCGTTTTGCCAGCCGTTTACTTACCGGATGGTAGCTGCGATAGTGCCATCCGGCTTCCACGACTAGCTTGCGTAGGTGCGAGTTACCGGCTTTTGTAATCGATCCCTGACGCCGATGACTTCCGCTGGAGTGTTCCGACGGCACAAGCCCGAGGAATGCCATAAATTGTTGTGCCGTGGCGAATCTCCTAAAGTCGCCAATCTCAATGATGAAAGACAGCGCAATCAGCGTTGCAATCCCCTTGAACGCCTTCAACCGCGCTACCGGCTCTGCGTACCGCTCTTCGAGCGCAATCTCCTCAATACGCGCGGCAATCCGCTGACAGGATTCTTCGAGCTCACCCAAAGAGGTGAGGTATTCCTGGAGGGTCGCATGGGTAAGCGGCTGGTCCAGCTCGAGAGTCCGCAGCCATCGCCAATGTCCGGCGGTCCAGTTGCCGCTTTCGGTGTACCGGATGCCTTTGCGTAATAACAGGGTCAGTACCCGCTGCTTGGCCCGCTTCACATTGCCCTTCATGTCTTCGAACATCCTTAGGTAGTCGCGTACCGCTTCATCCTGCTCCGTGGGCACGTACACATTATGAACGTCACCGTTGCGCAATGCTTTGGCAAGAGTACGCGCATCACGACGATCAGTCTTCACTCGATCCGAAGGCATTTTGGGCAGCATCCCCGGCGCTGCCACCGCACAACCAATCCCTATATCGCTGAGCTGTCGAGCCAGACGGAATCCGAAGCATCCTGCCTCGTAGCAAGCGATCACTTCTGTCTCGCTTTTCATAAACCTTTTAAAATACTTAGCCACCGCCGCGGGATCGTTGCGTACTAGTTGCTCGCCGACAAACTCATTGCTACTCCCCTCTAACGCGGCCATCGCGATTTTTTCCTTATCGACATCCATGCCGACGTACAGTACCTTTGATTTATTCATTTCGTGCCTCCTGGGTGTTGCATGTGGTAGACGATACTCGTCGAATCCACGATCGTGCAATCTCAGGAGGTACTTCATATTGTCTAAATGTAGCGAAGAGGCAGACCGATAAACCTCCAATAACTCTAACTAGACACTAGCTGAAAAACATGCTATAGCATTCCCATGGGAGGGAACGGCTACAGCTTTGCTGTACTGTTGCAGTTTATTGAAGACTCAATCACGGACTTTCCGGATGTGCGTACCGGCAAGAATACGGTGTATGAAGTCCGTGACGCGGTTTTCTCAGCCTTCTCGACATTCTTCGTGCAATGTCCTTCATTCCTGGCCCACCAAAAAGCGATGGATACCCGCAAGGGGAAGAACAACGCGCAGAGCATCTTTGGCGTGCATAAGATTCCCAGTGACACCCATATCCGGAACCTGCTTGATCCGATACCTCCGAAACTGTTGTTCCCGGTCTTCGATGCGATATTCGACTTTCTCTCTACCGAGGGTGTGATCGACGATTTGCTGAGCTACGACAATCTACTACTGATTGCCCTGGACGGAACATGGTTTTTTTCTTCTGAGCAGATCACATGTGAGTCGTGTCAAACGCAGAACCACCGCAACGGAAAGACCACCTATTATCATAGCGCGATCACTCCGGTAATCGTGAAACCTGAGGTCAATCGAGTTGTTTCTCTCCCACCCGAATACATCACAGTGGATGACGGATCAACGAAACAGGATTGCGTCGCGCCAGGCTAAGCCTGACGAGTTGGAATAATGTTCTTTGAAACATATGAAATTCTCGAGTTCAACCCGGTGAGTAACCAATCTCACCCGATAGAGGCTGACCACCAGTCGGAAGCAAGTCTTGCGCGTGTAGGGCGACCGAATCGCGAAGCGTAGGCAGCGACTGTAGAAGCCGTGTGACAGAGCCTCGAAATTGTCCAACGCTGGAGCTTTTGTCGTCGCAATAGCAGGAGCAGCATTGAACCTCAGTATGGTCTGGGGGAACAATCCGGCCGGGGTCTACGAGCAGGGCAGATACGGACGAGGGTTGATCAGGAACCTGGGAGATCTCATAGCTCCGCCTTATGAAAAGAACCGCCACAGGTGTGCAATGCGGTATACAAATCAGGCCCTGGCCTTTTGGGATGACGGATTTAGTCCGAAAGGAGATAGCCACGGCTATAACGAATGGTAACTCCGGTAGGGCGGTACTTCTGACTGTACTCAAAGCAGAAGGATGGCGAGTGAGAAGTCTTAGCATCCTCATAGTACCAATGATGCAGGGGAACCATCCCGAGGGACCCTGCGGAGGAAAGGGGGTATGCCGGGATCGTAGAGCTGTTGTGTTGAAACACAGGAGGTAACAATGGATACACTCGACACGGTGTCAACGAAAATGCAGCAGATAGCGCAAAATGCTGAAAGAATGCCGCAGGTAAGCTTCACATCTTTGAGCCATCATTTGGACTCGGAGTGGATGTACGAAGCGTACAAGGAAACGCGGAAAGATGGTGCGGTAGGAGTTGATGGGCAAACGGCTGAGGAGTTTCAAGTGGAACTAAAGGGAAACCTTGAAAGCCTATTGGAATTGGCCAAATCGGGAAAGTACAAAGCACCGCCGGTGCGCAGAGCGTACATCCCAAAGCCCGGAAGCAAGGAAGAGCGTCCTCTCGGGATTCCCACGTTTTCTGACAAAGTGCTTCAGAAAGCGGTGAGCTGGCTTATCGAACCAATATACGAGGCAGATTTCCATGACTGCTCGTACGCGTTCAGGCCGAATCGATCGCAACATATGGCACTGAACTCGCTGTGGAAAGGGCTCATGGGTATGAACGGGGGCTGGATCATCGACGTTGACATCCGAAAATATTTCGACAGTATCAAATGGAGTTATCTGAGTGACATTCTCAAGCTAAGGGTACGCGACGGTGTGCTCATTCGGTTGATAGGGAAATGGATGAACGCGGGAATAATGGAAGACGGAGAATTGGCGTTTCACGATCGAGGCGTACCTCAAGGCGGGGTGGTCTCACCGATACTCAGCAACATCTTTCTCCATGAAGTTATGGACAAATGGTTCCACGAAGTTGTCCTCCCGCGACTACAAGGAAAAGCATTCGAAGTGCGATTCGCCGACGACGTGATGCTGTGCTTTGAAAACAAAGCTGACGCTGTGCGTGTACTGGAAGTACTTCCAAAACGACTGGCAAAGTATGGATTGGAGCTGCACCCGAAGAAAACGAAGTTAGTTAACTTCGTCAAGCCCCAAGGAAATGACGGTGATTACAAAAGAGGAACCAGGCCTGATACTTTTACATTCCTCAGCTTTAATCACTTCTGGAAACGGTCAAGAAAGGGCAATCCGGTTATCGCCCGCAAAACCAATCAAGCACGGCTGAGGATTGCATTGGAAGTCATGAACATATGGTGCAGAAGAAATCGCCATATGAAGCTCTCTGAGCAGCATGCCGCGTTATGTCGGAAAGTCGCCGGCCACTACGCCTACTACGGGATCACCGGGAACTACGTCAGCATCAAGAATTATCTCAATCAGGTGGAACGTATCTGGCAGAAATGGCTGGGAAGAAGATCATGGCGAGACAAGCTCAATTGGGCAAGAATGCGAGATCGAGTGCTTAGTAAGTATCCACTACCAAAACCAAGAATTGTAGTTACCTGGGCGTAGCGAACCTATGATTTCGAGGAACCGTGTGCATCAATCGTGCTCGCACGGGTCTGTGGGGGAGGCGGGGGAGTAATCCCCTGCTTCTACCCGGAAGAACAAGGCCGCCAAACGGTGGATGGAAACCATTGGCCGGCGTTATCTGAGCGAGCACTACACGGTTGTCCTCCTGGGCGATGACCTGTACTCAAGAGATCCGGTGTGCCGCAAGACCATTTCCTCTGGCTACAGCTTCATCTATGTCTGTAAAACCTCATCACATAAGTATTTGTATGAATGGATCGATGAGTTCAGTCCGGCTGATCTGAACGAAACCTACGACCGCAAGTGGACCGGGAAGAAACGGCGAATCTATCGATACCGGTATCGCAATGATATTCCGATAAAAGACGGTGAGCGTGCACTTTTGGTGAACTGGATGGAACTCACGATTTCAGATCCCGATGGCACGGTGATCAAGCGCCACTCGTTTGTCACCGACATTACCATCACCGATGAGAATATTCGTGAATTGATCAGCTATGGGAGAAGCCGGTGGAAGATCGAGAACGAGAATAACAACATTCTCAAGACCAAGGGCTATCACCTGGAACATAACTTCGGCCATGGTACGCAACACTTGTCGAACTTCTTGATGACGCTGAACCTGCTCTCCTACCTGTTCCACACCGTTGCCCAGATCTTTGATCTGAGATACATACGGATCCGCGGAGCTCTTCCGAGCCGGAAGACGTTTTTCCACGATGTTCAAGCGTTAACGAAATATTTCTTCTACGAAAGCTGGGAGCATCTACTCATTACTATGCTCCAGGGACTTGAGCTTGAGGATCCCGGCGGATAGCTGGACCATTCCGTTGTTCTTCTTCCTGTCATCTGTTGCATGCTCACCGACCGATTGCAGGTGACGCGTGTCTCGCAGTCCATCCTGACCATGATTTATCGGACTTTTTCCATCTTCGGCAGCAGGTTACCAGGATCGCCTGCCGACTACATTGGGGGTTTAAGGGACTCGGGCAGCCAGCACTCCATTATTCCCGCTTCCTTTTTCGGCCGAACCGTCTTCAAGGGGCAGTTTCCATCCGTTCTGCTCACTTTTCGAATTGCTGGCTTTCATGCTTTCCTGTTGCTCTATAATCTTCTTTACTATCTGAATTACCGGGCCTACACAAGAGACGTTTGCCGGAGAGGAAATGAAAAAGCAGTAGCGTTTTGCAATAAAAACGTGGGGTTAGGGCCAGAAATCACCTAAAATCGTGGTGTTGTGAGAATTTGTCTTGTATAATGTTATATAACGTCCTATAGTAACC
>JASMGX010000183.1 GCA_030751095.1 Pirellulales bacterium | reverse complement strand
GAGAAGCAGGAATTAAAACAGTTGCCCGACACGATCGAGCAACTGGAAAAAGAGATTGCAGAGCTTCATGCGCTGATGGCCGAGCCCGATTACTACAAGCAATCGGCAGATATTCTAAGCACGAAGAAAGCCCGTTTGGTGGAGTGTGAAGCGAGCCTGGCTGCCGCTTTCAAACGATGGGACAAATTGGAGTTGCGGGCAGGTGATTGATCCGGTTTCCGTTCCAGTAATAAAAAAACGAGCGGCCAAGAGGTGGATCTCCTGACCGCCCTATTCACAACGTAACCTAAATTCAATGGGAGATTACGCTATGCGTTTCGATAGCGATCCGCGCGTGTGCGACTTTTGTTGGCCCCTTTTGTTGGCCCTTAGTGTGGTGGGTGCTTAAAGGAGTGTCAACGTCATGCCAGATGAAGGATGTTTACCTAGAAGTAATCCCACAATTTTCGCAGCGATATTTTCAGCCCTCTTGGGCCTGGCGCTCTTGCCGCGAAGAAGGCGACGGAGCGGCGCTTGAGTGCGTGGTTCAGAAAAGAGTTCTGAATCTAAAATCCGAAAAATGCCTCTGGCGGTTATCGCCGCCAACCCCAACCGCCGAACCACCGGTCGCGGCGACGATACCACTCCGGGGTATTGTCGGCCCGCTGGCGCGCGTTTTCCATCGAGTTGTTCCTCGATTGCCCGGCACGCGCGTTGGCACGATCGGCCTTGGCCTGCTGCCGCTGCTGCAATTCTAAGTTCTTGGCATCTGCAACACGGGCATTGTCCTCGCGTGCCCGCACTGAATCGGCGTTGCGACGAGCAGTCTCCGCTGCACCTTTCTGAATGTACTTCTGCTGCTCTTTCAAAAACGACCGCACCGCCTCCTCGACCTGCTGGGGTGTCATGTTCGCGACGTCCGGAAGCGATTTGCGCAATTCTTCCTGCTTCGGCAAGGCAAGCACTGCCATGTAACTGCCAACCCAATCGCGTGCCTGTTGTACTTCCGGACTGAGCAAAATATCAAGCTTCGCCTCTGAATCACGAAGAAACGTCCGCAGTTGATCCGCGTTCATCGCTTGAATCTCGGCATCGCATCGCTTCTCGAGTTCGGCAAGTTCTTCAGGCGTGTAAAGGTTTTGCACCGATAGCCAGTCGTCGAGCGCCAATTCGGCACGCTTCCAACGCGCGCTGGCTAAAATCTGCTCTTTGGTCATTGAATCGAGGTTCGATTCATTGCTGGAAGCAGCCTCGTCGCTCCAGAGAAGTGATGTGGCAAACAGTGTGACAAGAAGCGACAAACCGATAAAACGCAGCATGACCAAAACCCTCCAGAATGAATGCAGGGGAACGCTCGCTATTATAATTGGCTGCCGGGCAAATTAAATAGCCACTCGAGCCGTTGCGCCTTTGGAATACAGCGGATCACCGTAAAGGCCGGGTTGTAGCGAGAAACCGGCCGCCGACCGAGGCGCCAGGAGCAGTTGCCTATTCGGCAACCGTGTCGGTTGTGATCGTGTCGCTAGCATCACCATCGGCCGCCGGATCATCCTCCGCCGTTGTCTCCTCCAACCGCTCCGGGTCGCCACCGACAATCTGGTCCGGGCGGATCTTCGACTCGACTAGCCGTACCATCGCGCGGATCGGGAGATGCTCAAAGTTGCAGTCGTCGAGCACAAAGGTGCGCCGCTTGCCGTCGGCAGAATAACGGATCTTCGCAATCCCCTTCTTGTCCCAACGCTTCTTGTCAAACTCGTCGATCTGAGAAAAGGCCACACTCGGACCCCAACTGGCCACAATGCCCTCGTCGGTCGCTTCTACCGATCGGCGGCGACTGCGAAGAAACCGGAAAAGAAACAAGAGCGCAAAGGGAAAAATACCACCCGCCATATAAAACTGCTGGTCGATGGCATACTCGTTCTTCGGCTCACCAGGATAATCTTCGCTCCAGCCTTCGTCGCTTGTCTTTTCGGCCCAGCTTGCCTCAAGCTTCGCTGAGACGGCATAGATCGGGCTCGCTGAATCGTCCGTAAACTCGCCCGGCTCGTTGGTCATCTTGACGAGCTGTTTGCGAAGACTGCCCCGCAGGTTCAAACGGTCCTCTTCGCTGAGCTTGGAGGCCTGACCCTCTTCGAGGTGCTGGTATAAAAATGTAAGCCGCAAAAAAATGCCCGACTGCTCTGATTTGTCATCATCCTGTCGGGCAAGCTCCCGATGGACCTGCTTGGCCCACTGTTTCGTGGACCACTGTAGAGGGGGCGTGGGGGCCACTAGGTCGCTTGCCGCCCGCTCGGCACGCTCTGTTTCGGTCTTTAGCGCCTCATCGAGAATCTGCCGGTATGCAAGGGCCCGATCACGCTGGGCCGGATACGTTACGAGCCCGTCGTAGACGCACCAGAAGCCGAGGCCACCACCGAAAAATGCGACCATCGCAAGGCGAAACAAATATCCTCGCGCTATGTTGGCCCGAATCGCCTCAGCCATGCACCCGCTCTCCAAATCTAAACACATCCTCTGAAATACGTTTGCGACTATTCTAACGAAGGGGGCAAAGAGCGAAAGACTGGTTTTGGGCAATAAAGACGGTGAGTGGCTCAGGGGAGTTGGCCCTCGCGATGCGTATCGCGGGAAAAAGAACGATGGTGCAATAGAAATCCGGCCCGGCGAAGCAGAGCGAGAAACACTTCTGGAAAAGATGGGGGCTCAGCCCTCCTCGCTGTAGCGACTGTCTTCTGCCTTGAGCCTAGCCCGCCGCTTTTTGCTCGCCTGCCGCTTGCGTTTCCGACGTGCCTGAGAAGAAAGATGGTCCATCATGCTGTCGCCGGACAATTCGAGGCGGTTCGTCTTCTGAGCAGATCGTTTCATCTAAACATTCCTTTAAGAATAAATGAGCGGATATTAGGTCGTTAAAACAGTTCCTTCCTGGCGGGGTTTGCAAAACATCGCGCGAGAGGCTGCTTAAAAGAAAATGCGGACCATAGCGCAACGCAATATAGCGCGATAGAGAGATGCGCGGGTGGTAAAGCTGGGGAGGGAAAGATCGTACCATGATCTAATAGAAGAAGCCTCACTGCACACCCTCCAGGTCTCATCGAGTCCTGCATTCAAGAAACGTAAGCTAACACGGAGTCGCAAAAATCGCAAGCATTTTACACATCGAGAGATCGACAGATATCAAAGTGTCCAGAAATGCGAATAAACCGCACAAATCTGTGGCCACTCACGGAGCGCTGCTGACTTCTGCCGGATCGGTGGACCGGGCAACGTCGGACGGGTGCGGCTCGGCGGGCCGAAGTCGCTCTTCAAGTCGATTAAAGTACTTTTCGGTCAGAAAGCCGCTGATGATGCCCCGGCCCAAGAAATATCCAAGCGCAGCACCCCAGAGGACATCGCTCAAATAGTGCGAACTGGATGCCATCCGCTGGCAGCTCGCTAAGATTGCCAGAACCGCAAAAATCCAACGACCGCGGGGAAAAAGCCAACAGAGCGCGATCGCAAATGCGACACCGGTCGCGGTGTGCGATGAGGGGGTGCTCTGCTGCGCACTTTCGGAGAGCAGCGGTAGCCAGTTACCAAAAGTCTCGGAAAAATGGTCGCCTAGATCGGCCGCGTGAGGTCTCGTGCGGGCGATGAGGATGAGCTTGATCAGGTTTGCGGCCAATCCGGAACCGGCGACAGCAAGAATAAGGCGAGGAAAAGTCCATCGCCGAGAACGGTCAATGATAAAAATGGTAAGCAGAATAAAAACAACACCGATCCCGTGTGCAAAGGTCTCGGCCCGCTCGAGTACGTCTACGACCCCGCCGGGCAGATTATTGGCAGCAATCCAACCGGCCAGAGATTGGTCGACCGGTAGGGCCGCAAAACCCAACAGAAGAAAAACGAACGTGGGCAATAGCCAAAGAGCGCAGGATTGCCGGGAATCACCGGGTGGTCGCGGTAGTTCGCTAGGGGAATGCATGGCGGCGAGTCTATCGAAGGCGCCTGTTTTGCGTCAATCGGAATGTGCGGTACGCCCGGCGATAATCAGGCAGGGTTGGGGACAAACGGACCTCCGCGACAATGCTTGAGATAATTGAGGGCAAAAACCTGCCCGGTCATTTCTAATGCGTCCTTATAGATCGGATCGTGCCATCCCTCGATGTCGATCGTGCCCCGGTAGCCAGAGTCCGAGAGAATCCGGAACACGTCAGCCCAGTCAGTATCGCCAAAGCCGGGCGTGCGATGGAGGACAATATCGTTGCCGCTGCGGATTCCCTCGCGGCGGATGACGTCCCACATCACCTGGGCATCTTTGCCATGAATATGGAAGATGCGATCGGACCACTGGCAAAGCTGAGGCAGCGGATCGACGAAACTGACCATCTGATGGCACGGTTCCCACTCCAGCCCGACCGCTTCGCTCGGTACCGCCGCAAACATCAACTCCCACGCTCTCGGGCAGTGGGCAATGTTCCAGTCGCCGCGGTGCCAGTCGCCATGCATGTCGCAATTTTCAAACGCGATCCGCACGCCCAAATCTTCGGCGCGGGAAGAGAGCGGCGTAAATACGTCGGTAAATGCCGGAATCGACTCGGGAACCGGCAGGTCGGGAAGGCGTCCGGTAAAACCGCCCACGACCGTGCAGCCGAACCGGGGTGCAGCATCGAGTACCCGCTCCCAGTCGGCCGCCGTCTGCGGATCGGTCAGCGGGTTGCCGTAAAGGCCCAGCGCGCTGATGACGGGGGGGTTCTCTGTGGCGGTGAACATCTCGAGAAGCTCGCCGGCCATGCGGTCCAGATCGATCTGGCCCACGTGGTGGCCGAAGGTGATCTGAAACGACTCAAATCCGTGCGGGATGATCTGTCTGATCGTCTCGGCTGCCGCCTGAGCGTGGACGAGTGTGCCGATGCGTATGTTCGCTTTATCGCTATTGATCATGCACTCTTTCACCTAAGATCGCCTAGCGCGAAGCAAAATCGGGATGCCCGCTACCGCGATCCCCGCAAACATGCCGACAAAGTGGGCGGTGTTGGCCACCTGTCCGAAATAGCCTGTGGTACAGAGAACGAGCCAAATGAGAAAGAAAACCACAAGACCCGGCGGCAGCTGCATGCCGGCGGCCGGATCGAAGCGGCCTTTGATCCAGAGGTAACCGAACAGGCCGTAACCGACGCCGGAGAGACCACCGAAAAAGGGACCGGCATAGACATATTGGGCAACATTCGACGCGATCGCCACAAAGAGTACCAGGCCCAGAAATCGTGCGGAACCGCGGCGGGACTCAATGAGCAGTCCGAACTGGTAGGTCCAGTACAAATTAAATAGGAGATGGAGCAGGCCCATATGGATAAAAATAGGCGTGATCAGTCGCCAGAGCTGACCAGACTGGAAGATCGCATCGAGCGGACCGAACGCGAGCCAGGAGAATACAACAGGGTCTTTGCCAAACCGGCTCCATGCCGAAACGATGATCGCCCCGAGCATTAGCGCGAGCGTCACCCGGCAGGTTCCGAGCGTGGGCCGCTGCCAGGTCCGCCGCATGTCGATCAGGTTCTTCTGGTACCGCCGCTCCCGCTTCTGTTCTTCGTGGCGAAGGGATTGGGCCTCGCGACTCGCTTCGGTATAGCGGGCCTGTTGGGGATCGGCCAGAAACGCCTCAAGCTCAGAGCGGCCGCGGTCGACTTGTTGCTCGTCCCGAATCCAGATAACGAATTGGCCATCTTCCTCTTCCACGCGCGTAGCAATGCCCTCTGTTAGAAGATAATCGGCAAAGAGTTCTGCCGACGTCGCATCAGGGAGTGTGCCGATATGTCGCATGAATTGCTTCGTAAGAGCCGCAGAAAAAAACGGAAGGCCCTATTC
>JASMGX010000182.1 GCA_030751095.1 Pirellulales bacterium | reverse complement strand
CGGTCAAATTCGAGTGTGCCGAAGAGGGCGAGGCCCAGAGTGGCCCCGACCCGTGCGATCCTCCTACCGATCCGACCGGCGAGGTCGATTTGGCCTTAGAATGGCTCGCCAGCCAACAGCAGGAGGATGGCAGTTGGAATCTAGATGGCAGTGCTGGGGCCTTTCCAGGCGGCGCCACGGGCCTAGCCGTACTCGCCTTTTTGGGCAACGGCAACACGCCCTACAGTGGCACCTACAAGCAGAATGTCTGCGACGCGATTAAATTCCTGATCAGTTACCAGCAGGGGGAGGGTAATCTGGAAACAATCGGGGCCACCCCCGGCCTGTACTGTCATCTCTTCGCCCACTGGGCAATGGCCGAAGCGGTCCTTTTGAGCCAGCAGGCTACCGATGGAGGGTGTGCGGAAGGGTGCGACCTGACGATGGAAGAGATGCGGACTGCCGCCGAAAGTGCCACGGCCTACACGGTGTATGCCCATCTTGATGGAGGCAGTTGGAAATATACGCCTATTTGGGGCGATGGAGATAGAAAAGGTGACCCCTCCCATATGATCTGGGGTCTATCCGCACTGGTGGCCTCCAAGAAGGCGGGCCTTCAAGGTGCCCTTTCCGATACCCAGCTACGCAAAATCAAAACACTTCTCAATAACAATGGCTCAAATCCAGTCGACGATCCCTCGGCCGGATATGCCGTGGACTCAGAATATTTTTATCACTCCTATCACGATCCGGCTCTTTCGCCCCGAATGTCGGCATGCTCTTTGTTTTCGCGTACGTTGTTGCAGGAACTTTCCGGAGACTTGAACCATGGGGCAGTCCCCGCCTCCCACGCAGCGATGCAAAGCTTCTTTGACAACAACTCGCCCGATCTTGCGGGCGACCTCTACTACAACAAACCGGCCACACTGCTTGCCTATCAGGTGGGCGGCAGCGTCTGGAGCAACTGGATCAATGTCCTTCAGCCCTACCTCTCCGCAAACCAGGACACCTCCGGGGGGGCGAACGACGGCAGCTGGCTGTTTTCCGATAATCACGCTCAAGGCGGCAATGCCCCGAGAAACTGCAATACGGAAGGTGGAAGACTCTATTGCACTGTGTTTGCCATCCTCTGCCTGGAACCCGGCTATGCCGGATTGAAACTCTTTGAGTAACGGCTTGGACTCCCATCGTTTACACTTTCATTGAAGCCCCGCTTGTGCCTCGCAGGCAGAAACACCCATCCTTCGCTAAGAGCAGTCTAAGGACACACAGCGGCAGAAGCCTATGACTCTCTCAACCATCTCTCCTGCCGACCTGTCGCTCTGCGTTCTCATGCTCTGTCTTTTTCTCTCAGGGTGTGGTGGCGATGCCTCCAAAAATCTTAGCAACCGGGCGGGCCGCCCTTCGCCAGAGCAAGTGAACCAGATTTTGCGTGATCGCTATGCTGCGAGTGAGAACTTCAGCCAGCAGATTGAGGCGATCGGTGGTCGCATTCAGATCCTGCTCGATCTCTCCTATACCCAACTGAACGACGACGATTTTGCCAAGTTGGAGTTGCCTGAATTTTTGAGTGAACTGAACCTGTCGGGCACAAAAATCACCGATGCGGGGCTCGCATATCTGGAGGGTGCACAAAATCTGCAAAAGATTGATCTCTCCCATACGGCAGTCACCGATGACTCTCTAAAAATGCTGCGGAGTCTACCTCGCCTACAGTCGGCCAAGTTCAACTACACGAGAGTCTCACCCGAGCAGCAGCGGGAGATGGTCCGCTTCTTTCGTTCCAGGCGGCCCACCTACCAACCGGAAAAACTGTAGCCATCTGTGGTCCGGTAGCTCTGCTAAAGCGTCATGCTCGGCCCTCGCTCCGTGCATGAAACTGATTCTGGCATGCAATTTCTGCCACAATCTGCACCGATCTTTGATTGTTTGACTCTGTGTCAATATTTGAGTAGTTTGTATTCTACAAGATCGTGGTAGTAGTGAACATCATTTCGGACGGAAAGCTGCCAAAAGTATCCTGCCTTCTGAGAAACCCAGCCATGTTCTCTGGCTCTTCGCGCTCTGGCTCTTCGCGTTTTTGGGGCGGCTTCACGCTCATCGAACTTCTGATCGTGATCGTGGTGGTCGTGATCCTCATGGCGCTTCTGCTGCCGGCCGTCCAGAGTTCGCGGGCAAGTGCCCGCTCGGCCAGTTGCCAGAACAACCTCCGCCAGCTCTGCTTTGCGCTTAAAAAAGCGAGCGCAAACATTCCCGCCGAGAAGCTAAATCCCGACGGGGACAATTTCCGACAATACCTGAGTGAGTATATGGAAGGTGCTGAAGATATCTGGAACTCACCATCAGCAAGCGAGGGCGAGAATAGCTACGGCTTTAACGAGCGGGCAGGTCGCCTGGGAACGGAAGATGCGGGCAAGATTGTGGCCCTCACGTATCCGGAGCCTGTTGCCAGGTGGGTCGATCCAACAGATCGGCAAGAGTTTAAAGAAACGGCAGATGACACAGAAACATGCCTGATCCACTTCGGCAAAGCAAACGTGGTCTTTTACGATGGTCATACCGAGTCGCTCGATCTCGCCGATTTTGATCCCACCGATCCCTGTATTCTCAAGGATCGGTGGAAGCCGACCCGCGATCCGCTCCCCAGATGTCGTACTTCCCGCCGATTGTGCAGATCCATTTGCCAGTGGCTCCTACACGCTTCCGGACGCCGATAACGATGGCATCCCTGATTTTTATGTCGATCCGGATGTTTACGACCCGGGTGTCACCTATGACACTGACCATCCCGACGTTGCGGACCCCTGCCCGCCCGGAGAGACCGAAGAGTGCAGCGACAACTGCCCCGACACCGCCAATCCCGATCAGGCCGATAGCAATGACGACGGCATCGGAGATGCGTGCGAATCGGGTGGTGGTCCCGACACCGATGGGGACACAATTCCCGACAGCAGCGACAACTGCCCATATGACGAGAATCCCGGGCAGGAAAATGACGATAGCGACGAATTTGGCAATGCGTGTGACAACTGCCCATATGTCGACAATCCCGGGCAGGAAAATGACGATAGCGACGACATTGGCAATGCGTGTGACAACTGCCCATATGTCGACAATCCCGATCAGGAAAATGACGATAGCGACGACATTGGCAATGCGTGTGACAACTGCCCATATGACTACAATCCCGATCAGGCCGATGCCGATGGGAACGGCACCGGGGATGAGTGTGAGGACAGCGGTGGGGACAGCGGATCGGACGAATGCACGACACCGGTCCTGCTCTTTATGGATAACTTGGACGCTGGATTTTCATCCAATATTGGCCCGCCAACGCAAGATGGCGGCTACAAAGGGAATCACCATTGGATCTTGGGCACAAGTCCAAATATGACCCAATATATGCAGTTTGAGTTTAACGATCTCCCGAATGCGACCTATGAAATCGCGATGACCTGGACAACTGAGTCCGAGATGAGTTACGATCGTAACGACCAGGTCCAGGTTGAAATTCTTGATGGTGTTATGGTCATCGATACGTTTACCGTCAATCAGCGGGTTGAACCCAATGGCGATTACGTGGATGAGGGAAGGCCGTTTGAGATTATTGGCCCGGATGTCCCGATTCTTAGTGGTACGCTTCGCATAAAATTATTGATTAAAACCCATAACACTGTTTACAAGACATTGTCCGCCGACGGCGTCCGAATCGAATGCACCGGAGATGCCGAGTACGAGCCACCACCAGTCGTCTCCGGACCCGAACCGTGTCAAGAATATGATCCCGAGAGCGATGCATGCCCGGGAGATGACATGGTTACCAAAGGACTTTGCTGGCTCAAAGACAATCAAATCGTCGACGGCGGCGTATTCGACGGAAGTTGGGCTCCGAGCGGGTCTAGTGCACATGCCGATGCACGGCCCTTTATCGTCGGCTGGGCCCTTCTGGCATTTGCAGGACATGGGTACTCGGCAGTCTCAGAAAGCCCGTATCAGGAAACGATCTGTCGTGCGATTGCCTATATGATCCGTACCCAACGGGAGGATGGATTCTGGGGATCGACCGCTTGGTGGAATGGTGCCTGTGGCGAGGAGAGTTACACCAATCTTACCAACCTTTGGGGCATGTCGGAGATTTTAATTGCGGGTAACAACGCACTTAATGGCGAGTGCGACTACGAACCTCCCTGTGATTACAGCTTCGGTGAACATCTAGATGCCATTAACAAAAGCATCAACTACTGTATTGTTTTGCGCGACGATTATGATCCATCGGATATTCCTACAGAGCCGGAGACGATAAGAACTGCAAGCGGCTCCGGTGGGAGTCCAACTTGCTCCCAGGCGAAAGGAGGATGGCACTACAATCAATCCTCTGCACTCTGGGAGGGTGGAGATATCCTCCATCATCCGTTCGGCGTTGCGGCCATGCTCGCCGCCCAGAAGGCCGGGGGACAAGTACCCGCAGAAGAGTTTACCATTTGCAAAGACTTCCTCCGTGCCCGACAGTTCGATATTGAACTGGATGGAGGTTTTTGGGTTGGCACACAAGCCTACCATGCCGATTGTGGACAGTATTGGGGTGGAACCTACAAATATGCAACTTGTGGTTGCGCTGCCTGGGCATTTCTCGGTGCTCCTACAGATCATCCGGTCATCCAGGAGTGGGTCGACTGGACAATGACGAACGCATCGGGCGGTTCCTTTCCCATTTGGTACAACGAGAATTTCGTCGCTCGCTTTTTTGTCTTAAGTGGAGATGAGACCTGGAATGATCTGTTCGAGGCCCATGCGGCGGGTACACAATCAGCCGATGGCAGTTGGGGTGGCGTTAGCATGGACACCACAGTACGTCTTGCGGCACTTGCACCTGGCATGAATGGCTGTTTCATTTGCGGCGACTGATTCCCAACTCGCTTGCCATTGCCCCTGTTAGGTCTTTAATCTATAAGATCTTCTATAAGGATGGATGCATTACCAAGTCAATCTCTCTTGAGCGAACCACAACTGGTGAACAAATTCTCGCAACCATTGATTCTCTTTGTTGGCATTGTATTGCTCTCCCTGCAAGCTGGCTGCGGTGGCAACTACCAACAGGCGGTACAGGATTTTGGGGGCAAGGCGGTTATGCGCGTTGACTTATCCAATACCGAAGTAACCGATGACGATCTGGCGGCGATGGATTTCCCGGATACACTGCGAGAAATCTCGTTGGCCAATACAGAGATTACGGACCGCGGTGTTGAGCATCTCCAACAATTCGAAAACCTCGAGTTTATTAATCTAAACAATACTAAAATCACAAATGCATCTCTTGCCCTACTTAAACAGTTTGAGAACCTCCGATCGGCAAACGTTACAACAGATACTGTAGACGTTAAAGAAAATAAAGATTTCCTGAGGTTCATGGGCCGAAGGATTGGCAACAAAGATGAGTTGCCCATGGTCATTACAACTCCCTCGCAATAATCTCGAACGAGATATTGGCAAAGGCGATTGGACTGTGGCCATCATGTTGCGGACGAGGTTTCTTCTATCTGTCATTCAGGCATTGAATGACGATCATCTGGCCTGAACACCGTCGCATTTCGAGTTCAGATCCCAATCTCTGTCAGATGCAATGTATTCTGTCGCTAGCAGTCTTTAAAAAATCTTTCTACGCTCTACCGCACCTGCCCCGCTGCACGAATTTTCATTGACGATGCGCCTCCAGCGTGATAGGCTTCTCTTTCGAGTGACTCTGGAAAGCGGTAAGAACCAGTGCGTTGGGAAGTTGGCCGTGCCCGGCTATTCCGACGTGGCTATCCCCAACCTAGCTATCCGCGATGTGGCCAATAGTCGCCTCGGCTTCTGCAGTCGCTAAGGAACAATAACA
>JASMGX010000181.1 GCA_030751095.1 Pirellulales bacterium | reverse complement strand
CGCCTCGCCGGATGCTTCAGGTTGCGAAGTGGGTGCCATTGCCACTACGGCCGAAGTACTTTTAGGGTGCGATGCGGTCGGTCTGTCGGGTGCTGATCCTGCGTTGATGCTCGCTGCCGGTTGGCTACGGGCCCACCAACAGCCGGGTGGTGGCTGGGGAGAATGTGGTATGACCGCGCAAGGCTATCTGGCCGGCGAAGGCCCCAGTTCCCTTTTCGATACTGCGGTGGCGGTACTTGCCCTTTCTAGGACCGGTTATGGCAACTCACCAGCGGTCGGGTTGGGCATTGATTTTCTCTTGGAGAGCGAATTTTTTGCTGACGCGATCGATTCTATGACAGAAAGCGATTTTTCTGCGCCACTCGAGAGCCTCTGTATGATGCTCCGCGCACTATGCGAATGGACAAAAACCGAAGATAATCATAGCCGGAGTAAAACAGCGGGCTTCGACGCTGCACCGACGCCCACTCTTGTCCGTTGGTAACCGATAGCAGTGTCCACACTGGACGTGGTGTGATTGGTCTCCGACAACTTCTCTTCCGATGAATCACGGTTCTCTGGCGAGGTTAACGGATGGTCTGGCGGCAGTTCATGTACAACTGGTTGCGACGAGAGACTGGCAGGCACGTTGCTGATGCCGTCAGCGCCGCCAAGGCAGACGTTCAACGAAAAGCATCGGCTGAGGATCCAGCCTCGGTGACGCCCCGTTTGTGCCACGTCGGCATTGTCGTTAGCGACAAGACTGAAAGGGGGAGTATTGTTGACCGCCTCTCTGGAGTGGTTGAGACGCAGGGTAATGGATTTGGCCTTTACGAGGGGCAGTGGCGATCTCGCCGCATTGCAGTGGTCGAGGTGGGCGGTGGACTGGAGTGTATTGCGGCCGCCACCCGGGCCTTGCTCGCGGGACATACTCCAGAGTGGGTCGTGGCGGCAGGATTCGCTGGTGCCCTGGTTCCGGCGCTGCAGCGGGGAGATCTCGTGGTTGCCGATAGTGTTGGAGACGAATCGGGTCGCCGACTAAAGATTGATATTCAGACAGGCGACGATCCGGACAATCAGAAATATACTATTGGAGGTATCGTGTCGGTTTCCCGGCAACCTACGAACCCGCAGGCGAAGCGAGCACTGGCAGCACACATGCGTGCAGAGGCCGTGGACACTAGTTCGTTGGCAGTAGCTGAGGTTTGTCGAGAGTCTCGTGTTCTTTGCCTCGTAGTCCGTGTTGTTCGCGATGCGTTGGAAGATAGTCTGCCTGACGAAATGAAACACATGCACAACCAAAAGTCATTAGCGGGCCGACTAGGGGCTGCGACTGGAGCCCTTATGAAGAGGCCCTCAACCGCAAAGGATTGGTGGAACATCAAACAGGAATCTTTGCGATGTGCAGACCACCTGGCTCTTTTTCTCGAGGAGATCGTTCAACAGTTGATTCCAAGTAGTCGTTTGGAAATTCCAACCCGCGAAACGAGCGAGCCACCGGATTCCAAAGGATCTTAGTTGTCATCAACGCTCTCCTGCCAGCGGGCAACTAGTGAAGTCGTATGGACTAAGTTATGATGAAATCTGTGCCTAAGTTTCGGTACGAAGTGAGCGAACCCTTCCCGGTATGGCTCATTGATTTTTGAGTTCAGACAGTAACGGGATTTGTCTGTAATGAAGATTTTGTTGGCCTCGCCGCGCGGCTTTTGTGCGGGTGTCGAGATGGCAATCGAAAGTTTAGAGTTAGCGCTCGAGGCTTTTTCTGCACCGGTCTACGTTTACCATGAAATAGTTCACAACAAATTCGTCGTGGAACAGTTTGAGAAATCGGGTGCGATCTTTGTTACCGATCTCGAGTCCGTTCCCCCGGGCAGTACCTTGCTCTTTTCTGCCCACGGAGTTTCGCCTGAAATACGCAATCAGGCGCAAGACCGGAAACTCCAGGCCATCGATGCGACTTGCCCGTTGGTTACCAAAGTACATTTGGAGGCGATCAAGTATGCGAAGGAAGGGCGGACGATTATTTTAATCGGTCACAATGGCCATGACGAAGTGATTGGCACCATGGGTGAAGCTCCTGACGAGATTGTATTGGTAGAGACCCCCGAGGATGTTGATCGCCTCGAAGTCCGCGATCCAAATCACATCGCATATCTGACCCAAACGACCCTTTCGGTGGATGATGCCAATCGTGTGATCTGTCGTTTGCAAGAGCGGTTTCCAAACATTGTGGCACCACCGAAGGATGATATCTGCTATGCCACCCAGAACCGGCAGCAAGCGGTGCGGCGGTTAGCCGCTGAGGCGGATTTTGTTTTGGTGGTTGGCAGCCAAAACAGTTCCAACAGCCAGCGACTTGCTGATATCGGTCAGGAGTGTGGCAAACCTTCACGTCTGATTGACGGGGTTGAGAATCTCGACGAAACGTGGTTTGAAGAATCACAAACCGTATTGGTGACGGCTGGTGCCAGTGCTCCTGAAAGTCTGGTACAAGAGGTCTGTTCCTACTTGATCAAACGATTTGATGCGAGTATCGAGCTTTGTGAAATTCGCATAGAGCAGGTCACTTTTCCCCTGCCTCGTGAGTTACGATCGGTAGCAACCTAAGCTACGGTTTTTCGCAATAGCCGCATGACACTACAGCTGCATAACACTGCCGTACAAATTGTGCGACAGCGTTATTTTAGGGTCCGCAGATAGGCGATCAGATCGTTTAGCTCATCCACGGTGATGGTCTTTTCAAGGCCTTGTGGCATGATTGAAGTGGGTAGCGCAACCATCTCCTCAATGTCATCTCGTGCAATGTGCGCCTCAGGTTTTTCAGCCATTCGCATATGGATAGAGTCTGCTGTTTCGCGATTAATCACCCCATCGATCATCCGCCCCGATCCGGTAATGACCGAAAAGGTCGTATATCCATTAGTAATCGTGGAACTGGGAAAGACAATCGACTCGGCCAAATCGCGATCGGTACGAATGCGGCCAATCAGTGTCAATTCAGGTCCAATATCACTCCCTTTTCCTTGAGCCCGATGGCAGGTGTGGCAGGCGGCCTTGTTGCCGAAGAAGACATCGTGACCGCGTGCGGCATTCCCATCTCCAATATGTGGCATAAGTTCCGCCAATCGTGCAGCTTGCTGTTCGTTTTCTGCTCGCACCTGCTTGAGCAGCGGAGTAGCGCTTTCGATGATTTCGGGAGGAAAACGCCCCAACAGCTTCTCGATCCGTTCTGGTGGCAGGCTTGCAAGCGCCTCCGATTGAGTCAGGCCGGCGACGACGCGTTTGCCGATGGTGCCACTGCGACCGCCCTCGGCCGCCGGAGCGACGATGGTCAACCCGTTGAAAATACCAAAATTACCTTCCTTGTCTTCACGGAAACTTTTCCAGGAGAGGTCGATTGTGCCATCTTCGCGAGGCGCAAGACCAGAGAACAGTGCATGAGTAATCCCATCTTCATAGTGTTTATTTTCCGGATGGAGTCCACGGATCTCTTTGGTGACGGGACCTTCCTTCCCCGCCACCGTAACTTCCGCACCGCGGGCGTTTGGTTTGGGGTAGGCTGAACCATAGTAATAGAGGTCGTAAAGATGATCTGGCTTAAATCCACTTAAAGTGAAGTGGTTTTCAAACGACTGATGCTCTCCACCGCCATTTTCCTGGCCGTTGTACACAAAGTCTCCCATGAGCCGATCGAAGCGGTTGATATTGTAAGGCAAGAGCGTGGCACCCTCGACTTTGCTGGCAGAAAGCCCGCTGTAAGAGCCATCACTCGAGCGGAGATAGAGAAAACCTTCGCCGCTGAGCGGATCCCAGCTATTCCAGGTTGCCAGATGCCCCTGCGGTTCATCGAGAAAGGCGGCGACACCGCGATGGTTTTTGGCCTTTGCCGGCTGCACGTCTACATTCACCACCACAGGTGCAGTATCGCGCTCGAAGCGTTGCATAAGAACAGGGAGTTCCAGCGGCCCGACGGTGCCGAGCAGATCGGCAACCGCGAGTGTTTGGTCCTCGGTAAGATCTGCACTAGCAAGCGACCCGGCAGCGCGGATGCGATCTACAGGAAAGACCTCATCATTAAACTGATCTACCAGAAGTTGAAAATCGGCTGCATCCAGTTTGCCCCCATGGTTGGCTACGATTGCCAGAGCCGCTAATCGCAGCGGTCCATCCTGGTCATCCTGCCGGGCAATTTCCATCAGTTCCTGGTCCAGCTTATCGGTATCTTTGATCGATATGACCGTCACGAGGCGTTCGAGTAGTTGTCCATCACCGGTTTTGTAGAGACTTTTTAGCGAATCGACAAATTCGTCCGGCATCGCTTCGAGATTACTTTCAACCAACGCATCGAGGAGCAACAGTTTTGTTTCGCGGGGTACTTTTGCACTACGCATCGCAGCGACCATCAGTGGCTGGATGCCACGGTCTGCGGCAAAAGTTTTTAATACCGCCAACGCCAGCGCAGCGTCTTGCTCGGAAAGCTGTTTGCCATTGAGCCAGCCAGCGACGACCAGTTTGATCTCATCGGCCCAGCCTTTGTGTTTTGTGATGACGTCGATCGCTGCGGTACGCAATAATTGGTCGGACGTATTGAGCAGAGGGATGACCATTTCATGGCTTAAGCGACTGTCGGCCATTTGATCGAGTGCAATCAGTGCCGCCCTACGGACCTGGGGGTTGTCCGCTTGAAGGCCTGCCAGGGTCGCATCAAAATTGTTCAAGCGAATCAAGGCATATATTTGGGCGTGCATCAAATAGTCGTCATTGTCCTCCCGAGCAATACCCTCCAAGAGAGCCTGGATGCTTTTCGCAGTCTCCTCTGAGGTATTCTCGGTCAATTTGGAGAGTGCGGTCGCAGCAGCGCGTCGGACCGGAGGCTCATCCTGGAGCAACCTTTGGCAAAGTGCTTGCCGTGCCGCATTGTCTTTGAGGGTGCCTAAGCTGTGAACGGCTGCCTGCCGGACGGTGGGGTCCGGGTCGGCCAGAGCGGTTCGCAATATTGTTCGAGCCTTGTCGGTGCCAATTCGGGAAAGAGTCCAGATGGCATTTCTTCGGGCCTGGACGCTGAATGTTTGCGACTGCCGATCACCCCCAGCCACCACCGCCAACGCATCGAGAGCCACATCGCCACGGCGGGCCAAAGTATCGATTGCTCGATCGCGGACTGCGGGACGCGAATCATCGAGCCAACCCACCATTTCTCCAGCAGCAGCGTTTTCCCAATCGAGTTTGTTGCCGCGTGGATCGGCGACCTTTTTCATCCCTTTTTGTCTCAGCCGATAGATCGCGCCATAGATGTTCGGTTTGGCAATTTTCGATGTGGGACAGCCATAGTAGAGCCAACCCCCGGTATCGATCATCAGCAGGCTGCCGTCGGCATCTTCGAAAATGTCGGTTGGATGGAAGTCAATCGCTTTACTGCTGATAAACGGTTCGTCTCGTTTTGGAAGAAACGATGCACCGTGACGTTCCAATTCGACCCGCATCACCTGATGGGTATTGAACTGGCAGGCAAAGATATTGTTGTGAAAATCGTCCGAGAGTGCCTTGCTGCGATAGCGCATCAATCCGGCAGGCGCCACTTGCCCCCAGCGGCAGACCGCCGGCAATGGATATCCGGTTTGCGGGAGGAGCGGTTTTCCCCATACCTGTTTGGAGAGACAGCCATCCACCCAGTGCATGAGGGCATCGTGCCTGCCTCCCACATTGTCGAAGATTGCCACGGTCGTAAACAGTTCACCGGCGGGCGTGAACATCACCTCGACTGGGTTGATCGATCCCTGACCAAAAATCTGCAGATCTGTACCATCCGCCCGGCACGAAAAAACGCTCGCTGCCGAACTTTTTCCCAATCGCTCTCCGCCGGCGTCCTCGAGATCGTAACCAAAGGCTCCTCCGGTAAAAAAGATCCGCCCGCACGGCCCCAGG
>JASMGX010000180.1 GCA_030751095.1 Pirellulales bacterium | reverse complement strand
AGGTCTCGGCGGCACCCGCCCATTCCCCGCTCGGGCAACGACTGTCGGCCATGAGGATGTAGTGGGCCTCGTTGAGCAAGGCGGCGTACATGGCAGCCTGCTCCCAAGCCTCGTCGTCCGATGGATTTGCTTTGAGAGTCTCTGCGAGTGCTTTACAATTCGGTGCCACAATACCTTTCATGAGATGTTTCGTGGTCGCGGGCCGTGTGGCGCCTTTTTTCTCATCGGCCCCTACCGTTCCCCATGCCAAAAAACCGGCAACCAGCGCGATCGAGGTGAGAAAAACAATTCGGCGTTGCATAGTGTCAAACTCCTATTTCAATATTCTTATCGATTAATCCCGTATGCCCACTAGCACCCTCGGCAAGCACCTCCAAGTCGCCATCGACATACCCATTTGAGCCACCCATCGTACCGCATCGCATGCCGAATCGCAGGGGGTAGGGACGGAGCCAATTGTTTGCGCCGCTTCGAAAACGCGCGCCGGACAAAAAGGAGAGGTATGCTTATTGAGACCGTGTATCATAATCCATCGGCGGTGCTCTTTTCTCTCGAGCAGGTTTGCATCGAATCGATGTTGCCTCAGAGCGGGCCGCAGACAAATAATCACAGGGCGGTTTGAAGTTTAACTGGAAAACATGCATCGGAGATTTTCTTGTCCGAGTTAGTATCCATTTTTGCGTTCAACTGCGTAGTGGTCGCACTCACCATACTGATCCACTTTGAAGTGTTGTATCGGATGGCCGATACGGTGCCATCGCTACGCATCCGGCCCCGCCTGCGGGTGTTGCTTGGAATGTTTGGTGCTTTTGTTGCCCATGTGATCGAAATCTGGATCTTTGCGGCTGCTTACTTCATTCTCTTGCGATCGGGAAATTTTGGGAGCCTCGCAGGCAATTTTGACGGTTCGCTGATCGATTGCTGTTATTTTTCTTTTACGACTTACACCTCGCTCGGATTCGGCGACGTTGAGCCCTTTGGCCAGATGCGCTTCCTCACGGGACTTGAAGCCCTGACCGGCCTGATGCTGATCACCTGGACCGCCTCTTTTATGTTTCTCCAAATGCAGAAGTTCTGGGGGTCGGAGAAAAAAACGGACTGACGTTGTCGAAAAGATCGGGGCAGGCCTCTGCCCGATGCAAAAGGCCACACCTACTGCTCGCTCAGTGCAGTATCAAAACGGTGTGTCGGCAGAGGGCGCGATGGACGAAAGCTTTGGGTCCGAACAAATTCGGCACTCGCCCCTACCGAACGGCAGGTCTCCTCGACCGCCTGCTCGACCAGCTCGATCAGAAGCTCTGGGCTGCTGGCAACCCGAGCGTTGAGAATCACATCGGCCGACGTGGTTTTGCACCCCGCTGCCAGGGAAAGTTCCGGCGGACTCTCGCCACTGATCAGGTTGGCCACGCCGTAAAAACCTTCCCAGAGACCGATCACTTTCAGATGGGCCGTTTCTGCGTTTTCTCTCGCGAGCGTTTCCTTCAGGCGAGAGACAATGCCCAGAAGCAACCCGTCGAGTGAGAACGGCGCACCGCCCGTCACCCGAAGACTGCTGTTGAGCCAACCGAGTTCCGCCTCGCCCTCGGCGTAGAGATCGTAATCGAGATCGAGAATTTTCTGGCCGAAAGGACCTTGCTGATCGAGCATCTTCAATACCGCATCAAAACCCTCTCCCGTCTTGGCGGATACCGAGAGTACGGGCGTCTCTGGCACCTGGCGCGTCAGGAGCTGCTGCAAACACTCCCGTTCGTCCGCTTCCAGTTCGTCGATCCGATTGATCATTACAAAGTCCGCTTCCTCGAGCTGTTTTTTAAAAATGTAGGCGGCCTTGGGCGAGAACCCCTGCTCGGAATCGGTCAATATTCTCCGTCCGTGTGAGGGTTTTAGAATCACGCCGTAAGGAGAGACCGAAAACTGCTCGCCGCACAGACGCAACAGCGGCTGGATGACCGTGGCCACAAGATCGGTGCAACTGCCGACCGGTTCGGCCAACACGATGTCCGGATGATTCTGTTCCTCGAGTGCCGCCACCGTGTCGGTCAATTCGTTGAAGTTGCAACAGAAACAAGCCCCGGCCACTTCTCCGACCTCGAAGCCCTGACGACGCAAAGATTGCGTATCGACCAGATCGGAAGCCTGATCGTTTACGACAATGCCCACCTTGTGGCCCTGTTGCTGATAGGTGGCGGCCAAACGGCCGATGGTGGTCGTCTTGCCGGCACCTAAAAATCCACCGATCATGATAAATCGAAGCGGCGCTGTCATCGCTTGTATTCTCCACGAAACACTTTTTTCAGCCGCAGAGCTGTAACAATACGCTTTCGTCTCCGCCTAACCCTTAAGGGGAACGGTTTGCCGTGCAGGACCATCCACCGACAAGGAAGGTGCAAGGCCGAGTAGCAACGCACAATTTGACAGCACACACCAATGAGCTTAGACTCATCGGCGCCCGAGAGATAGCCGCGGGTGGGCCACAATCACCCTGAATTCTGACAAACCGGAGAGTTGGGATCGATGAATATCTGCCGCATCAAGATGCCTAGCGGACCTCGCCCACGAGGACTCCTTGTCCTGGTCGCTATTGCCAGCTGCCTTTTGCTAGTGCGACCACCTTCGGCCTGTAGCTGTACGAGTTTTCTCATCAAGGCGAAGGATGGTGGATCGGTGTATGGCCGCACGATGGAATTTGGGATCGATCTTCAATCCGAGATTATCTTCTTGCCCCGCGGATATCGCTTTCCGGAACCTGGTGAGCCCCGACAAGCCGGTCTGCAGTGGGAGAGCAAGTACGCGATCATCGGCGCCAATGCGCAGGGCATGAAGTTCGTCGTGGACGGGATCAACGAAAAAGGACTCGCCGGCGGTCTCCTCTGGTTCCCGGGATTCGCCCAATACGCCGAGCCCACGGCCGAAGATCGCGCGCAGCAGCTTGCCCCCTGGCAGTTCCTCACCTGGGCACTCTCCAGCTTTGCCACGGTCGAAGAGGTCAAAGCGTCTCTCGATGATGTCAAAGTTGTCTCGCTACTGTATAAGCAACTCAACCAGATTCTACCGCTGCACTATACCCTGCACGATGCGAGTGGCGCATCGATCGTCGTCGAACCGCGTGGCGGCAAGCTCCACGTCCACGACAACCCGATCGGCGTCCTCACCAACGCCCCGAACTTTGACTGGCACCTGCAGAACCTCCGCAACTATGTCAACCTCTCCCCGGTCAACGCAGGCACAACAGAGGCCTTCGGAGAGAAAATCTCATCGCTCGGCGAAGGGTCCGGCCTGTTGGGACTGCCCGGAGATCCGACCCCCCCCTCCCGCTTCATCCGGGCGGCCATGTTTGCCGCCACCGCCAAGCGGTGCGAAACCAGCCAGGAGTCGGTCCGGTTAGCCGATCACATTATCAACAACTTTGATCTTCCGAGAGGCTACATCCGGGCGGATAAAAAAGGAGAAGCGGTTGCCGACTATACCCAGTGGTCGGTCATCGCCGATACCAAAAACCTCGCCTATTACATCAAGACCTACCAATATCCGGTTCTGCGACGGGTCGCCTTTGATGATTTTGACCCACAGTCATCAAAAGTGATCCTCCTGCCGATCGGCCAGACGATTACGTACCCGCCGCTCCTGGAGAAAAGCAAGCCGGTCGCCGAAACCGAATCGGATTCGATCCTTCCTATCTTTGAAGTCGGGCGGATCGAGCCGGAGCGATCTGCGTTTCTGCCCCGAGGCTGGGCCCGCCCGCAAGTCCTCGAATCGTCCGAAGATGCGAAAAAGTTTTTTGACGCGCAGGCCGCCGCCAAGCTCGTGGCCCAGGTCGATTTTGAAAAGCAACTGGTGCTCCTGTTCGCCTGGCGGGGTTCGGGCCAGGACCAACTCGAGTACACGGTCGCCGAATCGTACCCGGAACAGGTCACCTTCCGCTACGTGCCGGGCCGGACCCGCGATCTGCGTCCGCATGTCTCGATCTACGCACTCCGCAAAAACGTGACCTGGAAGACGGAACGCAACCGGTAAGCTCGCACCGGACCGGGAACTGTTGCATTGGGGGCTGTCGGGGGCTTGGTGCATCGGGGAATTGTCGCATCTCCGGGTATCTCGGTGGCAGTCGCGTCTGGCAAGGATATAATGAGCAAGGGCGCCGAGAGGACTTTCACAAAAACGACATAAAGGAGTCAACGATGAAAATTGATCTCTACACCAAAATCGTACTGAGTGTTATTGCCGTCTGTCTCGGATGGCTTGTTGTGCGGGATATCTCTCTGGTCGATCGTGCCGAGGCCTTTGAAAAAAGGGCGCAGGTCCAGGACGTGCGGATTGTCGGGATCAAGCGGCACGAGGATTCCAACTGGGATCCGGTCCCAATGCTCGAGAATACCGAATTCAGCCGCGGCAAGGGCCCCCAACTCGACTGAGCTAAAATCGCCGTTACAAAGCTGGTGAACATGCCCGCTCCGCTCGCGGTTTGGCAAGCCGATCTCCCTGGAGAAGCTCGCCGCGTGCGGTAGAATGATTGCCGTGCGTCAAGCAGGCGACCTCCCGGTGTAGCTACTCGAAAGGAAACTGGACCATGCGCGATTTTTTTCTTGCCCCATTGTTGATAACCGCCCTGTGGCTGCTCCCCACGGCCGTTACCTGTGCGGATCACGATGCGGATGAAAAACCGCCGCGGACCATCACCGTTAACGGTGAAGGCAAAATCAAGGTCAAACCCGACACCGCCTCGGTCTCGGCCGGGGTAGTGACCCAAGCGGCCACGGCCCGCGAAGCGCTCGATAAAAACAGCGAACGGATGCGGCAGGTGATGCAGGGGCTCCGCGAGGCGGGTATTGCCGAGGATGATCTACAAACCTCCCAGTTTTCCGTGAGCCCGGTCTACTCGCGGCCACCGCGAAAACCGAACGCACCGCGGCAGGAACCGACCATCGTCGGCTACCGCGTCTCGAACACGGCGACGGCAATCGTCCGGAAACTGGCCGACCTCGGCGGTGTGCTGGACAAAGTAGTGACGCTCGGGGCCAATTCGATCAGCGGCCCCTCATTCTTCACCGACAAACCGGAACCGCTACTCGACGAGGCACGCAAGAAGGCGGTTGCCAACGCGATGCGCAAAGCAAAGCTGCTCGCCGATGCGGCCGGCGTCGAGTTGGGCGAAATCATGACCATCCACGAAGGGGGCGGCTACGCGCCGCAACCAAAAAGGATGCACCGGGCGATGGCCATGGAGATGGATGCCGCGGCAGTACCGATCGCCGCAGGCACGCAGGAGATCCGCGCGACGGTGAATCTTGTGATTGAGATCGAGTAGGCCAAAAAGTCAGCGGCTCGCACTGCCCTGAGGAGACCTCTCGAGACGCACGCGCGGGTTTCCCACCCCGAAAATTGCTTGTTTTTTCCGATTTGCGAGAGACTGGGTGTCAGTCATCGAGGGGTAGCATCGCCAGACCCACAAGGGCTAAGAGGATCGCCGCCGGTTCGGGGACGGCACGGAACGTGATATTGTCGATCGTCGACACCGTCCAAGGATTAACGCTTGTGTGTCGCCATAGCAAGAGGAGCCTTTGCAGATGTCGAACCCGTCGACCAAATACGGATTTACGTTGGTCGAACTGTTGGTCGTGATCGCTGTGATCGGTATTCTCGTTCGTTAGTTTAACCGACAATCAGTATAACAAACAACAAATACCACCTAGAGTCGGCGTCTTCGGAACAACAGGGGTGCTGCCGCGATGAGCATCATGGCGAAACTGGATGGCTCGGGAACTGCAGCAGCGGTGGCGGCGACCGCGTAGAATGCAAGGTCCGCACTACCAGAGTTACCGTTTACGGTAGCAGTCGTTTTAATTCTCCGACCATCAGCATATGGGTTCCCGGAGCTGGCCTGCTTGAAGCTCATATTATCAGGACCTGCACCAGCACCATAAATGAATTCGAAGGT
>JASMGX010000017.1 GCA_030751095.1 Pirellulales bacterium | reverse complement strand
GAGGAAGTGCGGTTCCGGAACCGGCCGCCGCGCTGCTGCTGCTGCTTGGTTGCGCTGCTTTCTTCGGCATCCGTCGGCGGCGCCGTTAATCTGCCGCCGTTAATCTGCCGCCGTTAATCTGTCGCCGTTAATGCGGCATCTTTATTCTGGCCCCTGCTCTCGCACTCGATTGCCCTGCGCCGTTCTTTCTCTTCCGCTATTTGCCAAGGACCAGAGTGCGCCGTGGCGGCATATCCTGCGAGAGACTAACCGTTTCAACGACTGCGTGATAGTCTGTCTGGGAACTCACTCGAGTACGAGCTGTACAAAATCCTGCAACAGGCTCTCTATCTCGGGTGCATCTTCGAGCATCGTCTCAAACTGCTCGGCAGGCATACCGGCAATCTTTTCGATGTACTTCGGGTACTCGATGACGCGCTCAAGCAGTGCAGCACGCCTCAGCTCCGGGTGAAACTGCGTACACCAGATCGGTTTGTCCGCCAGTCGATACGCCTGATTCTCCACGAGCGGTGACGAGGCGAGAAGCACCGCGCCGTCGGGAAGCCGATCGACCAGATCTTCGTGCCCCATCTGTGCGCGAAATGTTGGAGCCCGACAACTGAAGAGGGGATCGCGCAATCCCTCCGCAGTTACCTGAAGCGTATGGGTGCCGATCTCCGCCCGCGAAAGGTCGTGCACCACGTGCCCGCCAAGTGCCCGGGCCATCGCCTGAAATCCCCAGCAAGATGCAAAGGTCGGCTTGCTCTCGCTATGGATCTGGCGCAAAAGCTCAAGTGCTCCTTCCATCCACGGCGTATCGCTCACAACCGAGTAGTGCCCACTACCGCCGATAAAGACCGCATCGCAGCGACGAACCGCACTCCAAACCGGACAGTCGTAGAGCAGGTCCCATGGTTCGAGCTGCAAAGGGTCGCAGCAGAGCGCTTGCGCAAAACAATCGACTTCCTGCTGCCGCATCGGATCGTCTGCATTGCGGATCTGCAGAAGCATAAAACGAAGAGTTGTTCGAGTCATCGGTTTCCTTTTTTACGTGCCACTGCGTTACACCGTTCTACCAGTTCACCGTGACCGCTGCACCAACTTTTACGCTCAACATTGCCGCAGCGCTATCGTCGACAATCGCCAACTCCAGCATCCCGGCCGAACCGATCAGCGCCAGAAGGGTCATGGACGGCTGATCGCCATAGGTGCTGTAGATCCCGGTCGTCTCATGCTCATCGCACACGATCCGCACGCTATCATTGCGAGGTACATCTCCAAGCAACTCTTCACTGATATTGGTAATCAGATTGCCGAACGAATCGATCGACTCGATGATCCCCGACAGCTTCTTTGCCGACACTTCCACCTCCGCCCACTCCAAACGGACCAGCTCATCGAGCGGATCGCCCAACGCGTCCGCGCCGACCCCTAGACTCAAATGCGCAGCAACAGGAGCTAAAATGTCACGACCGTGAAAGGTCGATGAAATTTCCTCTCGCCAGAACTCAGATTGCGTCAGGGCGATGATTTGCTCGGGAGGCGTATTGCGGGCCAAGCGGTCCAGCAGGCCGTTATCCGGGGCCAGGAAGTGTTGCCCATCAATGAGAGCGTAGATCAGGCACCGTTCGGTGCCCACCCCCGGGTCGACGACGCCAATATGAATGGTCCCTGCCGGAAACGTACAGGTCGTCGCAGCGAGCGATAGCGCACCTTGACGGACATCCTGGGGTGGCACATCGTGCGTGATGTCGACAATCGACACCTCAGGAGCGATTGAGAGGATGGTCCCCTTCATCGCCCCCACATAGGGACTGCCGGTGCCAAAGTCGCTTGTGAGCGTGATAATGCACTTACCCATAATGCGTCTACATCTCCGCTGCGAGCTTCAGGCAGATTCTCTGAACGTCGTGCGGATTGACATTCGGATTTTTTCCCTTGGCCTGTCCGACCAGCGCCCCGGCAGCCTTTGTTTTTCCACTCTGGATATCGGCAACGATTTTTGGGTTCGCGATGAGCAACTCCCGGCACAATTCCTCAAGCTCGCTCTGGTCCACCTCCTCAATACCCAACTGCTGCATCGCCTGTGCGACCGTTCCGCCATTTGAAATCAGATGCGTAAGGACTTCGCGACCACGGCTCGTCGTAAGCGCGCCCGAATGGACTGCCGAGATCAGATCGGCGAGTTGTTCGCCGGGAACAGCAAAGGCCTCAATGGTCGTTCCTGTCTCCTTTAAATGCCTCAGAACATCCTGCTGGAGCCAATTGCTTGCACTCTTGCCATCGCCGCAGCGATCGGCAACGGCAACAAAATAATCGACAAGGCTACGGCCCTGATTGACCAGCACATCGGCATCGTAAGGAGATAATTGATACTCGCGGGCTAGACGCGTGCGGAGTGCGGCCGGCAACTCTCCCAGTCCGGCGCGGACGCTTTGGACCATCTCTCCTGTCGCGGTGACCGGCAGGAGATCGGGTTCGGGGAAATAGCGGTAATCGCTCGATTCTTCCTTGCCCCGCTGCGCTCGCGTGAGCTGGGCCTCATCGTCCCACCCGCGGGTCTCTTTGGTTACCCCCACGTCGCCCAGCTTTCGGCCCGTTTGTTGCCAAAGCTCGTACTGCCTTTCGACTTCATATTCCAATGCTCGCTGTACCGCACGGAAGCTATTCATGTTTTTTACTTCCACAATCGGCGTGGCGATCAGATCCTCCTCGCGGTCAATATGCAAATTTACATTTGCATCGACCCGCAAACTCCCCTCCTGCATATTGCAGTCAGACACCTCCAAATACGTGAGCAGGAGCTTCAGTTCCGTCAAATAGACTCTCGCTTCGGCAGCAGATCGCATGTCGGGCTGCGACACAATTTCCAGAAGCGGCGTACCACATCGATTCAGGTCGATCCTGCTATCTGCCTTTCCCGCCTCTTCATCGTGCAAACTCTTGCCCGCGTCCTCCTCTAGATGTGCCCGGATAATGCCGATGCGTCTCTCTTCAAATGCACCCTCCGGATCGGAGATGTCTAAATATCCATCCTGCGACATCGGCAGGTCGAACTGGCTCGTCTGAAATCCTTTGGGAAGATCTGGGTAAAAATAGTTTTTCCGATCCCATTTCGTGAATTGGGGTATTTCGCAATTGAGCCCAATCGCTGCCCGCATGGCAAGTTCATACGCGCGGAGGTTCATTACCGGCAATGCCCCAGGCTGGCCGGAACAAACGGGACACGTCTGCGTATTGGGCGGGGCGCCGAATTGGCTCGAGCAGCGGCAGAACAGTTTGGACCGGGTGTCCAGCTGCACATGCACCTCCAGGCCAATCACAGTGGTATAGGCTGTTCCGCTCATCGGTGGTCTCGTTAAGGGCGGCTATTGAACATACAAGGAGCTACTTCACCCGGCGCCAGACTAGCAGAAGATCATCGCCCGGCGTCCCCATTTTGCAATAGTCATTATCGAGAAATGTAATCTGCAGCTGGTCCGTGCGAAACACTTTGTTGCCGGGCTGGAGTCCGGAGGCCTCGATAAAATAGACTTCGTCATCTTCCACGGTCGACTGTCCCAACATTCCAGTTACCGCCAGAGGAGCCTTTGAACCATTCTTTAGCTTGCGAATGGCAGCTTTCTGCTGATCGGGAAGCTCTTCATAGAAGATTTCTATAACATATTCGCCCTGTGCCAAGCCAAACGACTCACTTTCGGGATAGTGTTCGCGAAAAGTGCCAATCATCACGATCTCCTGATCGAGATAGTCTTTGGGTGCTCGATAGAGTTCCTGCCACTGCAGGCCCGCCAAGGGACTAGTCACCTGAATCGTGGTCGCACGATCGCGCTGTCCGGTGATTTTATAGGTTCCCTTTCTCTGCTGGCCCTCGCTGCCGAGTGACCGGGTAACAAGCATGGAACCATCGGCCCGGTAGACCATCTGAATCTTGAGCCCGCCGGATGCCGCCTCTAAAAATCCCGCTGCCTTTTCCGGATCGCCGATTTCCGAAGCGGTCTTTTTGAAATCAACGACCCACGTGCCGACGATCGATTGGCCAGCGACATTTTGCAGGGGAAAGAACAAGCCAATCAAAAGGGTTGCCACCGCAAATCGACTGAATGTGTACATCCTTGAATTTCCTTTATTTAGATAATGGATCTTGCCGTGCGTATCGGTTCATGCCAATTCCGGCCGCTGAGAGTGCCAGGTCGTTTGCCCCTGATAGGCGCCCGCGGCCTGCAAAAGAAGTTCTTCTGAAAGTGCCGCGCCCTGCAACTGAATGCCAATCGGTAAACGGTCGGACGAAAAACCGCAGGGCAGAGAAATCGCGGGAATACCTGCCAGATTCGCTCCGACCGTGTACAGGTCGACCAAATACATCGAAAGCGGATCCTCAGACTTATCGCCAAGTTTGAAGGCCGGCGAGGGGGTCACCGGTCCGACGATAAGATCGACCTGCTCAAACGCATCGTGATAATCCTGGGCGATCAGTCGCCGGACTTTGAGTGCCTTGAGGTAATAGGCGTCGTAATAGCCGGCACTGAGGGCGTATGTGCCGAGCATGATCCTCCGTTTCACCTCCGCGCCAAACCCCTCTGCCCTCGTCGAGCGGTACATTTGTACCAACGGATTCTCCTCTGCCCCACCATCGCGCCACTCTGCCTCAGGTGCGCGCATTCCGTAGTGCGCACCGTCATAGCGCGCCAGATTACTCGATGCCTCCGAAGGGGCGATGATGTAGTAGGCGGAAATGGCGTATTGGCTGTGCGGCATCGCAATTTCCCGGACAGTTGCGCCAAGGTCCTTAAACAGATCAATCGCATCTCGAACCGTTTGCGCAACCTCGGGATCGAGCCCTTCGCCAAAATGTTCTGAAACCACACCCAGCCGCAATCCTTCCAGCGGCCGCCGCGTTGCGGCACGATAATCGCCCACAGGCTGCACGATCGATGTGGAATCGCGGGCGTCATGGCCAGCGATCACTCCGAGCAGCAGCGCAACATCTTCCGCCGTGCGGGCCAACGGACCGACCGCGTCGAGACTGCTGGCAAACGCGATCAGGCCATAGCGGCTCACCCGGCCATACGTCGGCTTGAGTCCCACCACGCCGCAATGGCTCGCCGGCTGCCGGATCGACCCACCGGTATCGGTTCCTATCGAAAGAGGTGTCATCGAGGCAGCCAGCGAGGCCGCCGCACCTCCACTCGAACCGCCGGGAATGCGTTCGGTATCCCAGGGGTTGCGGGTCGGACCGAAGGCGGAATTTTCACACGATCCGCCCATCGCAAACTCGTCCATGTTGGTCTTGCCGAGAATGACGGCATCGGCCTCTTTGAGCCGCGCGATCGGCGTCGCATCGTACGGTGGAACGTAATTCTCGAGCATCTTGGATGCACAACTGGTCACCGCACCGCGCGTGCAAAGCACATCTTTGACCGCCACCGGCAATCCCCCCAACGACCCAAGGGACTCTCCTTGTGCCCGCCTCCTGTCGATCAGGTCTGCTTGTTGCAGTGCACGATCGCGATCGGTCCGAAGGAAGGCATGAATCTGCTGGTCGTGCGCATCGATTTGGTCGAGATAGGCACCGGTCAGTTCGCGCGAGCTGACCTCACGGCGTTTCAGGAGGCCTAGAAGTTCAGTCGCCGATTGTTCGATGAGTGTCATCTTTCAAAACCATCGCTAGAGCCGGTCACGACGCCTATTTTGCCGCGGTGGGCTCACCTTCATTCGCCCAACACGGGCGGAACGCGGTAACATGTATCGTCACGACTCGGTGCATTTGAGAGTATCTGCTCACGGTCAAAACTCTCCTCGATCACATCTTCCGCCAACACGTTTACCATTTCTACCGCATGGGCCATCGGTTCCACCCCTTCGGTATCGAGTTTTGAGAGTTGCTCGATATAGGTAAGGACGTCACCAAGTTGCGATGTCAGTGCAGCAATTTCGGCCTCAGAAAGCTCCAAACGAGCAAGCTGCGCCACCTTGATTACATCTTCACGTGAGAGGCCCATATTGTTGATTATCCGCGAAATGGACGACAGAGAGCCCGGCGGGTACCGGCCCGCTCAGGTCCGGTCGCGAAATGTTCTATTTGACCGGCAGGACGAAGGGCTTGGCCTTCACGCGTTTGGTCACCGCCCCACTGCGAAGGCACTGCGTGCAGACCAAAAGCGACGTATTGGCCCCTCTGGCGGTAGTGACGCGGACTTTTTGCAGATTCGGTTTGAATTGACGCCGGGTAATCCCAGTCACCTTGGTACCGACTCCACCAAGGTATTTGGCTTTACCGCGGGTTCGCACCCGATTGCCCATCTGGGGGCCTTTACCGCAAACTTCGCAAATCCTCGCCATCGCATCACTCCTGAATGACCCTGCCCTCGCGGCTCAAAACCGCCACAATGCCTCAAAAAACAGAAACAAACAGTATACTCACCTCGGCCAGCCGGACAAGACCGCTTGGCCTTGCCGCCGCATGTGCGTGACGATTGGGCGCGGACTGTTTCTAGCGGTATAATTGCCACCCTTAAACCGATCTGTCGTCCGCCAAGTCCTCGAAAATTAAATCCTATGAAGCTCCGTGTCGGCCTGATCGGCCTCGGTAGCAGCTGGCAAAAACGCCATGCACCCGTGCTACGGGCCATGAACGACCGGATTGAGGTTCGGGGCGTCTGCGAACAGGTCTCGCACCGCGCTGAGCAGGCCGCTGCGGCCTTTGACGCCCGCCTCTACCACAGTTTTCGTGCGCTGATACGTGCCGAAGACATCGACGCCGTCTTGATGCTCGCCCCGCAGTGGTACGGCCCGCTGCCTATTCTTGCGGCCTGCGATTCCGGCAAAGCGGTCTACTGCGCGATGGCACTGAATATCGATCTGCAATCCGCCTACAAACTTAAGAAACGCGTGGAGAAATCGGGCATCGCCTTCATGGCGGAGTTGCCCAAGCGACACGCACCTGCCACGCTCAGGCTCAAAGAATTGATTGCAACCCATCTCGGCAATCCGAGGCTCATCTTTTGCCACCAGCGATTATTGGTCGAAGAGGAACAAGAGCATGCGGAGCCCCCACAGGGCATGCCGATGTTCCACATGGTTGAGCTGGTCGACTGGTGCCGTTTTGTGGTGGGCAACGAACCTTCGACCGTTACGGGGGTCGCGCACAAAGCGGCAGGTGGCGGACCTTACCAAACCGATTACGAAATGCTCAGCCTCCAGTTTGCACCCATTGAGGGCGATGGCGCGATGCCCGTTACCGCCCAGTTGAGCTGTGGGCATTACCTGCCTACCAATTGGCCCGAGGCGATTGCGTTCAGGCCGCCGAGCGCGATGCAGGTCTCCTGCGAGCGGGGTGTCGCATTTATCGACTTTCCATCTACGGTCACCTGGTTTGATTCGGCGGGCCGTCACCGCGAATCGCTCGAAGCTGACCGCCCCGTCGGAGAGCAACTACTGGACCATTTTTTTCGCGCGGTCACGAGCCTCGTCCGCCGGCAGTCGGATCTCAACGACGCCTACCGGTCGATGGCGATTGTATTGGCCGGTCGCGAAAGTGAGGCAGAAGGCCGGCGAATCGAACTCGACGGTTAATCCTCGCCCCAGAGATCGGTCGAGAGATATTTCAGGCCCGAGTCACAGATCATCGTGACAATGGAGCTGCCGGCCATCTCACCCGCAAGCAACTGCGCTGCGGCAGCTACGTTGGCCCCTGAAGAAAAACCGCCAAAAATTCCCTCTTCACTGGCAAGACGGTGCGCCCAGTGCCTCCCATCGGCACCGGTCACGGACAAAAAACCATCCACGAGCGTTTTGTCGATCAGCGGCAGTTCGCGACTGTACCCGCCCCCCTGGATCGGATGTTCACTGTACGGCGGCACCGCTCCGGCGAGCACCTCAGCGCCGGCCGGCTCAATCAGATAACAGCGGATCGATTCGTTAAATTCTTTAAAGGCTTTGGTACATCCGGCAAAGCTGCCGCCGGTTCCTGCAAAATCGCAAAAAGCATCAAACGCACCGCCCGTCTGCCGGAGAATTTCTTGGGCGGTCCCCAACTCGTGGGCCAGAGCGTTTTCGCGGCGGACAAACTGATCGACCAGAAACGCATCGCGCGATTGGGCAATCTTTCGTGCTGCATCCTCCACGAGCGAAAGGTCATCGCCCCGGACCTGACCGCAGTGTCCTCCCGAAGCCTGATCGACCAGTACCACCTCCGCCCCGAGCGCCTGCATCATCCTCACCCGCTCGGAGGAATTTCCCTCACTCATCACGGCCACAAACCGGTATCCCTTCACCGCGCAGACGATGGCGACCCCGGTCCCCGTATTGCCGGAGGTCATCTCGACCACAGTCTGTCCCGGCGATAACTCCCCCCTCTCCTCGGCCGCTTCGATGATCGCAAGCGCAATGCGATCTTTTTTAGAGTGGCCAGGACTCATGTACTCTAGTTTTGCATAGATATGGCCCTCAAGATCGGCCGTCAGTCGCCTCAGATCCACAAGGGGCGTTGCGCCGATGGCACCGAGGACCGATGGCAAGATGGCCCGCGTCGGTGTTGGAAATTCATTCATGGAGGCAACCGGTTCCGTTGGCGAAAAACATCCGTTCCCACTATAGCAACTCTGCGTTTCGCCTTCTCACGGGAAAAACCTTTAGCGCAGCTATAATTTGGACCGCTGATTCAGATTTATAGGGGGGGTACCATTTGCCTCGGGAGAGCATTGCAGGGTGGGCCTGTTTTTTTCGATCCGAACGATAACTCTGCGAGTGGCGCAAAACAATGGATACTTTTACCATGTGGTGTTAAAATATACAGGTATCAAAAAAAGATGTGGGGAAGAACGATGGTGGCCAACATCGTCATGATGTGCATTGTTCGACACCCCATCGGCGATGGACTGGGGCCTTATGAAATCTAATCACCTTACCGGCACGCCTCGTGCACGCAATAAAGATCCTCGCCGTCGGGTCACGCTAACGAACTCCGTTTTCTATTTTGCTTTATGTATTTCTGTGATTGTGACCGGCAGGGGATATGCGACGGTCATTACCAGCGGCGATGTCCAACCCGGCCCTCCCGGTGTCCAATCCGATCCCTGGAACGTTGGCCTGGTGAACGTGGGCGCCCTCGGCGTTGGCAGCGTGACGATTGAAAATGGCGGTCGCGTGAACGGCTCCGTTGCCATTCTTGGTTACACCTCAGGGGCAGTTGGAACGCTGTTGATTTCGGGTCCTGGATCGACTTGGGATAACAGCGGAACATTTTGGATTGGCGATTATGGCACCGGCAACGTTACAATCACTTCGGGTGGCACCATCAGTACAGGAGCCAACATGTATGTCGGCATACATGCCCCGGGAAACACTGTCACCATTGAGGGCGCTAGTGGCGGCAGCGATGCCACGCTGGCAGTCGGTGGCACCTCAATTTAGGAGGTGATTCGATTTCCGGAGCAGGGGGCGGTACGGCGAATGTGACTGTCGGCGAAGGTGGCCGTCTCGATGTGACAGGCGGCATCTGGATTGCCCACGGAAGTACGCTCGATCCCCCCTGGACAACCTCTCCTCAAATGGTGTTGTCCTCGCAGGCGGCAGTTTGTCCAGCAGTTCCTCTGCGAGCCTAATCAACCTCGACGACTCGGGAACGGTTTCTGGATGGGGTAATATTGATGTCGATATCTACATGGGCTCTGGGGGATTGATCGATGGGGAACTCATGTCACCGCTACAAATTAGTGGTGTTCTATTCGGATCCGGAACGATCCGAAATGCCAACCTCGCCAACTCGTCGACCGGCGGTACCCTCGCGATTGGAGACCATTTCAATGGGTCTTACGGCGCGGGCTCTCTCGTCTTCGATGACGTTGTGGTCGAGTCGGAAAGAATCATCGAATTTGGAATTCATGGAATATCCACTTTTGAGTTTGACCGCTTGACCCTTACCGGCCAGGATTCGCTCGATGGCATCGCCCAAATCACCTTTCTTGACGGCTTTACTCCGGACCCTAACGACACCTTTCAGATTGTTGATTTGTCTGCGGCCGAGAGCGTCACCGGATGGTTTGCCGAAGTACACGCCCCGAGCTATTGGCATCTGAACACCACGGGCCTGCTCTACTATTCGGTGCCAGAGCCGTCTGGATGTCTGCTAATTCTACTGGGATGCCTTTTGTTGAGCAGGTCGTCTCGAGGGCCGGTACGGCGTTAAACGATTATCGAATTCTATAGTGGGTTGCCCCACCAAATTCTATAGTGGGTTGCCCCACGGGCGGAAACCCTCTGCGACATTCAATAAACATTGCCGTTATGGCGACCGGGCAGTCTGTATGCGTGCACGAGCAGGGTGTGTGCTATCGGTTACTTGTAGGCTGCTGATTTTGCGGCACAATGGCGATAGAGATCTGATCGATCAGCCAGCCGTGGGGCAACGTCTGATACACCAAATGAAAGCGAATCGTATTGTGCAAAAGCGGGCAGTATCCCTCGAGATGCAAGCGACCCTCCTGGTCTTGTGCCGGCGGTTTTGTCAACTGTGGGTCGGTGACCAGAATGGGACTTAAATCGAGTTTATTGCGGCGAAGTTCTGCAAAACTTGCAGCGAGATCGGCCGGGGTATTCGTCTGCTGGAAACGCTCCGAGCCGAGTTCCCGCAACACGGCGTAGTTACCAGAAATATTCCCGTGATTGACTGCAATGAGTGTACTTTTGACGAGTACCAATGTCAGGGGATGGACCGCTTGGCCCTTAGGAACCTCCGCCAGAGCAACGGCCCCGAGCCGGGAAGACACCAACAGCAAAAGGATCAAACAGATTCGATGCGGATTATTCATGATCGGCTCCAAAAGCGATAACTACCAGCAGTAGGTCAAACCTGCCCGGGCTCCAGGAGCATAACCGAGTACCGTTGCGGCATTAAAAAAAAGATCGCCGTCGACTCTCGCCACCCCACCGAGAGCCGCTGCGTTTGCGCCCCCGAATGTTCCCCAATTGGCTGAGACCGCATAGTTGGTGCCGTTGGGGAGCACCTCGGGTATGCCCGAGATTGCAAAAGCGCCGGCAATCCCATGCGTATTTTTGTTGATGATAATATTTGTCGCTCCACCGTCCGTGGAGAGATTCCCATTAGCATCGGCGGTCACAAACTCCGTGGGGCCCGATTGTGCCGCGCGGCTGGCGGATGAGCCGATTCCGGGCATTGTATAGGTACTCGCTGTGGTGCCCATCGCCATTTGATTGACCCGAGTGGCGGTTGCCCCAGTGCCTATCGCGGTGGCATTATCGGCAAGTGCCTCCGCACTATAACCAATGGCCGTGGACGAAGTGCCAGTCGCGACAGTATTCGAGCCAATCGCGGTCGATTGTACGGAATTTGTCGTTGAGAAATTTGAATGATACCCAATGGCAGTATTTGCGTCACCTGTCGAAATGTCACGAAGTGACTCAAAACCCACTCCAACATTATTGGATCCTGTACTTTGGTTCAATGCTCTCATGCCGACAGCAACATTCTCGTTACCTGCCACATTCAATCGCAAAGCACTCTCGCCGACCGCTGTATTGCCAGTTCCTAATGTATTCGACTGCAATGCGCTGTTACCGAACGCATTGTTGTTATCGCCCTCGCCGAACGCAGCCCCCGCAGGCGAGTTACTAAGCAGCGCGTTAAATCCAAAGGCGTTATTTCCCACCCCGGTCACTAAGGACGACAACGCCTGACTGCCGAAGGCATTATTGGCATCGCCATCAGTAGCAGAAGAGAGTGCATTAAAACCAACGGCTGTAGTATTGTCAGCTACCGTAAGGGCCGCTGAGGCATTTGCACCAAACGCGCTGTTATTTTCGGCACCGACCCCGATACTCGTAAGCGCGCTAACGTTCGCCGCGCTAAAGGCACCGCCTAATGCCGTGTTCGTTTGGCCATATACCCGCCCGGCGGCGCCATAGAAAAGCAGTGCGCAACAAACAACAATTGCAAGGAGCAAACAGTTAGTCATACGCTTTACGTAGTGATAATCCATCATTGTACTATTTGCCCATTATTGATATTGAGAAGCTAGACATAAAACAAAACCAGTCGCAAGCCAGGGCCCTTTGTGAACCAGCAAAAACAAATGGCCCACAAAAAACCGAGACAAGATATGTAGCAATATCGCCACATTGTATTTATTTGATTTGAAATATTGCGCAAATCGATATCGCTACCATAATCAAAACAAACTATGAAGAGCTGCAGATAGGCCAAACGCCATCAAACGATCTGAATACCGCCAAGAAACGACTAATTCCTATTTATCCCAGTCTCGACGGCCGCTAGCTGCTAGCAGGCAATGGCGGAAAGCGGAGTTTCTACTCTATTTTTCCAAACAAAAAAGAGAACCGTCCATTCGAGCGGAGGAGAAAATAACTTCTCCGCAAGTCATAGAAAAGTGGCGATTTATCCGCGACGATTACGGAAGCGGCCGCGACGATTGCTCCGAGGCGCGTTTTCCGCTGTGAGAGCGCCCGCCAGTTCCCAACCGGGCCGGTACTCGCTACGGACAATCGTGGCCAACTCCGGTGCGTCTTTGGCGACGAGGCTCTCGGCATCCCAATCGACCCTCTTCCCCTCGCCTCCCGGTGCTGCGGCCCAGACCGCAAGGTTCCCGAGCAGAATCGTCTCGGTGAGCGGGCCGGCGTAGTCCACAAAATTGGACATCGCAGGCCGTCCACCCCGGATCGCGGCAACCCATTCCTTGAAATGGCCGGGCGATCGATCGATTTCAACCTTCGGTTTTTGCAGTACCTTGCCACCTTCGCCGATGACTTCAAACTTTTCGCCATAATCAGCAGGCGAATAGATGGTTCCACTGCTGCCGACGAGCATGGAACCGGATGATGCCAGTTTCTTTTTGCCGATGAGCGCCGGATCGGGCCGCTTGCCGCCGTCGTACCAAAAGACATCGACCGCCTTGCGGTCACCGGTCGCTGGAAAGACAAAGTGGATCTGCGACCATTTGGGATAACTCTCCCCGTTGTGCCCCGATGTCTCAGCCTGAACCGATACCGGATCCCGAAGATTGAGTGCGGCAAAGGGCATGTTGAATGTGTGGCAGGCCATATCGCCAAGCGCCCCGGTGCCGAAATCCCACCAACCCCGCCAGGTAAAGGGGTGGTAGCCCTTGCCGTAGGGCCGCTCGGGTGCGGGGCCAAGCCACTCATCCCAAGAGAGGTTCGCGGGAACCTTTTCCGACGCCGGTCGCGGTCCGCCCTGTGGCCAGACCGGTCGATTGGTCCAGACATGGACCGACTCGACATCTCCAATACCGCCAGATTGTACAATCGCTGCCGCCTCCCGCAGACCGTTGTATGCGGTCCCCTGGTTGCCCATCTCGGTCGCCACACCCATCTTCTGTGCCAACTCGCCAAGATAGCGGGCTTCGTAAATAGTGTGAGTCAACGGTTTCTGGCAAAAGCAATGTTTGCCCATCGACATCGCCTTGGCCGCTGCGACGGCATGGGTATGGTCCGGGGTGCTCACGGTGACCGCATCGACCTTATCGCCGAGTTGCTCGAGCATCGCGCGAAAATCAGAAAATGTCGCCGCGCCTTTGAATCGTTTTGATGCGCCTTTGAGTCGATTCGCATCGGTGTCGCAAATCCCGACGACATCGCCGTTTTTTCCAGCATCAGCCGAGTCGCTCGACCCCTTGCCGCCGATTCCGATACAGGCGAACTGGACCTTGCTGTTCGCACTCCGCGGCTCAGCAGCTTCCAAGCCGCCCGCTACCCAATAGCCCGTTGCTGTCACGGTAGCTGCATGCACGAACGTACGCCTGGAAATCTGATTTTTCATTTCTGAGGGCCTCCTTGAGAGCGACGATTTTTTATGCCAAAAGCGGAATGTTCAAGTGGTGCGACTGCGAAAGTCGGCGGTAGGCTCAGTTGCTATCAGCTTAACGTCTCGCCGGTGTGCCTGCAATTGATCGCATCGCGCTCACCGACGCGCCTGAGTTCGCCCACCGGCTATTTTTCCGCGATTTCCCCCCTCTGCTGGCCGTATTATTTTAAGGCCGGGCATTTTCGAAACATCCGAGATCATCAAAGGGGAAATAGCGCCGATGCCCGTAACGCCACCGGGGGCGGTTTTCGGTCATATACCGGCTACATTAAGATAGAGGCAGCCCTTTTGCCGTCCTATCCGCCCCGCGGCCTGATGCCGCTTTTGCAAGGAATCCTCGATGCTCTACGGCCAAAAACAGCTGCGGGTGAAAAGAACGATTTGCCTGCTGATGCTCATCGCCCCGCTTTCCACCGTCGCCAAAGCCGCCCCGACCTCCGACGAGGCGGCCCAAGCCCTCCTCGCGCGCGGCGCGTCGATGAAAAAGGATGCCGACGGAAACGTGATCGAACTCGATCTCCATGACGCCGAATTCGGCGATGCCCAAATACCGCTCCTCTCGGCATTTCCGAAGCTTACGCGCCTTACGCTCTGGGGAGCGGACATTACCGATGCGGGCATCGCCCTACTGAAAAACAATCCCGAGCTGACGACACTCATTCTGGAAAACACCGAGATTACCAACGACGGTGCCGCGCACCTCAAGCAACTTCCCAAACTCAAGGTATTGAACCTGCGACGCAGCACCTATCTGGATGACGATGCCCTGGCGGAATTGTCGGAGATGACCAATCTCGAACAACTCATTCTCCTTTACAACAATTTTTCCGACGCGGGCCTTGCGCATCTTTCGAACCTCACCAAGCTCAAAGTGATCGATCTTCGTGGATGCACGATGGTTTCGAGCGAAGGGCTTCGCCATCTGGCAAAACTGCCGAACCTGCAGCGACTCAAACTCCGCTGCCCGGGCGTTCTCGACAGCGGTGCAGAAGTGCTCGCCACATTCCCCAAACTCCGCGGCCTCTGGCTCGAAGACTGCGGAATCACCGATGAAGGTGCCGCTCATCTGGCCAAACATACCAAACTGGACGAGTTGTATCTGTTTCGCACCTACATCAGTGACGATGCCTTGAAGGCAATTGCGCCGATGTTTCGTCTCAAGAGGCTATCGTTACGCGATACCGCCGTGACCGGAAGCACGCTTACCAATCTGGCTGCCTCGGCAGACACGCTCACGAACCTCGACTTGAGCGAAACGCAGATCGACGATGCGGGAATGCGAAACATCGCCCCTTTAGCAAAACTCGATCGCCTCAACCTCTGGAACACCCAGGTTGGCGATGCGGGCCTTGCGCACATTCGCCAACTGACGGATCTCTCCTGGCTGAACCTACAGAACACGACTGTGACCGACGCCGGCCTTGCCGCACTAACGCCCCTTACCAAGCTCCGCACACTCAATCTGAGCGAAACGGCCATCACCGATGCCGGTCTGGTCCATCTCGCCGGGCTCAAACATCTCGCCGAGCTGAACCTGAGCTTTACCGGAGTGACATCGGCCGGTATTGAAAGACTCAAGCGGGTAATCCCTGGCGTGAGCATCAAACAGTAGCGCTAAGCAGCAGCGGCGACATGGAACGGTGTCTCACACAACACGCCGTCTCAATGAAAGCCGTCTCAATCGATCTCCTCGAGCCAGAGGCGAATTTCATTATCGTATTCGCTGCCGAGATTATTGATCGTCAACTGCCGGAGAAAATCAGCCGCACCCTCTTCGCGAAGATCGGCCGCTTCGGCATTTGGAAAGCGGCGGTTAGGATCGGGAGCGATTAGGCCCTGGCAGAAATTCATCAGCATTTCATTGCGGACAACTTCATCGGGCAAAATGGTGTCCAAACGATGCGGAAGGGTCCGTTTTGCCTCGACCAAGTCGCAATAGCGTTCGATACCGCCAAAGGGCGGACGTCCCGAAAGCATCTCGATCAGCACATAGCCGACACTCGCCAAATCGGACCGCAACGAAAACTCACCTGCCTCGAGAGTTTCGGGGGCTGCATAGGCCGGCGTGCAGGTCTGGATCGTCGGCTCGCAATTCAATTCGCAGGCCGAACCGATATCGATCAGCTTGGCATTGCCGGTTCGCTTGACCATGATATTGGAGGGCTTGATGTCACGGTGCACAATATCCTCGCGATGCAGCGCCGCAAGAGCCGCAAAAATATCGCGAAGTACTGCAACAGCAACACCCGGTTTGAGTCTGGGCTGCACCGGGCCCGATGTCACGATGACGTTATTGATAAATTCCCAACGCCGCGCACTGACCCGCTCTCGAGATCGATCCAACATCTTAGCAGTGAGCAGCTTGCCGAGGTCGTACCCATCGATCCACTCCATCTCCATCACGCGGATGCGATCGCGATCGACGAAGTTATGGACATCCAGCAAATTATCCTGCTGGATCTTTGCGACCTGCGCGGCAACCCGCGCCATGCGGGCCATCGATTCATCGTAGGTATGCTCGGTCGAAAAAGATTCGGGAGAAAATATTTTCAGCGCTACCGGCAGTGTGAAGTTGTCGGTCCCGCGGCGCTCGGTCAGATAGACCACGCCCTGGCCGCCTTCCCCAAGCTGCCGAAGAAAGCGATGGTGTTCAGTCCAACTGAATCGCTGATGGGCAACCAATTCCTGATAGGCAGAGAGGAGCTTGTCCGGGCAGGGCTCCGAAACGCCGCCTGCGAGTGTCATGGTTGCTGCGTCTGGCAGAATACGGGTTGTCGACATCGGATCCTCGTCTAAAGTTGCAGCATCATGTCAGATTGTTATTAATATGGGATTCACGCTGTTCCACAAGGCCAAAACGGAATTTTTTTATCGCATCAATATTGGTCCGCATACGCAGCGCTAGATTTTTTTAGAGCTCACAAAAAGGCATGTGGCAGCGGCCCGGGTGAAGGCTGTGGGAAACCGAGTTTTTTGTCGACCCGGTTCAGGAGAGGTTGCCCCTGCCGATAGCGGAGCAGGTTTTCACAGAAAAAGGCGGTCATCTTGTCGATTCGCGTCCCACTCTGGCCCGCCACATGGGGCGTGATGAGTAGATTGGATAGCTCCCACAACTCGCTCGATGCCGCTGGCGGTTCCTGCTCGGTGACATCGAGTGCCGCACCGGCAATGGTTCCCGCACGAAGTGCGGCAACGAGATCTTTTTCGACCACGACCGGGCCGCGGGCAACGTTGAGGAGCAATGCATTGTCCTGCATCAGAGCGATCGCCTCGGCGTCGATCATGCCCCTTGTCACTTCGGTCAGGGGCACGCATAGCACGACGATATCGCTTTGCCTGAGTAGCTGCGGGTACTGATCGGCAGGCCACAGAGCATCCACATGGGCCGGTTTATCTCTCGGAAACGCATCGGTTGCCAGAATCCGGACCCGGTAAGGGGCGAGAAGCTCAGCAAGGCGGCGGCCTACCCCCCCGAGGCCGATGATTCCCACCGTAGCGCCGTGCAAATCCCGGGTCGGCCTGCGGATAAACTCGCGGGCTTTTTGGGCCTCGATGAATCGGGGGAGGTTGCGAAGCATCGCCCCGATGAGCGCGATGGTGTGCTCGGCCACCTGATCTGCCAGGACACCTGAGGCACTCGTAACAATGATGTCGCTGTGCACGACCGCGGGATGCAGGCAATGGTCCAATCCGGCGGCGGAAGACTGGATCCAGCGAAGTCGCCCCTGCTGCACTACCGCTTCCCAGTCGAGGGGTACTTTCGCATGCCCGCAAAAAACATCCGCCGCTAAAATTTCCTCCGCCAATCGGTCCTGGCCCGCGTCGATCACATCCCAGTCGGCAGCCGTTTGGCATATTGTCTGCAAGTGTCTTTGCTCTACAGGGTAACCGAGTACCAAACGCATCGTATTTTTCCGCATCTGGAGTGTCCGGAAAAAAAGAACGCGCTGCGCGTTTTGAGCCGGACGGTGGTCGCTGGTTTGTACGCTTCTGATCGCCTATAATAAGGCCTACGGGAGGCATGTACCACGTGCCTCTCTCCTGCCCTGCCCCGCAAATGGCCCACAGCGAGGAGTTCCTGCCCTGAACGAGAACCGATTGGCCTATTCGACGACGATCATTCTGCTCCTAGTCGCACTTCGCGTGGCGACTGGCTGGTACTTCTTCGAGAGTGGTCGCAGCAAAAACCTCGATCGCGATTTTTCCTCTGCCGGATTTCTCTCCCAGGCGAAAGGCCCGCTTGCGGGCCTCTTCAAGGCGCCACTGCCCGACCATCACGATTTCGCACTCACGATGGAGGTGCCGCTCGAAGAGAGGCCCAAGGCCCATCCACCCGGAAGCGACTTGTGGAAGACCGAGGCTGAGCGGCCTTACGAAGCTTGGCTTGAGTCGATCATGATCGACTTCGGCAGAACCAAAGAACGCATCGCCACCCATTATTCCTTCGACGACGCACAGGACCATCAGGGGCGCCGAATTTTTGCGTATCACGAGGGACGGCTCCGGGACTATCTTGCAGACAATAGCGAAGATTTATCGAGCTACCGCCATGAGCTTGGTCGTCTGTTCTCGTGGCAGCAGGCGGAAACATCCGAAGGGGTACCTTTCGAGGCCGAGCGGATCGCGACGAAGCAAAAGGAACTCGCCGCTCAAGCTGCCACATTCAAGGCGGGCGTCGCCGCCATCGAACAGGAGTTTCGCGCCGAGTTGGCGGAATTGGCCACGAGCGGACAGCGGGCAGAGCGGGGCAGAGCGACCGCTGAGGGAAGTAGCCTCCTCGCTGGTTTTGACCGATTTATCACGGTAACCCACTTTTTGATCGGGGCCTGTCTGGTCGTCGGATTCCTCACTCGAATTGCTGCATTCGGCGGCGGACTCTTCCTGCTATTGGTAATCGTCTCCCAACCCCCCTGGGTGGTGGGGTACTCCGCGATCGGCTACCAGATCGAGATGATGCTCATCTGCCTGCTTTTGATGGCCACCGGAGCGGGTCGATGGTGCGGGCTGGACTACTTTGTGCGTAAAATATGTAAGGGCTGCTGTTGCTGCAGCAAATCGGCCTCAAAGCAAAATTCCAAGAACCAGACTTTAAATCCTGCGTAAACATGTACGCGGCTTGTGCGTAGGTGACAAATTCGCCCATTCGCGAGCCAACCATCAGGAGAATGTCACGATGGAGCCCGAGCCCACTGATCTCGGACAACAGGAGCACAGAAGCGGCTTCACGCGGCGCGACCTGTTGCGTGGTGGCGTGGCCGCGGGCGTGGTCGGCGGGGTCGGCCTCGGGGCCCTCTACTTCGGCTATGGCAGCAGCGTCCGCAACCCGGTCCGCGTCGGTGTGATCGGCACCGGGGACGAGGGGGGCGTCCTGATGGGCGCGATCAATCCCGATTACGTTCAGGTCGCCGCCATTGCAGATATTCGCCCCTACAACATCTACCGCGCTTTTCATGGCGACGCTTCGAGTACCAGTGCCCTCTCTGCCAGACCCGGCCTGATCGACAAATATGGTTTTAGCGACGAAGCAGCAGCCAGGCGAGCGATCAAAGTCTATGACGATCGCTACGAGGACCTTCTCGACGACCCGGACATCGAAGGGGTGATCATCGCTCTGCCGCTACACCTGCATGCGGCCGCCTCCATCAAGGCGATGCGCAAAGGCAAGCATGTGCTGTGCGAGAAACTGATGGGGCACAGCGTTCATGAGTGCAAGGAGATGGCCCGTGTCGCTGCGGAAAACAATCAGATCCTCGCGGTCGGCCACCAGCGCCATTACAGCATTCTCTACGACAACGCACGAGAAATGATCCGTCGCGGCATCATCGGCGACATCCACCACATCCGGGCCCAGTGGCATCGGGGCAACCTGCCGGGCCGCGACAGTTGGCAGCAGCAGTTACCCGACGATGCTCTCCGCGCGGAGATGGACCAATATGCGACCGAGTCGGAGGAGTTGCTCGATCGCCTCACCGTATCGACCAATCCCTCGAGCTGGAGCAGTTCGCTCGCGGCCAGACGCGCGGTGGCGGAAAACAAACGCAAACTCGCACACCTTCGCCTGCTCGACCAACATGTGGATGCGGAAAAATACGGATACCAGTCGCCAAAACTTTCACTTCCAGGCGGTGAGGTCAAAACCTTCTCGCCCCATGAGGAGTTGATCCGCTGGCGACTCTGGAACCGTACCGGGGGCGGGCTGATGGCCGAACTCGGCAGCCACCAACTCGACGCTGCATCTATTTTCATCAGCGCGCTGCGTGAGGACGGCGAAAAAGTCCAGCCTTTGAGCGTATGCGGCAACGGGGGCCGGCACCTCTTTCCGCCCGACCGCGATGCGGCGGACCACGTCTACTGCAATTTTGAATTTCCTTCTCCGCAGTACGACCGGGACAGGAACAAAAAAATCGTCGTTTCCTATTCATCAATCAACGGAAACGGCTTTGGTGGCTATGGCGAGATTGTGATGGGGACGAACGGGACAATCGTGATCGAACGGGAACGGGAAGTCGAGCTCTACCAAAAGGACAAACCGACCACGATCCAGGCCGACAAGACGGCCGGACCTGCCCTCGACACCACCGAGAGCGGCACCTACGCGGCGGCCGAGACGAAGGCCGCCTCCGGACCGGTCTCGCGCGGCTACACCGAAGAGATCGAACATTGGGCCTGGTGCATCCGCAACCGCGATCCGGCAAACGTTCCCCGCTGCGGCCCAAAGGTAGCACTCGCGGACGCTGTCATTGCCCTGGTTGCCAATCGGGCGATCGACACCCAATGCCGCATCGAGTTCGACCCCGCCTGGTTCGACCCTCAAAGCGATGCGACCCCCGAGGCTGTTGCACCGAATACCCAACGCCCGGAGTACGCATCATGAAACTCAGCCCGGAAGACAAAGAACTCGGCATTGAAAATTTCTATGCCGCCGTCGGCAGTCGGTACACGTCGGGTGCTGTGCTTCGCAAGAGCGTCAATGAGCAGCTCGTCTCCGGCGCCGGACTGGGTGCACAATATTTCAAATACGGCGAGGCCGATCGGCCGGTCAAGATTGGTGTGATCGGCACCGGTGATGAAGGAAGCGTGTTGATCGGAGCGATCAACCCCGCCTACGCCCAGGTGGTGGCGATTGCCGACATCCGCCCCTTCAACATCTACCGCGCCTTTCATGGCGACAAATCGAGCGCCAACACTCGCCGGGTCCGGCCCGGCCTCTTAAAGGTCTACGGCTGGCCCGACGAGGCGACGGCCCGCAAAGAGGTCGCGGTCTATGAAAACGGCTATGACGAACTGCTCGAGAATCCTGACGTTGAGGCGGTGATCATCGCCCTGCCGCTGCACCTGCATGCGGTCGCAACGATCAAAGCGCTGCGCAAGGGGAAACACGTATTGTGCGAAAAGCTGATGGCGCATAGCGTGCACGAGTGCAAAGAGATGGCCCGCGCAGCGGTAGAGCAAGACCGGCTGCTTTCGGTCGGACACCAACGGCACTATAGCGTGCTCTATGAAAACGCCGTCGCCTTGATCAAAAACAATCTTATCGGCCCGATCCATCACATCCGCGCCCAGTGGCATCGCGACAATCTGCCGGGCAACGACAGTTGGCAGAAACCGCTTCCGACCGACCCGGAGATGCGGGCACAACTTCAGGAGGCGGAGGATACCCTCGCAAAGGCCGAGAAAAACTTCGACCGGATCAAGCTGGAAGCGAAGGCGAAAATCAAAGACAAAAAAACCCTTGCCCTGCTCGCCAAGTTCGACAAAGAACTCCAGCAGCATCCACTGAAGATCCGCAAGCTACGCGACCAACTCGCCCAACTGGCCCGTTCCGGTTCGCCCGACACTGCCGCGAGGCAGAAGATTTCGGATCAGATTGCCGCGACCGAGACACGTCTTGCCGCCGTCAATAAGACCTACATCCGGAAGCTCCGACTCGACCCGGCGATGGCCCGGAAATTCAACCTCACCGCACTTGCCGATCGCGTCGAGATGCTCCAGCACCAGCTTCAGGACGCCGAGGTTGCTACCCGCATCAAAGATCACGGCTATCGCGACCGCACCGTGGGTGGCCGCGAGATTCCGGCAATCGAGGAATTGATTCGCTGGAGGCTCTGGGATCGGACCGGCGGGGGCTTGATGGCAGAACTCGGTTCCCACCAGCTCGATGCTGCGGGGATCTTTATCACCGCGCTACGCGATGACGGCCAGAAGGCCCGGCCTCTGAGTGTCACCGGCGTCGGCGGGCGGCATGTTTTTCCACACGACCGGGACATCGACGACCATGTCTACTGTCAGTTTGAATACCCGGCACCCGACTACGATCCTGAAAATGCCCCCGAAAAGAAAATCGTCGTGAGCTATTCGAGCATCAACGGCAACGGATTTGGCGGCTATGGAGAGACGGTTCTGGGAACCAAAGGTTCGTTGATTCTCGACCGCGAAAAAGAGGTGGTGCTGCTCGCGCGACCCAAGAACGGAAAATACACTCCGGCGCAGATCGCCGCCCGCAAAAAACACAACGCACAGGAATGTTACTTCGTCGACGGCAAGCCGGGCAGTTCGGATGCCAACCTCGCCCGCCAGGCCCTGAGCGGTCCGATCAGCCGGGGGTATACCGAACAGATCGAGCACCTCTGCTGGGCAATTCGGCAGCGGGCACAGCTTGAGGCCCAAGGCAAAGATGCGAGCCAACTCTCGGTTCCCCTGCGATGCAGTCCTGCTGTCGCCCTGGCCGACGCTGTGATTGCACTTACCGCCAACCTGGCCATTGCCCGCGGCGCGAAGGGCGAAAACTCTCGCATCGAGTTTAACGAGGCGTGGTTTGACCCAAACAGCGACGAAACACCCGAGGGCATTGCCCCCGATCTTAGCCGCAGTGAATACTCTTAGGTGATTTGCCCCGTTTGCCCGCCAGTCGGCGCGCGGCGCGCAACGTTTCGCCTGCGACTCTTAGAGATCGCGAAAGCGGAAATGTTTCTCGATTTTTTCCTGTGGCCAGACCTCTCCGTCCACCTCCACATAGGGATAGACAAAGTAATTCAGTGGCGGGCCCGACTGCGGGGGCGAGAGCACCAGATCCCTTCCCCTCGAGAGGGAGAACCGATCTGCTGAAAGGTTGCCAAAATAATAACGCCTCAAACTGGGGTGTTTGTCCGCCTCGGAGATGTCGAGCGGGATCCAGCCTTTTCCGTCGACATAAAAATGGGCCCAGCAATGGTAGCCGCCCACAGTTCCCTCACGTGCATCGCCCGGCAGCGGAAAGCCCATCTCAAAACGGGAAGGCACCTTGCGGCCGCGGGCAATAGAAATGAACAGGCTGTGAAAATCGGTACAGTTTCCAAACCGACTCTCGCAGGCCCAGCGGGCATCCCCGCGGCCAAAACCGGGTCGCGATTTGTCGTACTGCATGTGCTGCAAAACGCCCTCGTAAATCGCAAGCGATCGCTCGAGGGGATCGGTAGAATCTGGCCAGGCAGCGGCCAGAGTTGCAGGCTTTTCCCCCACCGGCACGAGCCGATTTGGCGAGAGAAACAGTTTGCGATCCTTTTCTGAAATTTTTGTTCCAGAACCCCCGAGCAGTTCCCTGCGGGTGATGTCGTAGAAAAGACGAAAAGGAATGGAAACGCCCTCCCGGGCGGTCGTCTCGGCGAACACCATTCTATTGCCGTACCGCTCTTCGGTACCGGGGCGATGCTTGGCCGGAAGCTTTACATCGCGCACCGATACCTCCTGTGCGGCATCCTGCCTCGGCAGCGGCAGCCAGATCCGCACCCGTGCGCCCGGCGGCACCTCGTCGATCGACCCGGAGTATTCAAAACGGAACTTCCGCACCGCGGCTTCTCCGGAAGCAGTGGATGCAGATGCTTTTGCTCCGGACGCTTTTACTCCATCGCTTTTCTCTTTGCTCGTTTCCGGCTTTGCAAAGCGGACATCAGAGGGATTGCCCCGCGAGAGCAGGTAGGCCACCAAATCGCGGAGTTCCTCTGCCGAAAGCGGCTTGAGCAGACCCAAAGGCATTTGCGAGATGGGCGAGGGCACCTTTTGTTCAATATCCTCCTCGCGAAGGAGGAGCGGCGCTGCATCAGGATCTTGCGTAAAAAAACGAACCGTTCCGTCCGGATCCTCTGCTCTGCGGTCCACGAGCCTTCCGAGCAACTCCTTGCCGTCGGCGGTGGTAATGAGCGTCGAGCCATACTGGTCGGAGATCACCCGGCTCGGTTCAATGATGTTTTCCAAAAGATCTTTCAGCGACAGGCGGGCTGCAAGACTCGTAAGATCAGGCCCGACATCACCGCCGGCGCCATCAAACCGGTGACATTTAACGCAACTGGTGGCATGAAAGAGATTTTTCCCCTTCTCAAAATCCCGCCCGGTCAACGAACCTTCCGTCGCACGGATCGCTTCGGCGAGCGTCCAGTCCCGCCCCGGCCCCTCCGGAGCGGTCACGGTGATCGTTGGCTGGGGCAATATCTCCTGCCCCGTCAGGTCCGCCACCGCCGCCCGCTCGGCAGCGGAACAGTTGGCGAGCGCCTCGGAACGAATATTCTCCAAAAAACCGGCAAAGCTCAGACCGCCCGGGTGTTTGGCGACATCCAAAAACCAACGGAAGTAGCGGCGTCGCTCCGCCGTGGTCCAGCCCCAGCGGAGATTGCGGAGGAGAAAGGCATATTGGATTTCTAGCAAGGGTGGATAATTTTCGAGCATCTTCGCGATGGGCGAGCCGTATTCTTCATTGCGGGCAATCAACTCGCCCCACTGGGGCACCTGTGGCGGGTCGGCCGACTCCATCAGCGCAAGCGCTTTGGAAATAACAGTGGGGGCATCGAGATAGACCAGCAGTCGGGCCAATTCGACGTTCACATCATCGTCATCCGTCGGAAAATGCTCATCGAGCATCGAGATCAGATCGTTCCGCTGCGACTCTGAGGGACTGCCGAGTCGCATAAAGCAGAGCCCAAAACTCCGCAACAGCGCAAGCTTCTGCTCGAGGGGGAGCGCGTCGAAATCGATCCGCATAAGAGCTGAGAAGAGGTCGGCCTGCAGCGACTTGTCGCCCTGTCGGCATAGCGCCATGAGCGCCACGATTGCCCGCTGCGGCTCTGTTTCTGCCAGCGCCCGTCGTTGCCACTCTCGGACCGGCTGATTTTCAATCGCCACGCGGGCTGCATAACGGACGAAGCGATCGCTACTGCCGAGTTGGTCCCAGGCCGCATCGACCGCTCGCGGGTCTCTCCGCCCATGAAACTTCTCCAGCGCCCTCCGTTTCTCGGCCGCATGCGTAATGGTCCCTTTGTCGGCAGGGGTCGTGTCTTCATCCCCCTCATAAAACACCCGCCAGAGTGCCGATTCGGTTCCCCGGCCACCGGTCGTAAAATAAAACGCCCCGTCCTCACCGATCAGCGCGTCGGTCACCGGTAGCGGCGAACCGGAGACAAACTCCTCTTCCTCCCCGGTATAGGAGGCCCCGTTCGGTTTCAGATGGATGCAGTGGATTGTCCCAAACGTCCAGTCGAGTGCGAAAAGTGCCCGCTGGTAACGGGTCGGAAATCTTGCCCCCGTTCCAAACGTGACCCCGACCGGGCTGCCGGGGCCGATATCGAGTACCGGAGGGAGTGAATCCTCGTAATAGCTCGGCCACTTGCCGGTGCCGGACCGCCACCCGAATTCGCTACCGCTGAGAACATGACAAATGCGAGTCGGCCGGTACCACGGGGCGCCCATATCCCATTCGAGATCCGAATCGTAGGTAAAAAGTTCGCCCTCGGGCGAGAACGCGGCGTCATACGTATTGCGATATCCCACGCTCAGTATTTCGAATTCTGTCCCGTCCGGCCGCATCCGGGCAATCCAACCCCCCGGCGCAAGCAGGCCCTTGGCATGTCCGCGGGCATCCCACTGACGGGGAAGCAGAAGATCTTCCTTCCAGTTACTCGGCAGGCGAGAGGCGGTGAGTTTGGCCGGTTGGGTGTAATTTCCCCCCATCACGATCAAATGCTCTCCATCGGGAGTCGGAAACACTGCGTGCGGCCCATGTTCTCCGGCCCCTTTGAGCGGCAGGATATGTTTCGCCGCATCGAACATCCCGTCGCCGTCTGTATCGCGGATCGCCCAGACACCCGGCCCCTTACCATTCACGTTGGCGTAGAGTACGCCGCGGTGGTAGCAGAGACCCTGGGCGTGGGAAATCGGGACGTCGATCCGCTCGACTAGAGTAACATCCGCCGCATCGCCGAGTCGCGCGGGGGTGATTTTATAGATCCCGGCCTCTCCCTGGTCGCTCGCAAACAGGCTGCCATTGGGCCCTCTCGCCAAAGAGACCCAGGACCCCTGTTGCTCACGCGGAACCGCATAGAGCCGCTGGGCGGCAAAACCGGGAAGCAGGTGAAGCGTATCGATCCGCACCGCCCTCTGGCTCTCTGCGGGATCTGCGGCGTGAGCAGGCGGGCGTGACTGCGTTGCCAGCAGAAATGGCAGGAGAAACAGAACGGAGTTGCGTGCTATCGCTGATGGCATATCGGCGTGGCTGTGGATCAAGGGGAAATCGATTTCGTCGGTAGATTATAACGGCAACGCGGCAAAGGGCACCGCCTCTTAAAGGCCCGCGGTGCGATTTTTCTGCCTTGCACTATCCCGATCGCATCTGCCCCTGTGAGGACCACTGCGTCCACATTCCACTCGACCGTGCCGATTATATCGGTCGTCTCGAAAGGACCGCCTATTGCGGTTATCCCGCCTGTTTCGCGCAAAAACAGTTCGTTGTATCGGGCGTAGGGGGTATGCCGATTAGCCGAGTAATAGGAGTTGCCCTGTTTTCTCGAACCGGGTGCACACATCGTGCATCACCGCCAACATTCAGAAAGCGATGCAGCACACTCCCTCTGGTGAATACCCGAATCAAAGGAGCCGGCCATGTTTGCTCGCAAAACGCTTCCGTTCGCTCTGCTCTTAGCATTGGCGCTTCCAGCCGTCGGTTCAGAGCAGGACTCGTCTGCGACGAATGATGACACACCAAATGCTGTTCAAAGCTCGGTGTTAAAAGCGGCTCGGCCCCAAAACAACGCGTCTATCCTCGTGGGACAGAGTTTGGAGAACGACATTTTCGAATTCACAGAGGTCCTTCGCACGCGATACCCCTCCGGCGCGGTGCAGATTGAGCGCCATATTCGTCGCGATCAAAATAATGAACCGATCAATCATGGTAAATGGACGATGTATACCCCGGAGGGTGACCAGATCGCACACGGAACGTTTTGCGATGGCCGCCCGCATGGAACATGGAGCCGAACGTATCGCGGCGACGAGGCAAAAACAATTCTCGGCGCAAGCGGCCAGGGATTCACGCTACCCTTGCACTCTACGGCCACGTTTTCCGATGGGCTTCTCCATGGCGAATGGACTATCCTCGACGATGAGCAGCGAAAGGTCCGCCTGTGGACTTTTGATCGAGAGAAACTCCATGGGGCTTCGGTGGTCTGGTACCCGAGTGGCAATCGTCTTCGCGAAGCGGAATACGACCAGGGAATACCCTCCGGGCAGCACCGGGAATGGTCGCCGGAAGGAGAACTCCTGGAGAGCAACACATTTCGCTTTGGGCGACTGCTTTCGGAGCACCGTTCGACGCATGACAACGGCAATGTCAAATCAGAGGGCAGCCACCTGCTCCCCCGCTATCGCATTGCAACCGACGTCTGGTGGTGGGACGGCAATGTGAACATGTCCGTTACTGCCAAAAAAGGGACCCGAGAGCGGACGGGGCTTTGGTCCTACTATCACGAAAACGGAAAACTGGCGCACACTGGCGAGTACCTTCGCAATCTCCCCGAGGGGAAACATGAGTGGTACGGCGAAAGTGGAAATCTCAAGGCGACTGGTGCATATCTAGCCGGCAAGCCAAATGGCCACTGGTCCTGGTACGGGGCAGATGGCACCCTCTTGCGAAGTCAATTTTTCGCTTCCGAGGATGAGGATGCAGACGTTCAGCCTGCCAATCCGGATGGCGGCGAGGACATCCTGGCGGCCCAAACGGGCGAGGCAGAGAAGACCGCATCCGCAGTTGTACCGCCAGTTTCCCCACCGGACAATGCAGTCCAATCGGCCAGCCACGACGTACCCATTCCTCAGACTGCGGATGTGAAAGAGCATAAGAACCAGCAGATACGCCCCGCCAAGATTCTACGCTGACTCGACCCGGTGCAGCGGTGCCGTGCAAGCCGCTCGATTATGGATTGCCTCTCGCGCGATATATCGCTCTTGGCTGAGGAATCCCCCTGCTCCAATCGCTTGCTCTATTGGCGTATAATTGTTCCATCTATTGCATCGGAGCATTTTTCCCAGAAAGCGGTCGAACATGGAGCTACACGATCGTATCGAACGATTTTTGTCCGGCAGTCCCCATGCCGTGGTGGGCGCATCGGCCAACCGCGAAAAATATGGCAACAAGGTTCTCCGCGCGTACATGAAATCTGGTCGACAGGTTTTCCCTGTGCACCCAACGGCATCAGAGATCGAGGGTCTCACTGGCTATTCGACGCTTGCGTCACTTCCGGTGTCGATGCATGGCATTTCGATCATCACTCCGCCGGAGATCACAGAACAGATCGTTGAGGAGGCTGGAGAATTGGGGATCGTTCATCTCTGGATGCAGCCTGGTGCCCAAAGTGCGCGCGGCGTTGCCATCGCCAAACGCTTCGGAATGAATTTGATTGCCGGTGATGCGTGCCTGCTGCTCGCCGAGGGCCTCTCGCAGCCCCCATCTACATCGGACCTGTACGCAGAGGGTGGATTTTAGCCATGGCCGCAGACGAGGCACAAAAGATCGCCGCCGAGATCGAAGGGCTTGAGTGTCGTATTGCCGAGCTCAAATCCGCTTTGCAAAAGCTTCCGGACAAAGATTTTCCAGGCAAGGCGGCAGCAGCACCACCCGAAGAGGAGCCGACGATATTTCGGTCACTCCACGATGATGAAACACAAAAGAGTCTTCTTGTGGCTGTTTTGGAAACCATGGACGTCGGCGTTTCACTTTGCGATGAAAATGGGGTTTTTCTGATTTACAATTCAGAGAGCCGGCGGATTGGTGGTGTCCCCGTCATGGACCGCGAGGAGAACTGGCCCGCCCATTACGGGGCGTTTTATCCTGATGAGGTCACGACCTACCCTACGGAAATACTTCCTCTCGTGCGGGCACTCCAAGGAGAGACGGTACGGGACGAGCCGATGTTTTTGCGAAATGCCCGTCAAACGAGAGGCATCCACCTCTCCATCAGTGCCATTCCGTTTATCGATTCTTCAGGCAAACCTGCCGGAGCGGTTCTTGTCGTTCGCGACATCACAGAGCTGAAACAGAGCGAGCAGCAACACGCGCGCCGCGCCGAGGCCCTCGCAATCGTCCAACGAGAAGCTGAAGCGCAAAAGAATCTTCTCGAGGCGGTACTCGAGAGCATCGATATCGGCGTCACGGTATCAGACAAGCAAGGGGAGTTCGTCATCTTCAATCCGGCGGCCCGGCGGATGCTCGGTGTCGGCCCAGTCTCTGGAGTGGAAAACTGGACACCCGGATACGGCTGCTTCCGAATCGATGGCACTCTCTATCCGGCCGAGGAATTGCCCCTGTCGCGGGCACTTCGTGGCGAGACCGTTCAGGAAGATAAACTCTATATCTGCAACCCGGAAACTGCTGACGATGTCTTGCTCAGCGTCAGTGCGACACCCTTCATTAATCCTCCCGGATATTTTGAAGGGGCCGTCTGCTTTTTCCGGGACATCACCGCGGAGACTGTTGCGAGAGATGCCGTCGAACATAGCGAATCGCGTTTCCGCGCCTTCATGGACAATGTACCTGCCATCGCATTTATCAAAACTTCCAGGGGGCAATATGTCTATGGCAATCGCCACTTCTTCGATTACCACCCCACAACCCCGGAAGATCTGGAGAACTCGCCTGTCACCGATTTTGATCTCACATCGCCAGAAACCGCAGCGATGCTTCAGGAGAATGACCGCCGAGTCCTGGAGGAGCAGACTCCCCTGCATGTCGGCGAGTTGCTCATCAGCACGAAGGGCTCGCCGGTTTGGTTTTTGGTGTACAAATTCTTCCTTCCCAAAGCCTCCGGCGAGTCGTATGTCGGGGGAATTGCTATTGACGTTACCGAACGCAGAGAACACGAACAGCGATTGATCGCTGAAGATCAGCTATTGCGAAAAATGATCGATTTCCAGGAAGCGGAGAGGCAGCTAATAAGCCACGATATCCACGATGGGGCCGTGCAAGATGTGGTTGGGGCCAAAATGCTTCTCGAGGCGCTCACCAGCCACCTTTCCCCCGCCCCAGACAGCCACACAACGGAGCAATTCCAAGCAATTGGCACTGCACTCACCCGAGCCATCATCGACTTGCGACGCCTCATCTCCGAACTGCGGCCCCTGGTCATGGACGAGGAAGGAATCATCGAAGCGATCCGCTTTTTGATCTCCGAATCGCAGCATGCCAGGGATTTAAAGATCACTTTCACCCACAAAACGAGCGGTGATCGCTACCATCCGATGCTCGAGGGCAATCTTTTCCGCATTGTCGGGGAGGCGCTTACCAATGCACACCGGCATAGCGATGCAGCGGCGGTGAGTATCCATCTGGAAGAGCGTGAGGAGATGCTCTATTTAACGGTTCAGGATAATGGTATCGGCTTTCAGGAAACGGAGATCGACGCCGGCCGCTTTGGACTCCACGGGATCCGGGAGCGGGCCAGACTCTTTGGCGGCAAGGCGAACATTAGCAGCCAGGTCGGCAAGGGGACCACGATCAAGGTCGCCATACCCGTAGCGATGCCGAACGAATAATCCCCATAATCTCTACCGAGAGACATCGTCGGCGCTGGGACAATGCGCACCTGGGGCGATCGATTCGGTGGCGCGGTTTATTCAGCACTCTTTGGCACCGCAGATGAAGGGGCATCGCTCTTTGGCTCAGGCAGTGCCGGACTATTTTTTTGTCCGTCATCCAATGGAGCGCCAATTCCCGCCAGGGCGATCACCTCATCGGTTATATCGACCGCAGAGCGGGAAAAGGCAAAAGAGCCGGGCCGTTTGTAGAGCACAAGGTCAAAGCCTCGCTTGTCGGCGATCGCCTCGATCGGACCTTTGGTCTTCTGGTCGAGTACACGCTGCATCCATTTTTGTGTCTCGCCGATCAATTGCTGGGCCTCGGCGTTCTTCGCCCGCAATTGATTCCGGCCGGACATTTCCATTTCGTCGAGTTCTTTTCGCTGCGATTCGGTGAGTTTGGTCACGTCGTCACCAAATCCGGCAAGTTTTTTCTCCATCGCCTCTCTCAAGCCCTTCTGAAGGACTCCAAATTCCGCTGTGAGTTTCTTGCGCTTCTCGGTGACCTGTCGATCGAGCTGCATCAAAGAGATGATCCGCTGCATGTCGATTACGCCGACAGAACTCCGAGGCTTTGCCAGCGATGCAGACGCTTGCTGCGATTGCGGAGGAGTTGCCGATGGAGTACAGCCGAGTATCAGAAGAACGCACATAAAAGAGAACACGATTTCAATTTTAGACATTGAGCAGAATCCTCATGCAGAATGCGGCGCAGCAAGAGAGATGCGCCGTCGACTTATTTTTCGGGTCCTTGATAGATCGGATGCTCCGGGTCACCACCCGCCCAGAGATAGCCTACAAGATCCATCACCTCCTGTGGACTGCTCCTTCGCAAAAGTTCCTCCGGCATCGGAGAGACTTTGAGCGGGACAACAACACATTCGTCTCTATTAAAAATCTTCGGCTCACAGTTGCCGAGCGGGTCATCGACCAGATACAGGATATTCTCATTCTCCTGGGGGATGAGGACCCCGAGATGAATTTGGCCGCTCTCGAGATCTTCGAGTTCCACCTTGGCAAAATTGGGATCGATTTTCTCACTCGGGAAAAGCAGCGACCGGAGAATATCGGTAGGTTTGTTCTCTTTGGCCAACTCCGTCAGTTCCGGCCCTACCCTGCCCCCTTTGCCGCGTACCGAGTGGCAACTCACACAAGACCGGGACTCGAATGCCGCCCGCCCGCGGGCAAACGAGGACTGCGGGGGACCTTTCGCCAACTCCGCGGCCAACGCGTCGAAATCGTGGTCATAGGTCACAATCCCCAATAATTTGTCGCGTGAGGCGTTCTGTTGACTCGCGAGCCAGCCATCCACGTCGTCGGTAACCACAAAGGCGGCATACATCCGCATCGCGTGTGAGGGAAAAGTGCAGAGCATGGGATAGACGCCCGGCGTATCGGGAGCGGTAAAGACCAGCTTTTGCATCTGGCCCATATCGAGCATTCGCGTGTGATGCAGGACTTTGTCGGATTCGGGAAGGTAGCCTTTGGAAAGTGCCTCGGGAGAGGTTGCCATCTGATCGGCGGCTCTGCCAAGTTCCTCCAGAGATCCTGTCGCGCCGATCACGACATTGTGCGGCATCCCGTCATTATTTGTAAAATAGAGCTCGATCGGCTGCCCTGCACCAACGACAAGGAACTCCTTATCGAAAGCCATCTGCTCGCGGAGCGTGCCGAGAAACCGCTGGGCAACCTTCAGTTGCGAAATCCGTGCCAGGTGCGCGGAGCGACTCTCATCCGGCAATCGTTTCGCGGTGCGAGTTGCAAGTTCAACAAGTCGTCGCCCCCGACTGCTCGCCCGCGCTTCGAGCGGCATCGCTTTAAGAATGCCGACCAACTCCTTGCACAGTTGGGCCAGCTCCGTCGCCGGCCACTTGCTGGCATCGCGACCGAGCAGCGCGGTAACCGCAACATCTCTTAGCTGTTCATTCTCGATGCCGGGACGAAGGGTTGCAAAAATTTCCTCATCGTGTCCCGGGACCGAGGGGAGAGCGTAAAAAAAAGCGGCCCGTAGTTGGTCGCTAGCTGCCTCGTCAGACAACGGCCGCGATTTGGTATAGAGTTCCGATTGGATCTGAGAGTTTTCGATCCAGGGGATGGCCCGGACCGCGTCGCTACGCCTTTCGCTACGGGCAAGCTCCCAGATTTCAGACGCACCCGCACCGGCAGACACAAGGGCCGCATAGCCGAGGCTGCGGACGAGTGGCCGTTTGCTCTCTCTGGCAAGTGCATGGATGTTTGCTCTTTGAGCAGCGAGCTGCTCAGCGGGCATTTGGGCAAGGAGGTGGCCAAAATCTGCGATCACCGCATCGGTCTGTTCGTCTGTGGGCTCTTTTTCTACGTGATTCCAGTCAAGAATAACCGGTTCGCGGTCTATTTTCTTTAATGCCGCTATCCACTCACTCGGCAGGTCGCTGCCGTGCAGTTGGGCAAGACCGGCGATCGCTTCTTTGCGGTATTTGGGGTCGATGCCGTACCGGTTTAACAGTGCACTATAAACCGCTTCGCCCCGCTCGAGAGAAACCAGCTCGGCGTTCGACTGAACCCGCAGCACATAGGCGGCGAATACACGATTTTCCGGAAGGTAAATCGGCTTTAGATTTTCATTCCGTTCGTTTGCTCCTTCGCCGCGGGCCAACGAAGAGGAGATCAGCAAGAGCGACAGGCCCGCGAGGCAGGCAACGGTTATCAAAGTGGAGGCACGCAACAAAATATTTTTCGCTTTCTCCGCGGTCTTGCGCGGCGGGGCAATCGATGTATTAGCAGCTTGCAGCCCAAGAATCTACTTCGCAGAAGATAATCACGAGCAGTGCTATCGCTACTCCCGTTAGAGTGTCTCAGGCTAGCCGTTTTGCGTTTATTTTTCAAACCTTCCACAAGGCCATACAGGGGAAATGTCGCTTAACTTGCGGTTTTTTAGCCCTTTACTCAGCCAAACACAAGTCAGACATTCACGGGCAAAGACTTCACTACCCGGCGGAGCGGTGACTGCTGAGCGCTTGTGTTAAAAGGTCCAATCAACACATCAATAAATCCCAATGGCACTTTGTATGCTCTTTGGCAAGTGGCGCAATACATTATAAACTGGACTCTCTTATCTTGTAGGTGGTGGCAGCTCCATTTGGTAGAGAAGCATCGCATACAAAATGGCGATTTTGGTGAGATTGACATTGACATTTCACCGAACGCTAGCATACACTTCGCGCTTTGAATCGAACGGATGTGGCAGAGGAAGCCGCTAAAAAGAGCAAAACGCTACCCACCTTGTCGAACCCGCCTGACACCTGCTCCCCAAACCGCTCGAGCATGTACCATTGCATTTGGGAGGAGCCCAATGTCGCAAACTCGTGAGGATGTCTCGGTCCAACGGAACGCCACGACACCCGATGAACTCGCAGCGCTACAAAAACTCGAAGAGGCTGAACGACTTGCTTCGGAATGCTCGCGCTTGGATGAACAAATCGATAGCGCTGGTCAATCTAATGACGCTAGTCAAACCAATGAGGTCGCAATGCGCGAGACGCTAAATCTCTGGATGACATGGAACAGAGCGCATCAGGCTGTCACGGGCCAGCTCTTTAAGAACGGCGAACAGAACCAGAAGGTGGAAGACCTGATGGATCATCTCGATGCCCTTCGTCAGGAATGCGTCGAAAGATCTGAACGCCTTTTGCCTGATTAAACGTTTAGGCCGTCGGTTTCTAATTCTTTTTTCTCCCGGCACCACCTCTCCCGGTGGTTTGTTGGAGCATCTATTTTGCTCTCACCGGAGCATCGACGCTTATCCCCTTGCCTGCCCCGCTGTGTTAGAATAG
>JASMGX010000179.1:2425-5969 GCA_030751095.1 Pirellulales bacterium | reverse complement strand
CCTCAATTTCGCCCGCTCCTGAGTAAAAAGGGGGGCCGGGAAACTAGGCACCCTGCGTGAGAAAGAAGGATTTTGCTTTATCTGCCGAATATTTTGCTTTTAATGTCTAAATCAATCGTGCGGATAACCGATAAATAGGACTGGTTTGCCTCGCTACATGTATCTTTATAGCGTCGCAAATTGTGAGCGGGGGGGCCTAGCAGCCCTAATGAAACCATTCGCAACTATGCCTGTAAAATATTCTTTTCTCCTCGTACTCGTCATGCTTGCATCCACCGTGCCGAATTACCAACAAGATGCTTTTGGGGCATCCCCGACAGCATCAGGGCGAACCGCATCCGGGCAGCGGGCGGCGCCGGTTGTCAAAGATGTTGCATTGGGTCCCGACGGCTTGCTTCGCGGTCAAATCATGCATGCAGCGGTTGGCAATGGAGAGAATCCCGTTGAAATTATCCTTTATCAGAACCAACAGCCCATTGCGCAAGTTGCCTGTGACGCGAAGGGACGGTTTTGTTCCGGACCCATTCCCACCGGTATGTATGCGATCGTCGTCAGCAGTCACCTCGGCACTGAGCCATCGATGATAGTTCGCATCTGGGCTCACGGGACAGCGCCGCCATCTGCAGTTGAAAGCATTGTACTTTCAAGAGACGCGCATCCGATTTACCGCGGACAGCTTGACTGGCCCTCTCTGCGAAGTACCTTATTTCGCAATCGCTGGGCCACCGCAGTCGCCATCGGGGCGGCCATTGCAATACCAATCGCAGTCACCTACGAGAAATATTCCGCGAGTTAGATTGCTTCTCGTCAAACATTTTTGGAACAATGAAATCCATTGCTGAGATCCGGGGAACGATAGAAATATGAAACATCGTTTCAAACCAATGTGTATTACGCTTCGCATCGCCCTATTCTTCTTCTGTCTGCCGGTCTTGGCGGGAGAAGCGGCGGAGTGGCAGCGAGACACCGATCATTCGTCTGTTCGAAAAGAATCTGCACTTACCGATATTGTGCTCGGTACTGGGGGTACTCTCCAGGGAAAACTCCTGGATAAGGCGGGAGAACCGACTGTTGGCAAAACGGTTCGTCTTCTAAGCGGGAGCGTCGAAGTTGCCCGCGCCACGACCGACCAGTTTGGGCAATTTAGAATTCTCGCTGTTCGGGGAGGGCCACACCAGCTAGTGAGCGGCCAGCACTCCCACTTCCTGAGAACCTGGACCCAAGAGGCAGCTCCACCCTCAGCCAAATCGCAAGTGGTGTTTTCCACTGCCCCTGTCGTTCGAGGTCAATTTGGAGGCACAATCGGTCCGTCTCTGCCGTCCATCCATCCCGGGCGCTATCTCAATCACCCGGCCACCCTTGGGGGGATTATCGCTGCTGGGATTATCGTACCGACTGCCATGCACAGACCGACCCCAGACGCGCCCTTTCAACTTCGCACCTCTAGTTAAGTTGCCCAGCTACCACGAAAGCAGGCGCAGGCAGCCTATCTTTTTTCTCACTCAAATCGCAGAAAAACAAACCGGCCTAACTCTTGGGCAAATAGAGCTGTTGCGAGCAGCGATTGATAGCACTGTTATCACCTCAAGGCCGCTGTAGAGAAGATCTTTGTGCGGACCGATGGTTTGCTCTTTTCATTGCGCCGCTTCCCGGCTATTATCCCGCCCCCCGACGGGTTTTGAAAAACACCCCTACGGGTACAGACATGGAGATCCTCTTCGTCAGCGGTTGTCCCCATTCGTTGAATTGCATTGAGTATGTTGAACCGTCCAGCACATCTGTTTGGTGTCTTTGCAGCAACTGTCGGAATTTTTTTCAACAGTCTCTTGATTGCGGCACCAGCCGGTTTTCTCCCACAAACAATCGATCTCACCCTGAATCGAGACGGCATGCTCGTTGGCCGTATCGTAGACCCGAGAGGACAATCGGTTGCCAACACCGATGTAACGCTCCTCGACAACAATGAGATTGTTTCTCTTGTTAAAAGCGATCTTGAGGGAAATTTTCGTGTTCCCAACATAAAGCCGGGAACCTATCGATTAGCGAGTAACAATGTGACACAAATATGTCGCATCTGGGCCCCAGGGACTGCGCCGCCGGCCGCAAAACAAATGGCGCTGCTCGTTACAAACAAGCCCGTTACCGCAGGCCAGGTGGCACCGCTAAAATATTGGCTGGCCAACCCTACCGTGATGCTTGGAATCGCGGCAATCGTAATTGCCATCCCCATCGTGGCCTTCAACGCCAGTAAAGACCGCCACGCAGGCAGTTAGCGACTCGGCTTGAAGATAGTTACTCCAAGCGGTGGTAGAGTGACTTCAAGAGTGTACTTGCGGCCATGCGTTGATTCGGCAATCGTTTTGACTCCAGGCCCGTTTCCGACGTCACTTCCTGCATAGTAGGTGGAGTCGCTGTTGAAAATCTCCTCGTACCACCCTGCCGCCGGAACGCCAATGCGGTAACCGGACCGGACCATTGGCGTGAAATTGCAACAGACGACGAGAAAGTCGTCGGGATCCTTTGCGCGTCGCAAATAGGCAAGCGTACTACTGTCGTAGTCGTTGCAGTCAATCCACTCAAAACCTTCCGGGCTGAAATCGACTTCATAGAGTGCTGGATTTTCGCAAGCGATCCTGTTCAGATCAGCAACACAACTCTGCAGACCCCGGTGGCTTTCCCACTGCAATAGATCCCACTGCAAGTTGCGATCACAACCCCATTCGTTCCATTGGCCAAAGTCGCTCCCCATGAACAACAACTGTTTCCCCGGATGCGTCCACATATAGGCATACAAAAGCCGCAAATTGGCAAATTTCTGCCAGAGATCGCCCGGCATCTGATCCAGCAATGAACCTTTGCCATGAACCACTTCATCATGCGAAAGAGGAAGACAGAAGTTTTCCGTAAAGGCATAGATCAAACTGAACGTTAGCTCGTCATGATGGAATTTGCGATGCACCGGTTCGTGCCGCATGTAGCTGAGGGTGTCGTTCATCCATCCCATATTCCATTTCATGCTAAACCCAAGGCCGCCCAAATACGTAGGTCGCGAGACCCCCGTCCAGGCGGTCGATTCCTCAGCAATGGTCAAGACCCCGGGAAAATGCGAGTGAACCTGTTCGTTAAATTCCTTGATCAGAGAAATTGCTGCTAAATTTTCGCGACCACCGAACTGGTTCGGAATCCACTCCCCTTCCTCGCGGCTGTAATCGAGATAAAGCATGGATGCTACCGCATCCACCCGGAGCCCATCGACGTGATATTTATCGAGCCAGAAAAGTGCGTTTGCCAAGAGAAAGTTTCGCACCTCGTTGCGGCTATAATTGAACACCAGGGTACCCCAGTCCGGGTGCTCGCCCTGTCGAGGATCGGCATGCTCGTAGAGCGCGGAGCCGTCGAATCGCATGAGCCCATGACCATCTCTGGGAAAATGCGCTGGCACCCAATCTAGAATGACACCGATATCATGCTGGTGGCAATAATCCACAAAATACATAAAGTCTTGCGGCGTGCCATAACGACTCGTGACCGCATAATAGCCTAC
>JASMGX010000179.1:0-2112 GCA_030751095.1 Pirellulales bacterium | reverse complement strand
GACTTTTCGAGAACTCCAGATGCTGTTTCCAATCGAAACTTATAACATTCTCCCTCGGCAATTTGAGGAATAAATAATTCCCAAATACCACTGGGAATACGTTTGTGCATTTGATGAGCGCGACCGTCCCAGGCATTAAAATTACCCACCACCTCGACTGAAGTCGCATGGGGCGCCCAGACAGAAAAATTCACACCCTGAACATCCTCTACGGTGCGTAATTGAGCCCCCAAGCGGCTGTAGGCACCCCAATGACAACCCTCGCCCAATAGATGAAGATCGTAATCGGTCAACAGAGAGGGGACAGATCGAGAATCAGTCATTGTCTTATGTAAATCTGATTGTTGGGCTATGCGACGACGGGAACAGGGTTCATTTTTGCCAGTCAACGATTTCATCTCCCGCTCCTTACTGCTACAGCACCTAGACTGTGTGACGATCTAAAGCGTTAGCGGTGTAAATGATCGTCATGCTGTCGCAACCATCGCATGATGTGGGATTGATGTAGCGACCGGGAAGCGCCTATCCGATACGTTGTCCATCCGTTGTCTGACGTTAAGATGCCACGCCCTTCGATCGTTCATCGTGGGGGCGAGTTGCGACAGACGGTGTATCCGAATAATGGGAACCATCCTGGTCCCTTTAACTTGACCATCAGCAATTGTTGGTGTCAACTCAACCGACGCAAGGCGATGGAATTCCAGCGCCCGATCCACACGCTGCCAATAATCCCGATGTTTGATAGGAACCATACGACCGAAATGTTCCCACTTCCAACGATCCTCCCGCCACTGAGGTAAACCGTGTATGATTCCCTGATAAACATACCGACTTGAGGTAACCAATTGGACCTCTGCGTGTCGTTCGATAGCCTCAAGGCCACGAACGAGTGCCAAAAGAGCTCGCTTTTCTTCGCAGCAGAGAGGCTCAAAATCACTAATCTCAAGTCGCGAATCATCGGCAAGATCAACCAGTTTAAATCTCCAAACTGGCAAATTCCCCGCTACAGACTCGCAAACCAAGCGGTATCGAGCGGCAGTTGCAATTACCATGAAGTCGTTCCTCCACCCTGTAAGCGGTTGGTTTGATTGTTTACAACACCAAGTACACTAATCACTTATCAAATATTTTGAGCTTCTCCGCAGGTTAAACAAACCGGGAGCAAGGTTTTACTTATCGTCAAACACTTCCCAACTTCACCATCTTTACCGCTGATGCAAAGCAAACCTTTTGCTCTGCTCGTTCCTACGAGCGACATAACCGGTACCAACCCTCACTCCTGCACCCACCGAGAGGCGACTGTTACGATGACCGACAAAATAATCCCCCGAAACATCGCAAGGAGATTTTGAGAGGATGGTGGTCCCGAACATTCTGATCCAACTCGACACCGACGAGCAGGTGAGTACTTTTGATAGCGTTGTGGCAATCGATTCCAATGTGGACCAGTTGCTTCGCCACAACCGCGTCGAACCGCTGGCGGTGCGGGAACTTGTTCATGGTGCAATGTTTACCCGGGGTGGCGATGCACTGAAAAACACTGCCATTTTTGTGGGTGGTTCAGATATTTTGGACGGCGAAGAGGTCTTCGAGGCGGTACGTAACTCTTTTTTTGGGCCAGTACGGGTTTCTGTAATGCTCGACTCGGGAGGCTGTAATACCACCGCCTCAGCCGCCGTCCTTGCAGCAGCATCCCACATCCAACTCGGCGGTGCCACGGCCTTGGTGCTCGGTGGTACCGGACCGGTAGGTGCAAGGATCAGTCGTCTTTTAGCGAGGCAGGGGACCGCGGTTCGGTTAGCATCTCGCAAGCGAGATCGCGCAGAGAAAACCTGCGAGAACATCGCTGCGCGGATTCCAGATGCAACGCTCAGCGCGGTGGCAATCTCCTCGGAGAATGATTTGATCTCAGCGATAGAAAAAGTGCAGCTAATCTTTTGTGCCGGTGCTGCCGGGGTCCAACTCCTGCCAGCTTCCGTTCGCGAGGCAGCACTTGATCTTCGGGTCGTGATCGACCTCAATGCTGTGCCGCCCCATGGTGCTGAAGGCATTGAAGTCCACGATCGCGCCAAATCCTATGGGCAGGCAATCTGCTACGGGGCGGTCGGCGTA
>JASMGX010000178.1 GCA_030751095.1 Pirellulales bacterium | reverse complement strand
TGCAGCTGGATCGCAGTCTTCCGAATTGGTTCTGATCCTTCCGGAATAGCAATGACCATTTTGGCTTCACCCTCTGCTGAAAGAGTCACGAGTTCGGGCTCTGCGGTTCTGAGAATTCCCGGCAACATAAGAATGGTGATACCGGCTGCGAGTGAGAGGTTAGCTGCTTTCATGCTATCAAACGGGTTTTATTTGTTTTGCGGGAGATCGGGTTGATTATCCACGTTTTAGCAAACGCGGCTACGGCTAACTGTAGGGTAGCGGTGGCTTCCAGCCGCCGTGCAGATCATTACTTTTTCCATATCGGCTTTCCTTTGTAAACGCTACCGATTTCGTACTTGGGATTTGGCTCTACGGCCTGATCCATGATTTTCGATATCTGTTCGACAATTTCGGGATGTGAGGCTGCCAGGTTTCCCGTCTCGCCGATATCGCGGGACAAATCGTACAGCTGCATTGTTCCGGTGGCGCTGGACCGGATTCCTTTCCAGTCTTTCATTCGCACTGCCTGGCGATACTGCTTTCCACGGCAGTGACCATAGTCCCAATAAAGAAAGCTTCGCGGCGTTTTGAGCGGTTTCCCTTGCAGAGCGTCGACTACCGATATGCCGTCGGTTCGGTCCGGCAGCTGAGTTCCGGCTAGCTCGCAAAAGGTGGGCAGCATGTCCTGGAAAGCGATGACTTCGTGGCTCGCTTTGCCTGCAGGTATAGTTCCCGTCTGGCGGGCGATAAACGGGACGCGAATGCCGCCTTCGGTCAGGTCACGTTTGTATCCCCGCAAGGGGCCGCTGGACTGAAAGCGTTTGCCGTTGACTTTGTGGCCGCCGTTGTCGCTTGTGAATATGATCAGTGTGTTTTCTCCGATGCCCTGTTCTTCGACCAGGTCAACGATTCGGCCGACATCTCTGTCTAAAAGATGAACCATTGCGGCATACTTTTTTGATCGCTCGTCCCAGTCGCGATCCGTGTAGGGAGCGGTCGACGGAACGGTGAATCCGTTGGGATCTTCGTCTTTTGCGGCAAAATGAGGAACGGTGTAGGCGACGTATAGAAAGAATGGCTGGTCGCCGGGTTCTCGAATGAACTTCAGGGCTCTTTCGGTGAGCAGATCGTGACTGTAGTGTTTGCGGGAGGAGGTGTTGCCTTTCAGTTCGTGTCGCGCCTCATCATCGTCGAGGTATTCGGGGTAATAATAATGAGCATGATCCTGATTGAGGTAGCCGAACCAGGTATCGAATCCCTGGTTGGTTGCGCGACCGACAGTTCCGGCATCGCCGAGGGACCATTTACCCACACCACCGGTTCGATAGCCGGCGTGTTTCAGTCGTTCAGCCACGGTGATATCGTCCTCTTTCAGGTAGGTGTGGTAGTGCGGCACGTTGTCGCGGGCCGGGGTGTGGCCGTTGTGCAGCCCGGTCATGAGGACGCTGCGACTGGATGCGCATACCGGTCCTCCTGCGTAGGCCTGGGTAAAGCGAACTCCTTGCTCAGCGAGGCTGTCGATGCGGGGTGTTTTGATCAGTTTCTGTCCATAGCAACCGAGGTCTCCATAGCCGAGGTCATCCGCCATGATGAAAATGATATTTGGCTGGCTAGCCGGTAGCAAAGTGCCGGAAAATAAGAGTAACAGCGTAAAGAAACAGTTTTTCATTTCCTGTAACGGGTTGCGAACTGGTTGACTTCGGTGTTCCACGCTTGCCATTCGCTAAAAAGTTGCTCTGCCTTTTTTGGATGAGTCTCCGCAAGGTTCTTTGCTTCCGACGGGTCGTTTGCCAGATCGTATAGCTCGGTACGTGAGGGGTTGTTTTGCGTTGCCACTAATTTCCAGGTGCCGCTCCGTAATGCACCTGCTGAGGAACTGCGCCAATATAGAGAACGCGGCGGTAAGGGTTCACCTTTGAGGCAGAGATCCGTCAGGTTCAGGCCGTCAGTTTTATCCGGTGTTTCGATGCCGCTTAGACTCAGAAGGGTTGGGAACAGGTCATTGGAGTGTGCGGTTTGGTCTGTGATTCCCGGAGCAATCTTTCCCGGCCATGAAACGATTGCCGGCACCCGGTGGCCCCCTTCGTATAGCTGGGTTTTCTGGCCACGCCATTTGCCGTTGCTGGATATATTCTTGAAGTTCTTTCCGTAGGTCAGGTAACCGCCGTTATCGGAGGTAAAGATGACCACGGTGTTGTTTGTGATCTGCCATTTTTTCAGTGCGGCAACGATCTCTCCCACACTGGTATCGAGAGACTCGATCATGGCTTTCACATGTGGAGCGACGTTGCCTGGATCGGGAATGATGCCCCACTTGTCTTTGTGCCAGTTTTTTCCGGCAGTTCGCTGTGGCGGATCTTTCGGGCCCTGCCATGGGAAGTGGATGGCGAGATGGGGGAGGTAGAGAAAGAAAGGTTTATCGTGATTGGCTTCGATGAAGTCGAGGCTGTGCCTGGTCAGCATTTCGGTGGTGTACCCTTTTTCCATCTCTATCTTTTCGTGGTTCCACCAGTCCTCGTTTCCGGACCTATCGATTTGAGTATGGAAATCCCCGTCGCCGGAAACCAGACCTCTGAAAACATCGAAGCCCTGGCGGGTAGGTAAAAACGGAGCCTGATAACCGAGATGCCACTTGCCAAAACAGCCGGTAGCATAGCCCGCTTTTTGCAATCGTTCTGCGATGGTTACCGCTTCCAGTGGCAATCCAAGATGTCTTTGTTTGGTTCCAGAAAGGGCACCGTCAAAAATCTTTCCGAATCGCTGAGGATAGCAGCCCGTCAGAATGGAAGCGCGGGTCGGACTGCACATCGCGCCCCCGGAATGAAAGTCGGTGAATCTGAGGCCGGTAGAGGCGAGGGCGTCAATATTAGGTGTGTTGTTGGTCTTGCTTCCGTAGCATCCGGGGTCTCCATATCCGAGGTCGTCGGCAACGATGAGCACAAAATTCGGCCCGTCGGCTGCAAAGCACACTGGTGAGAGGAATAAAAGGGCGGTCGCCAGAAGTCTTGTCATCACTACAGTTTCTCCGGATCGAGGACGATATGTTTCACGCTTTGTCGCATCCAGGTATAGGTAATGTGAACTTTACCATCCTTTGCCTGGATGATCGCCGGGTAGGAAAATTCGCCTTCGCTTTTTTCCAGCGTGAGAACTGGCTTCCACGACTTCCCGTCTTCCGAGATGGCGACGTTGATCATCGTGCGATGCGACGGGAATGGTCCTTTGCGAAGCGTGTGGTTGTAGACCAGCAATTGCCGACCGTCAGACAGTGTGACGGCATCGGTGCCTGAATTCGGGTTCGGCAATTCAGTCGCTTGCAGAGGACTCCACGTTTTGCCGCGATCGTTTGACCAGCTCTCTGCGACGACGCTTTCTTTCGTTCGGCAGAGAACCTGCAGACGTCCGTCTGAGTACGTCAGGATACTGGGCTGGATGGCATTGAATTTCCCGTCAATCGGGCCGATCACTTTCCATGTTTTGCCGAGGTCGCGAGTTACTTCGAAGTGAATTTTCCAGCCATCGTTCTCGGTGCTCGTGGGACACAGAATGGTTCCGTCATTGAGTTGGATAGGCTTGTTCTTGACCGGCCCGAGGAGGTTTCGGTTCGCTTCGGGTAGGGAATCGTCGGTGCCAAGTCGCCGTGACTTTGACCATGTCTTGCCGTCATCGTCGGACGTGATCAACGCACCCCACCAGTCACGTGGGTTGAGTCCGACCTTGTAGAACAACATCAACGGGCCTTTCTTTGGTTGGAACAAAACCGGATTCCAACATGCGTAGTCCTGATCTTCGTTTTCCGAGCCATTGACCACTTCAACCGGTGTCGACCATTCGCCGTTGACCTGACGTGATACCCAAATACCGACATCCGGATTCTTTTCGCGGGTTCCTCCAAACCACGCCGCGACAAACCCGGATGGAGTTTCCACAATCGTCGATGCGTGGCATTGAGGAGTGGGGCGTCCTTCAAGAGCGTAGATTAACTGGGCAGACAGGCAGGCTCCTTCACCCGCGGTCGCTTGAGGAGGTTCATTTGCCTGTAGTGAGGAACTGAAAAGGAGTGCCAGGGTGAAGACTGCGTTTTTATAGTTCATGCTGTCGCTTAACGTTTAGGTTTGGTTTTCAGTGCTGTTTGTTCCAGTTTTATTGCCAACCCGGCGATTAACGATTGTTTATCGCGTCGTTTGGCGAGATTGGTCATTTCATCGGGATCGTAGGTGTGGTCGTATAGTTCTCTAGCCTTAACGTCGCCGTTGCTGAAATTCCGCCATTCGGTATAGCGATACTGCTCGGTCCGGATGGAATAGCCCATGATTTGCGGCGTTTTGCCCCGTGGATAGTTTGGCCGTGGGGTTTGGGTGATGGCAACCTCTTTGACGGTTTGGTCAGGTTTTTCCAAAATCGGTACCAGTGATTTTCCCTGCAAGTCATCCGTTGTTTTTAAACCGCAAAGTTCAGTCAAAGTCGGGTAGAGATCCAACAACTCGACCAATGCCGGAGCGCGCTGTCCATGCTTGTGTTTTGGTGAGTCAATAATTAACGGTACCTTTGCATCCAGTTCGAAAGCGGTGGTCTTGCGGGTCAGGCCGTGTTCACCGAGATGCAGGCCGTGATCGGACCAGAAAACAATCACTGTATTTTCACGCAAGCCCAGTCGGTCGAGTTCATCGATGACTTTACCTGCCTGAGTGTCGAGATAGCTGATCGCAGCGAGATGACCGTGGTGCATTTCTCTAAGGTCTTCAGAGTTGCTGCCACCTTTGTAGCGGGCGCTGGTCAGAGCGACCTCCGGCACATCGACGGGAGGTGTGACCTGGCGGGGAACCGGGATCTTATTGGGGTCATACAGGTCCCAGTATTTTTTCGGCGCGTTAAACGGGGTGTGCGGTTTCCAAAATCCCACTGCCAGAAAAAATGGATTGCCGTCTTTTGCCAGTTTTCCGAGAGCTTTTATCGCTGTTTCGGCAACGCGTCCATCGAAGTAGGCATTGTCAGGAACGTCGCGACATTGAGTGCCTCCTTTGCCACTTGCCAGATTGGATGGCAGCTCGCCTGCGACAACAGGTTTATCGTTGCCGTGGCTGTTGTAATGCAGCACCGAGGGGACGCTCCAGGAGGCGGGATCACCTTTCCATTCATCCTGGCGCCAGTTGTGGAAGATCTTGCCGATACATTGGGAGTGGTATCCGTTCTGTTTGAAGTATTGCGGAAGTGTGATCGCATTCGGTACATTCTTGCGAAAATGGGTCGGCAAATCCCAAACCCTGAGAGTATCAGGGCGCAGACCGGTCAGCATTGATGCCCGGGAAGGATTACAGACTGTCTGCTGACAATAGGCTCTTTCAAATAGAGTTCCCTGTTCAGCCAATCGATCAATGTTAGGGGAAATGACGTGTTTACTGCCGTAACAGCCCAGTTCCACGCGCAAATCGTCGACGGCGATGAACAGGACGTTCGGCGACTTGTCCCCGGCAAAACCGGGGCAAACCAGAAGTAGGGAGCATAAAAATGTGAGGATGGTTTTCATCGCACTGACGCAGGGCAAAACTATCAGAGTTTTCCATTTGGGTGAAGATGCCTTTTGAAGCTTGTTATATGCCTTAGCCTGTCCCTTTCAGGCAGCTGGCCTGCCGCAAAACTACCTCTTCAATTTTGACCTGACACGTGGGTTCGATTCCCATCACCCGCTCCACCTTCATTTTAACCCACAAAAACAGTGTTATTCTTAATTTTCCTCTTTGAAAAAGAGCGAACTTACTACCAAAACTTACAACACTTCCATTGTTGTTCATGGTAGTCAGATACGTCACCTAAGCCGCAATTCCCGAGATAAACGGCTCTACGTGTTCAACGACCTTCTCAAGTACGCGCGTCCGTGTAGGGGCACGTTCCGCCAACTTCAGAGGCCGTTTGATCAGACATTGAGTGACGCGGGTTGTAGCGAAAGGGAAGGGAAAGGTAGCTTACCTTAGGGCTGCTGATTGAGGTC
>JASMGX010000177.1 GCA_030751095.1 Pirellulales bacterium | reverse complement strand
CCAGACCGACTCCGTCATGAACTGCTCATCGCGCAGACGATCAAACCAACGATTACCTTCTTTTTCTGAAAACCAGTAGAACCACGCCACGCAACCGGTTGCCAGGGCGGCAATAACAAACAGAATATGCTGGAGCCAGACTTGGGGCCTGTAAAACTGCCAACACGCAAGGCCATTTTGCGCGTCCGATTTCGTCTGCTCGTTAAGATTCTCAGACATCGAAAAATCCCAAGCGGCTATACCCACACGAGAAAAACTCTGCAATACATCAGTAGCCGAATAGGTTAACTGCCAGAGAGAGAAATCTCAAGATATTAGTTCGATTCCTCTGCAACATGACGGCTCAGGACGCATTCAGAGGAGAGGCGCTCCTGGAGTAGAACTTTCTAACTTGTGCGAAGGACCGCAAACAGAATGCCCACTCCAAGGGCACCCACTAGCGTGAGGACCACCAAACTGCGGGGTACTTTTTCCCGGTCCATAAAAATCAACAGACCACAAAGAACCCCGCATCCCAAGACCACCAGATTGGCTACAAACGCCCAGAGAATCCCAAAATGTGAAGATGCGGGCTCTGTTTGAAGATAGAAACCGATTCCCACTATTAGGGCAAACCAAATGGCTGTTATCAGTTCGACCAGCAGATAGCGGGCAGAGATGGGAGCATCGCAATCATAACAACGGCCTCGCAGCAATAGCCAGCCGAGGATCGGCACGTTATGCCAGGGCCGGATCGGCCTTTCACAATGTGGGCAGCGACTGCCGGGCCGGAGGAGACTTTTGCCTGCCGGTAGTCGGTAGACAACGACATTGAGAAAACTGCCTACGCTCGCACCGAGCAAAAAGGACCAGGCCACCATGATCCAAGTTCCTGCAGGCATCACAATCCCTTTGTGTTCTCAGAATCAATAGTCACACAGACACATAGTCGCTCAAAAGGTATCAAAGAATGCCGTGCAACGGACCACCCCGAGCGGCAAGACGATCCACCCGCCGAGTAATTTCCTGGTTTTCGACGAGCGGCGGAGCATGGTGAGGCTTTGTACGGGCATCGATCACAAGCGATCCCCGACAGCCCCAATGCTTATCTCGGACAAACGAGCCAAAACCATACATATCTGTTGCTGGATTGCTGCGAGTAAATGTCACCCAAAGAAAGTTTCTCAATGATTCACCAGCAAATTGGCTGTCGTCGACAACAACAACCAATGGGAATCCCGCAAGCAGGCCATCACCGGAATGTGTGGCAAGCAACGTGGCAAGATCTTCACCATCTGGAGCGCATGGCCCTTGCACCACCAAGACACCCGGCAAGGGGGAGTGGGGAGCAAAGAGTCCCTCGGGCAACTTCAGGTCATCCGGCACCTCCGTCGGCAGTTCCCGCACCGCAGGCCCGACAGCAGCGATCACCACCTTGGAGCCCTCATTGAGGACCCTGCTGGAATAATCCAGCGTATCGATCGTGGTGCACGTCTGAAAATGGAGATCGCGACACCAGTCAACGCGACGCAGCATATGCATTAAAAACTGATCGACCTGGCGAATATCGAGCCGAGGATCGCCACGACCATCCGCAATCCACAAATATTTTGCTAGCGACAATTGGCCTCTCCCCAGAATTGCTGACGCCTGCGTTAACAACTCAGCCGGCCTTAGAGTTTCGTGGAAGGGCACATAGCGTTCGCTGCCGATCGCCAACAACAACGAATGGACACCCGCTGCGTCAACAGCATGTACAGATTTCACGCCGGGAATCACTGCGGGAATGATGGGACCTGTCAATTCATGAATAAGCTGGCCGAAAATGGTATCTTCCTGGGGCGGGCGTCCCACGACCGTAAAGGGCCAGATTGCACCCCGGCGATGAAAAACCTGTTCTACCTGCATGACCGGAAAATCATGTGTCAAACTATAATACCCCAAGTGGTCGCCAAAAGGTCCTTCTGGAAGTGTCTTGTCGGGAACAACGTACCCGGAAATACAAAAATCGGCATCCGCGCAGATGGGCAACCGATCACCCCGGGCGATCATCCGCGTCCTACGGCCCGCAAGGGCTCCGGCAATACGCAATTCGGAAAGTCCCTCCGGAAGTGGCATCACAGCGGCAAGGGTCATTGCTGGCGGCCCTCCCACAAACACGTTGGCTTTGAGTGGTACGCCTGCCTCTATGGCAGCTGCATGATGGACTCCCATTCCCCGATGTAGCTGATAGTGCATACCAATTTCGCGGTTGGCATCATACTCTCCCCCGGAAAGCTGAATGCGATACATCCCCAGGTTGGAGTGTGCCAGACCTCCCTGAGCAACATCTTCGGTATAGACTTGCGGCAGTGTGATAAATGCCCCACCGTCATCGGGCCAAGAAACAAGCTGGGGCAACTGGTCGATTGTAGTCGTTTTCTGAAGTACCGGCCCGTTTCGAACGCGGCGCGGCAGCGTATGAAAGGCAGTTAATGGTGTTTTGAGATAACGCACCGGTCGTCGCCAGAAGGCGCCGGCATCCAGCTTTAATTCAACCAGTCGCCGAACATCCTCAAGCGTATTGCGAAAGATGTAACGCGCACGGTCCATGGTGCCGAACAGATTACTGACCATGGAAAATGGCGAGTTTTTAACCCGAACATAATGGATGGCTGGTCCTTCGGCACGATTGACCCGGCGATGTATTTCAGCAGCTTCTAGATTTGGATCAACCTCTTGTTCAATACGAACAAGTTGTCCGCCGGCTTCCAGATCGTCAATACATTCTTTAAGGCTACGATAGGCCATGTTCACGGATCTTCAGTGGGGCAGAGTGTATGAAGCTACCATTAAACCTCAGAAACGAGCGACTGACCAACGCCCTGGCGAAAAAGCGAGGACATCTGCTCACTTTTTAGCCTCTGAGCAGACCCGATCGAATCGTTAGAAACAATGAGATCATGAATGGATACGCAATCAGCAAGAGACTCTATGCGGTTAAAAAGTGGTTTGAAGGTCGTGTTGGCCGGCCGGTATCAAATCGGTCTCACTGGAAAAAGCTGACCCCCGGGGAGCTGGCCACGTCGAGAGGACCGGCGAGGAGAAGCGCGTGCAAAAATCCCTCGATTCTCATCCAGGCTTGGCCATTGGTCAGGGAGAAGCGATATTGTCCCATTGGGGGAAAAGCGGCTCTGCGGACTCCTCTGAGCGATTCTGAGAGGCTCCTGAAATCTACCCGTCCTGCCAAAACCCCCTAAAGCTCCAAGATTGGGCAGGACAATTGCTACGGTCTCTCCAGTCGCTCATTTCCTGTCAAGCGACAAATACGACCGGTCCGATACAAACGGTACAGGCTCAAGACCGATACGGGTCCTCTTAAATTGGATCGGGAGGTAGTAAGCCTCGTAGACCCAGCGTGACGCGTGTGGCTGGTGAGGGTTTTGCTCGTCATCCACGAATCGCTGTTCGGCAAGTTTGACATTCTCACGAAAGATGGCGTAACCATGATTGACGCAAATATTTTACGGCTTGGCCTTTTTGTGTCCACATTGTTATTCGGTTCCATAGTGGGTGCCCAAGGTGAAACACCCCACAAAACTGCTAGCGTCAACAATCACCTGGCGCCCATGCTATCGGTACAGACCACGGCACCGAACGAAATCAATCTGGGCAAAATGGCGACCTACACCCTGGCTGTAAAAAATATCGGTGGAGCATCTGCAGAAGTCGTTGTGGTACAGGTTGCCTTACCTCCTGGCGCGCCGCTAGTCGATGCATCACCCAAACCGGGAACTGTAGAAGATGGTGTTGCACGGTTCAATCTAGGAAAAATTGCAGTTCGCGAAGAACGCAATATCCGCCTTCAATTCAAACCTGAAAAAACTGGCCCGATACAACTGCAGGCCCGTACAAGTTTTGCCACGCAGTCAGAGACCAATATTGATGTCCGTCAGGCCAATCTGGAAATTCGCTGTTCTGCACCTCTTGAGGTCCGATACGGTGAATGTGTCGAATATGAAGTAACCGTATCCAACACCGGTGACGGAGTATCCAGAAACGTGGTCATTAAACCGGATCTCCCTAGTGAAACACATATTGATGAAAGTTCTTCCTCGCCATGTTCCCTCGAGCAACTTGCCCCTGGCGAGTCGCAGGTCTTTTATTTTTGCGGCAATGCGATATGTGAAGGCGGCCTAAAAGCTATTTTTTCCGCAATGGATGACATGGATCAGAAGGTCAGCACCGAGTGGGAGGTAAAAATCAATCGACCCTTACTGAGTGTTGCCGTAAAAGGCCCCTCCGTACGCTATTTGCATCGTAACGGAGAATATATTGTCAAAGTAACCAATCCTGGAGATGCGCCGGCAACAGACATCAAAGTTGTTATGGCAGTACCGTTTGGACTGAAAATTCTCGGAACCAGCAAAGAGGCCGTCTGCAATAAGTCACGAAACATACTCACCTGGCAACTTCCACAGTTGACTCCAGGGGCCGAAGAGGTCTGGTCGGTCTACGCGCGAGCGGATGAAGAGGGCCGACAGGTACCACAAGTGACTGCCACCGGCGAGGAAGGACTTTCTGCCGTCGGCCAAGTCGCGACAGATGTCGTGATCCGCCCCCAATTCTTTGCAACCGTGATCAACCGCAGTGGCCCTGTGGAAGTGGGGGAAATCGTTCATTTCTCCGTCATCGTAACCAACCACGGAACACGCCATGCCGACATTGTGGTCCTGGGCGTCGATCTGCCCGAAGGACTGGAAGCAGAACCGATCGATGGCGTGAAAATCACCGACCAACACCTTCAGTTTCCACCAGTGAGCCTTGCCATCGGCCAGAGAAAAGAAATCAAATTCAAAGTGGTGGGCCACCAGCTGGGCGAACATGTCGTGCGCGTAACCTATGGAGACAACTCCTCGCACGCCAAACTGGCCGTGGAAGGAGAAGCCTTCTTTTATTCCGACCACAAAGCAACGTACATTGCGGAAAAGCCCGATTTTCGAGCGGACAAAGCGCCCCGTTTACTAAAATAGGGCTGTTCTGACAAAGATGAGATGCCCTCGGACTTGGACACATGCGCCATTCGCGAGCGTCTAGGCCCACACGTTCTCGGCGGTATCAGATCTTCTCTGAGCAAAAAATAAAAAAGCTGGCTAGTGCTAGCAGTCGCAAATCGGTTTTCAGTGAAGCGACAAACTCATCGCAACCGATATAACCGGTAGGCCGGGGGGCCTCTATGTGGGCCGGCGCGTGCGGGCTAGAAGCTCCTCGAAACTGTTGCGCTCCATTGGCAGAACCGAATGCACAACTCTGATTTTTTGGTGAACGTGGTGGCGATTGCGACGGTCATCCTGGGCATCACCATACTTATCCGCTTGCCGATGGAAAAGATAACCGGAGAAATTACCAACAAGTTTGGGATTGTGATTGTGACGGTCATTTTGGCCGTTGTCATTTCTATGACTTGGTTTTTGGCCTCCCAACATGCTTGCTGAATCCGGCCCCGGTCAACCAGAACTCATGTCGAACAATATTCACAGATTGACGTGCCTCTTAATTCAAAGGAAACGAAACCATAGCAATCGGCTGCCTCAAAGCTGCCCCTTGATGGTGGCGAAGGAGCATCACAACGATTTTCCAACACATCCAAAACCCATACAGATAAGTACCCCGGGCACGATTCGAACGTGCGACCTGCTGATTAGAAGTCAGCTGCTCTATCCAGCTGAGCTACCGGGGCTATTTCGATGCCTGAAGAAAACAACAAACTCCACGACTCGAACCTAAAAATCAAACCTAATTCGTTATTTTAGCAAGCCTTTAGCGACAAGCCGAGATCAGCAACAAGTCTACCTCGCAGATAGGCTCCGACAACCCTGAGAAACCCGCTCGTTGTCCCGTATTGACCCAAAGGAATAAGTCCATGTCCCGTCTTTCTATCTGGTGTGGCACCCTGTTGCTCGCCGGAACGGTTACCAGTGGCTGCCATTCAGCTTCACCCTATTATCAGCGAAGCTTCCCG
>JASMGX010000176.1 GCA_030751095.1 Pirellulales bacterium | reverse complement strand
CAACCACGACAGATGGCAATAAACCATCCCGAAAAAAACAGCGCAAATCGCGCAACACGCCGGGTGCCGGCTATCGGCCGGAGAGGCCTTCATCCGGAAAGCGACCGGGGAGAAGCAAGCGAAAACGGCCGAAGAAGTAATCGACCAAAAAAGCGGCACCCATACCTCTTCAGTGAGAGATTTCTGTGGTGCCGCTTGAAATCAGCGTACAGGACATCGAGGAATAGTATTGATCTACTTGACTACCTCGCCACCAAATCCCGCTTCTTTGAGAGATTCTATCAACGATTTTCCGTCATTACCTTTGCTGTCAAAGGTGACGACTGCTTTTTTCGTTGCAAAATCGACCTGCACGTCTTTGACGCCAGGAGCCTTTTTGAGCGCGGCCTCGACCCGAGGCTTACAACCTACCGGTCAGGTCATGCCGGAAATAGCAAGGGTAAGGCTCGGTAGGTCGGAGGCCGAAGCCACATTCGTCAAGTTTGCGGATGCCGAAGCGGCTTCTGGTGCTGAGCCTTGTTGCCCGCATCCCAGGAAGGCCAAAACAGCAAACAGGGCTCCGCCAAATGCCATGTTGAGTAAAAGCTTCATGAAAATTCTCTCCTAATTGAAACGCATCGATCGAACGCTACCGATTATATACTTTTTCCACCCGGGCGGTATTGTAGTTTTTTTGAAAAACCGTGTTGTTTTTTGGAAAATTGTGCTGGAGAAAATGTCACTCGCCAACACTAACGTTGCTTCTGGGTGATTTCCGCAAAGAGTGCGTCACACTCAGCAAAAGAAAGCTGGGTTGTTGCAATGTTAGTTTCGATCGTTTGCAGCTCGCCAATGGCACCATCGATCGGATCTGCCACACCATAGACGACCCGCCCAATACCGGTCCAGGCGATCGCGCCGACGCATAAGATACAAGGTTCGCTGGTGCAATAGAGTGTACAGTCTGCAAGCGATGAGGTGCCGAGGCGTCGGCATGCAGAATCCAACGCCTTGGTTTCTGCGTGGGCAAGGTGGTCGCCACCGGTGGTTGCCGAATTGTACGCTTCTGCGATGATCTGGCCGGCCCTAAACACCACGGCCCCATACGGCTGATTCCCTTCTCGTTGCCCCTCCCTGGCGATGCGCACTGCAGCTAATAAAAGCTGTTTATCCTCCTTCGCATCAACCATATCATTCTCCGAAGGGGAGGGAGTTTTTTTTAAAATTCAAACGACCGTAGAGAACGTATCTCAAAATCAAAACAGCAGTTAAAGCATCGACACGACTTTCAGCACAAATGGAGCATGTAAGGGTGGCTAAGGGGACTCGAACCCCCGGCCTCCGGAACCACAATCCGGCGCTCTAACCAACTGAGCTATAGCCACCAACTGAAACGAGAGTGATCATTCCGCAACCCGGGATATAATAATGGTCCACAGGGGGTCCGGTCAACGGTTTGCCCGCATCAAGGCTCTGGCCTGACAGTCTGGCGGCCCAACAAAAAATCCCGGTACTGGCTGTCGAGTTTCACAAGGCGCACCCCCAGTTTCAAGGCGAGTGTTTCCGGCCTCGCGGTGCCGCTATACACGGCGCATAGATAATCCGTGACCCCCGGCCGATACTGTCCATTGCCCGTCACCATTAAAAAAGTGGCTTGGCCTGCCATCTGGGTGTAGAGCTTTTGAATGTCCGGATCACGCTGGATGTCGCTACCGCTGAGGGCGAGGAGGCGATCGAACGGGATATAAAAGTGTGTCTGCTCGAGTCGCTCTCGGGCAGCCGGCAGACGACCCTCCTGCAGCCCGCCGAGCGCCGAAAAATTTGCCCCGAGCTGTAGGGATTCCATGAAGCAGGCAATCCCTTCGGTAATCCAAAAGTTGTTCTTTAGCCTAGCCATTTTGTGGGATGATATCATTTCAGAAAAAAGCTGATGGGTCGCTTCATGCCAGAGAGTGATTTTTTCGGAATCTTTTTCCTCCGGATAAAAATAGGCAGTCTTTCTGTTTTCAAAATAAAATCCCCAGGTATTCTCAATTCCCGGTTGCAGTCGTCCGAGTGCCAAGACATACCCTTTGCGGTCTCGAAAGTACACCACTTTATGTCGCTTGAAAGAGCGTCGTGGAATACCGTTGGCGGAAAACATCTTTTTGAGATCTTCCGGAGAGAGATGGTAGGCGGCAAACACTTGCCACCAAACGCCGTAAAGCTTCTCAAGTTTTAGAGCGATTTGCACGCCTGCTTCAAGACTGTGGTTGGTGGTGACCTCATAGTGGTCTGTTTTGATTTTCCACCCACGTTTGATGTCTGCGTGAAGGCGCGCATCTTTTTCGCGGCTGATCCAGCGACCATTGTAGTATCGTTCGCCTGCCTGATAACGCGGGAGGTGATCTGCCGGCAACCAGCCAAATTGATCGCTCCAGATATTCCCTTGAGCCAACTGTTTTTCAGCTTCCGGAGTGATCCAGCGGCCTCCGTTTTTTTGGTAACCGAGAAGATGTCTCGCTTCGGCAAGATGGGGCGCGTGGTAGATTGCTTCAGAAAGGACCATCACCGATTCGGTCACCTGCCCGCCTGTGGCGAGTCGCCGCGAAAGTTCCAAAAGGTCCTCACCTTGCTCGAAGCGCAACTCTTGAAACTTTTGTTCGAGTTCCGATTGCCGTGATTCGTTTGCGGCAGGAGGGCCGGGATGGAAGAGATACATTTTATCAGACTCTCGTTGCGGCATCCAGTTTCGGATTCGCTCGGCGAGCATTGTCTCTCCGGCCTGATCGCACTCGCCTGCTAAGTGGTCCAGTTTTTGCAGAAAAGTGGTCGTGTATTGGGTATAGAGATTGGTACTTTCCTCTTCTCCAGTCGCCCACGAGATTCTGGCAACACCGCAATAGCCAATCAGGACGCTACCTGTCAGCATGGCGATGAAGAAACGGGATGTGATTTTTCGAAGCAGTTGCATCGTCTATCTGCGATATTGAAGTTGCATATAAGAGGTATGGGCCTTTATCCTTACACTTCTAGTTTAGCTTGTGGTTGGCAATGCACGAAACAATCATTTGCCTCTTTATCCGCTGTGGCATATCTATCGAGCAGGCTTGGTGGCAGATATAATTGCAAATGTCTATTTCTGGACGCTCGAGGCCACCCTGATCTCTCACCCCGTTCGTGGTGCGCTAAATGTATCACACTGCTCTAATCCATGTCTGTTCGTGAACTTTTCCCAGTGTCGGAAGCAGAAGCTCCCTATTTTATCGGTATCGACCTTGGTGGCACGAACATCAAGAGTGGTGTGGTTGATAATCAGGCTCGCTGCCTTGGCTATGCGACCGTCGCGAATCATGTTCAGGAAGGTCCCGAGGCGGGTGCTGGTCGGATGGCCCTTGCCGCCAAGGAGGCCCTTTCCCAGGCGGGGCTGCAGATGGAGCAGGTATCCTATGTCGGCTTGGGAACACCCGGTATGATGGACATTCCAACGGGGATGTTGCTCAATATTCCAAACCTTCCAGGATGGTCGAATTTTCCCATTCGCGATCGAGTCAGCCAAAATGTGGGCCTGCCAGTTGCCTATGCCAACGATGCCAACGCGGCCGCTTATGGAGAATTTTGGGTAGGGAGCGGTTCCCAGTATCCGAGTATGCTCATGCTGACGTTGGGCACCGGTGTGGGTGGCGGTATCATCATCGGAGAGTTTTTGCTCGAAGGCGAAAATAGTCATGGTGGAGAGTGCGGGCATATGATCATCGACAGCAGCGAAGAGGCCCGGATGTGCAGCTGCGGTGGCCGTGGTCACCTGGAGGCTTATTGTAGTGCAACGGCAGTGGTTGCTCGTGTATGCGAGGCGGTTGCAAAGGGTCGCCGGAGCAGTCTGGCCGAGCAGTGTGGCTCTGAGAGAACATTGACGCCGCGCGATATCCATCGGGCTGCCGAGTCAGGGGACGCGTTGGCCCTGGAAATCATTCTCGATACGGCCCGCTATCTCGGTATTGGAATAACAACGTTGATGCACATCCTAGATCCAGCAGCGGTCGTACTTGGTGGCGCAATGAATTTTGGTGGTCGAGACAATGCCATCGGCCGTCGTTTTTTGGAAGCGACTATGGACGAAGTTCGCAAGCGAGCCTTCCCCGTGTTGGCTCAGAACACTTCTATTGATTTCGCTTCACTTGGCGGTGATGCGGGATTTATCGGCGCTGCGGGTATTGGCCGGCTTGCATACCAGAGGAGCTCGTAAAATGTAAAATGGGACTCCGATCTGCAAAAAATATCCAACCTGCTTATTTCACGGTTCTTCTCTTAGCAGCGACAAACTTCAGCTGCGACAATTTGTTTTATGCCAGACTGCAAACATATTCGTAACTTTTCGATTATTGCCCATATCGATCATGGCAAAAGTACGCTTGCAGATCGTTTGTTGCAAGCTACCGATACGGTGGAGTTGAGAGAATTAAACGAGCAGATGCTCGACGATATGGAGCTTGAACGTGCCCGCGGCATTACGATCAAGGCTCGCGCGGTAACGATGCAATACAAGCATCAGGGGAAAAAGTACGAATTAAATTTGATCGATACACCGGGTCACGTTGATTTCCACTACGAGGTCTCGCGTTCACTGGCCTGCTGCGAGGGCGCCTTGCTGCTCGTTGATGCATTTCAAGGCGTGGAAGCGCAAACCGTGGCCAACGCCTATGCGGCGATGGAACACAATCTCGAAGTGATTCCGGTCCTCAACAAAATTGATGTAACCCACGCGCGTCCTGACGAAGTAGCGGAAGAGTTGGAACAGAGTCTTGGTTACGATGCGGCAGAGATTCTTCGCTGTAGTGCCAAAACAGGCGAGGGCGTCGACGAACTTCTCGAAACGATCATCCAGCGGGTTCCTCCACCCGAAGGTGACCCTGCAGCACCGCTGCAGGCGATGGTGTTTGACTCGCATTACGACGAGTTTCGCGGCGCAATTACCTACATCCGCGTCATGAATGGCACAATTCGGAAGGGGCAAAAAATTTGTTTTTTGCGGGCCGGCTCAGAACATGAAGTGCTGGAACTGGGCCACTTTGTGCCTCAGAGGCAGGCGGGAAAAAAACTTCAAGCCGGGCAGGTTGGATATCTGATCTGCAATATCAAGCAACTTGGACACGTTCATGTTGGCGACACGGTTAGCGTTACGGGTGATGCAGCCGGAGAGCCGTTGCCCGGATATCAGGCACCTAAACGGATGGTCTACTGCGGACTCTACCCTTCGGACGGAGAAAATTTTGAGGAACTCCGCGATGCGCTGCAGAAACTGGCCATCAATGATCCCAGTTTTGAGTTTGAACCGGAAACCAGCGATGCACTCGGGTTCGGGTTTCGTTGTGGATTTCTCGGCTTGTTGCACATGGAGATTATCCAGCAGCGTTTGGAGCGGGAATCGGATCTCGATCTCGTCCAGACCGCCCCCAACGTGACCTATGAAATTGACACACCGGCGGGCAAAACATTGCAGATCCACACGCCCCAGGAGGTTCCCGAGGCGGGTGATATTGAAGAATTTCGACAGCCTATTGTCCGTGTGAGTTTGCTCATGCCGGTCGATTACATCGGCCCGGCCATGAAATTATGCGAAGATCGGCGCGGCAAATACGTGCGGACCGAATATCTTTCGCCGACCCGGGCGATGCTGGTGTACGATATCGCACTGGCCGAGGTGATCTATGACATGCACGATCGACTCAAGAGTGCCACCAAAGGCTTTGGCACGATGGATTACGAACTGTTGGGCTATTTTCCGGCTGATTTAGTCCGTCTCGATATCCTGGTGGGCAACAAACGGGTCGATGCTTTGAGTATTATTTGCGATCGCCGAGATGCCGATCTACGGGGAAGGGCGGTGGTCAAAAAACTCCGTAAAGAGATCGACCGACACATGTTTGAAGTGCCCATCCAGGCGGCAATCGGTTCGCGGATTATCGCCCGAGAAACAATTTCCGCACTCCGCAAGAACGTAACGGCCAAATGTTACGGCGGCGACATTTCCCGCAAACGTAAACTCTGGGCCAAGCAGA
>JASMGX010000175.1 GCA_030751095.1 Pirellulales bacterium | reverse complement strand
GTCGCAGTGTGGATTTCCGATTCGATCCCCTGCATGCCGCGTTTGAATTCCATGAGGCTCTTGCCGACCGAGCGGCCGACTTCCGGCAGTCGCTTGCCGAACAGGATCACCCCGATCACCCCGATGATGATCATCTCCTGAAAGCCGATTCCAAACATGGTCCAGTTCCTTGCAAAGGTTTCGCAGACAGACGGTCTCGTGAACAAACGACGGACTCGTCAGCCTTCAGTGGGCAACTTCCTGTTCTTTGTTTTCTGCAGTCTTGTCCGCTACCGGATCGCCTGTGGCCGCATCGTCGTCGGTCTTGTCTTCAATCCCCTGAACACCCTTTTTGAATTCAACAATGCTGCGGCCCATGTTCCGCATCACGCTCGGCAATCGTTTGCCAAAGAGCAAAAGCACGATGCCAGCGACAATGAGGAGCTCGACAGGCCCGGGCAAACCAAAATATGCGAGCGTTGTGAACATGCCTTCGATTCCAATAAAGAGTCAAGCGGCCGCCTGAGTTCCAGGCGCCTGTTTCTATTGTACCTGCAACTTGTACCTGCAACGACAAAGGGGAGTTTTGGTTCGCCCTCTGGCGAAGGCTCCCACAGCCCGGCTCCGCCGAAGCTGAACTTCACGGCGGGAAACGGCATCCGCTGTAACTTCCTTGCACACTTCATTTTAGCCGAAAGGAGTGACATGTCAAACGGAGCAAGTGCGGTAGAGAGTGGCCCTGCAGCGAACTCTGCGGCCTGTCAGGCCTTAAAACCCCCCGACATTATCAATTCCGCTCAGCGGACCGCGGGGGGTTCTGCTTTTTGTGCCGTTGCCCCGCCGTAGAGCGGCAGGAAGCGGTAATAGACTTCCAGGCAGAGGGTCGCCATCGCCGTGGAGTAGACGCGGCCACCATAGTTGCCCCATTGCGTCGCAGGACTCCAACTGCCCGCCAACGCACCGCTGCGATGCTGGGTGGAGAGGAGGGCCGCCTGAAGTGCGTAGTTCCAATCGTTCCAGAGCGCGTCCTGACGATGGTAGAGGGCCATCGTGCCGTAGTACCAGTAGTAGAGGTTCATCTTGCCGTGCGAGGATGCGGGCGGCTCTTCGAGCAGATACGTCGCCGCTTCGTCGGCGAGCGGACTCTTCGGCGCAGCACCGGTGAAGAGCCGGCAGAGGAGCGCTTCGGCGGTCATCGCCCGACTTGGTGGTTGCCCCGGTCGGTAGCAGGCCAGTCCCCCCTGCTCTCCCGAGGAAACATAGGTGAGAAAATGCACAATCCCCTGCTTCGTCGCTGCGGAGATTGGAATGCCGGCCAACTCCGCGCTCTTGATCGCCATCACCTGCCAGCCATGTTGGCTCGTATCGCCCGTGTCGCCCGGCCGGTAACGCCATCCGCCGGTCTGCTTGTTCTGGCAACTGAGCGAATACCCCACCGCCCGCTCGACAAAAGGCCGAAGCCGAGCATCTCCCGTCATGCCGTACGCTTCGCTGAGTGCCAACGTCGCCATGCCGTGACAGTACATCGAGGCAAACAGCGTTGCCTGGCCCGCCAAGTCGCCGTTGTGCCGCTGGTGCGCCGCCAAATATTCCAGCGCCCTCCGTACCGTATCCTGGTAGGTTCCCGACTGCATGTGCGTGTGGCCACGGCCGAGAAAAGCCAAGAGCGCAAGAGACGTAATCCCCGATTGGGCGCGACTTCCGGCACTCCGCCGATGGTGGTCGCTCACCGCCCGTTCGCGACCGCCGCCCCAGCGGCGCGGGTCCCAACTGCCGTCGCTTTCCTGTGCCGCCGCGAGCCAACGCAGGCCCGCTTCGACCGCTTCTTCGGTTTCCCGGCTACCGCCGAGCTTGCCCGCTTGACGCATGCGGTCAGCAGCAGACCGCATGCGGTAGACTTCCGGCACGTTATGCCCGCCCGGCGGTTTGGCACCCTCGCCATCTTCGCCACCGGCTGGCCGCTCGAGTTTGACCAACCGCGGTCGGTCCGCCGCTGCGTCCGCGGCGACCGGTTCGCGGCCGCTGCCCGTAGCTTCCTCTTCGGCGCGGTGCGGTGGAATTACCAGCGGCGCCGCTGAGATAGCCCCCCCGGGTTTTAGCGATGCGGTAACGCTGCGGGGTTTGATGGCCGCGATTTCTACCGACTTTTGTTTCGCCTCGCCCGCCGTTTTTGTGGCCTGAGTTGCCGGTAGCTGCTTTGCAACGCGTTTCGGGCCCGCCAGGGCGCCTCGCGGCACTGCCGCTGCGGGTTTTCCCGCAAGCGGCGAGCGGGTTGGCGGCGCCGGGGCCGCTTGGAGCTGCACCGGCGTGAGTTGGCTTGCCAGGGACGTGACGCTCATCGCGCGCTCGGAGTCTTTGCGCGTGAAAGGGACGAAGTCTGGTTTCGGGATGTCCCGTTCGCTCATTCGCGCAACTTCGAGTGGTGGAATTTGAGCGGTGCGACCGGGAAATTGCTCCCAGGGCCGTATTTTGCGGGCCGGCTCGTGCGCTCCTAAAAGGGCTTCACCGAGGGCGACTTCAATCACCTCTTCTGCCGTACCGGAGCTTGTTCCCGCAATCCGTATGGTGGCCGCATAGCCGGCCAGCAGCAGGTGGGCGATGAGCGAGAGGATCACGCAGATTCTCAATGGTTGCGATCGGCCCCAGCGGGTGAGTACCAGACCCACGAGTATTGCCACGGCAGCTCCCACCATGACGAACCAGATCATGACCCACGCGATGTGGATCGTTGCGTTGGTTGGCGCGGCGGCGAGTATCGCAGAGGCTGCCATGTGAGATTCAGTTCGGTAACGGAGTTTTGGTGAACATGTTGACGACTCTACCAGCGGCAGAGCCGGTAATTACCTTTGCAGAGGCCGCTGCGCATTTGCTGTCCGGAGCTTCACCGAGACACTCATTTTTGCGATGCCCGCCTTGCTGCAGGCGTTCAAAACGCTGGCCACACTCTGAAACCGTCCGTCCGCATCGCCCCGGATGAGTACGCCGATGGCCGGATACTTGCTGCGGGCGGCCGCCAACTGTTCGGTCAATTCAGAGAGTGAAACCGGTTGATTGTTCAGTTCGATCCGTCCATCCCGAAAGACGTTGACCGTTTTGGCTTCCGGTGCCGCTGAAAGCGAACCGTTGTCGCTCACCGCCGGCGGCTCGAGACCGATTTTGCGTTCGAGCTCCGAAAATTTGGTCCCCACCATGAAAAAGATGATCAAGAGAAAGACGATGTCGATCATCGGTGTCAGGTTGAGTGTCGGTTGCTCGTCGTTATGTGTTTTTAATCCCATTGTTTTTCCTCGAGGCTGCCCGGATGGAACGATTGAGTATCAGATCAGGCAGCTTGTTTCCGCGGTGATTTCCTCGGTTTGTTTTGTGATTCAGCGGAGATCTCGGCGACCACATCTTGAGCGACCGCGTCGATGTCCATGACCAAACGATCGACCCGACTGAGGAAAAACATGTACGCGATCAGCGCGGGAATGGCGACCGTGAGCCCGCCGGCGGTCGTGATCAGCGCCTGACCGATGCCGGCGGCGAGCAGTTCCGGTTTGCCCATCGCATCGGCGGTGGCGATGTCGTTGAAGGCCTGGATCATTCCCACCACGGTACCGAGCAGCCCGAGTAGAGGTGCTACGGTGGCCACGCCGTTGATGAGCCTCAGATACCGCCGCAGACCGCTGGTGACCCGTTCTCCCGAATCGATGATCGCCTGCTCGACTTCCACCGCCGGACGTCCCCATTTCTGGACTGCCCCGGAAAAAACCATCGCGACCGGGCTGCCATTTTTCTGGCACATCTGCTGCGCTTCGTCCTGATCGATATTCCTTTCGCGGAGTTGGTGCAGGAATTTGCGTACAAACGGTTTGGGGATCACCCGCCGCCGCCGGAGGGCGATCAGCCGTTCAAACACAAAGAGAAACAGGATGAACGAGCTAAACAGGATCGGGTACAGCAGCAAACCACCCTGTTGGATGATGACAAAAAGATTTCGCTCGGCAATTTCGCCGGTCATCTCATCGGGCGAGCCTTCGGTGGCGCTTTGGACGGCCGTATTGTCCGTTTCGGTCGACTCGGCCCGTACGCCCCCTGTGAGCGCGAAGAGCAAAGCCAAGAGCATGCTCGCTAGGTAGAGTCGCCATCCGATTGAAGCCCACCGGGTTGTCCGGCTCAGAGACGCATTGGTGGAGTTTGTTAGGGTTCGTTGCATCTTAAATATCCTCATTCTTTTTTGTTCGCAGCGGTCACGGCCTCGAGGGCCTTGAGCCGCTCTGAGGCCGTTTTTGCAAATTCAGTTTGTGAATAATCTTCTTGGATCTGTCGGTAGAGCTTGGCGGCATCCTGCCCGCGAGAGAGCCGTTCGTAACATTTTCCGGCCTGGAGCAGTCCGGCGGCCTGCCAGCGGGGAAAGGGATAGAGTGAAACAACGCGAAAATATTCCCCGAGGGCGGCCTGGTAGTTTTCCTGGTGCATGAACGATTCCCCGATCATCCACTGCGCCATGGCCGCCGTTTCTGTTTTTGTTTCGCTGTCGATCTGTGCGGCACGCCGAAAAAGGAGCCTCGCCTGATCGAACTCGGCGACAGCGATCTGGCAGCGGCCGAGCAGATAATGAAGTTCATCGCGCTGCGCCGGATCGAGAGCATCGGCTTTTAGCCCCCCGGCAATCTTGCCCGCAGCGTCCCATTCGCCCCGGGTGCCAAACAACTGAGCGCGCCGCAGGCGGACCGTTGCCGCCTCGGTTCGGTCGTAGTCCGCTTTTGCCAGTTTGCTGAATCGGGTTTCTGCCAATTCGTATTGGGCGGCCTGATAGGCAGCTTCCGCGAGAGAGAAGTCGGCCCCATTGCGGAGCTTGGATGTGGGAAACTGCTCGACGAGCTCTTGGAGCGCCTTCTGCGCCGCGTCCCAGTCCCGCATGCTGCCCGCAGCGCGGCCGAGGAGATAGAGGGCGTACTCTTGAAGGTCGGCATCCTGGTTTCTGGCCAAGAGTTTGGTAAGAAAGCTGCGGGCAAGCGCCGGATTGCCTTGCTCAAGTGCGTGCTCCGCCAGCCGGTAGGTGGCGTCGGCCCAATAGGGAGAATCGGTCGCCTGCTCGTGCAAGCGCGCAAATTTTTCGCTCGCCTCATCGGTCCGCCCCAGGTCCGCCAGGACCCAGGCCCACCGGTAGAGCAGCTCGGCCTGCTCCTCTTTTGAAAGATTTTGGTCTATCAGGGCGGCGTAGAGTTCCGCCGCCTTTTTCCGATCGCCTGCTTCGGCGAGCAGACCCCCTGCCTGCAGTGCGGCCGGTATTGCAGAATCGCAGTCGGGCCACTCCTGCTTGATTTTCAGGTACGATTTGAGGGCATCGCTGTTGTGGGAGAGACGCATCTGCGTGTTGGCGAGCTGGAACGTCGCTTCCGCCTTGCGACAGGCATCGCTCGTTGCGGCGACGAGCTTTTTGAGCGTCTGCTCAGCATCGGCATGTTGGTCCGATTCGATTTGTGTTTGGACTATTTTCTCAAGTGCAGCGGCCCCTGCGTCCGGCTCGGCGGCCGTTTCGCTCAGAATCTGGTAGAGCGCAATGGCCCATTCCACTTCGCCCGCTTGGCGGGCCAGACGGGCGGTCTGTTGCAGCACGCCCCGATCGGGTGGCCCAGTGGCCTGCGCCCGATAACGGTCGAACGCTTTTTTCGCAGCGGCAAAATCGCCAGCTTCGGCGTGCTCTATTACGGCAGGTCCGAGTACGGCCACCGCGGAGCGACTCTTCGGTGCCGAACCGATGAGTGCTTCATAGGTTTGTGCCGCATCGGCGTGCTCGCCGCGTTCGGACTCGATTTCACCGAGGTAATAATGGGATTGGGCGGAGAGAGACGGGTCGTTTGCCTCGAGCAGCTGCTCGTATGCCGCTGCGGCACGCTCGCCGAGGCCCTGCAGTTGTTCACTCCTGGCCAGGCCGAACCGGCAGGTTTCCCCCAGCGGCCCCTCGCCCTCGTCTTTGAGCGACTCGCGAAAAAGCTGTGCTGCCCGCTTGAGATCTTCTTCTTCCGCCCTATCGGCCGACTCGGCGATTGCCAGCAGGGCCCCGGCCCGATAGGCCCGCACGAGCGACGCATCCGGGTGCTGCTGC
>JASMGX010000174.1 GCA_030751095.1 Pirellulales bacterium | reverse complement strand
GAAGCGACACTAGATAGCTCCGATGAAGATTTCCGCGAGCACTGTTTTGAATTACTTGAAGAGCACAAACCCAAATCAGCGGTGGCATTCTATGTGAAGGCCTTGAAGGATAAGGATAATCAGCGCGTGAATCGGGCTGCTAGAGGCTTACAGTACACTGGTGATGCATCGGTCATTAGCCCCCTGATCGATGCGCTCATTACGGAACATCGGACCAAGGAGGGTGGCACAAGTCCAGGAGCCGTCTCGACAAGTTTCGGTGGCGTAGTGGGAGGCCCTCAGAGCAGCAGCTTTTCCAGTGGCGGCGCCGCAAAGATCGTCATTCGCCGGTATCAAAACAAACAGGTCAACCAAGCTCTTTTTGATTTAACCGGCAAAGATTTTCATTTCAATCAAGGTGCGTGGAGAGGCTGGTATGCCACTCAAAAACCTGCGGCGCCCAAGATCAATTCGCGCCGTGATGATTAACACTGCGATGATTAACACTGCGATGATCGACGGAACTTTGCGATGGAGCCCATTCTGATCTGTCGCTACTATGTTTATGCAGCCACGTTTATGCAGCCACGTTTATGCAGCTGCATTCCCTTTGACGCCCATAGAATGACGTCGGGACCCCCAGCCTTGGGACAGGGCATTCACCGCCACACGATCCTCGAGGTTTGGCCGGAAAATCGTCAAAAGTAAAAGGGGCAGATACCATGCCATGTAGAGGCCCCCGCCATGGGCATTCCAAAATTGACTACCAAGCATCATTGCTGCGGTGCAACTCATCAGGGTCCCTAAATTCTTTTGTGCTGGCCAGATAGCAAAACTTCCTCCCAAGGCCACAAAAGTGGCAATAACCGGAAGACGATACACAGCATCAATGTGTCTCCAGAAGCCTTGAAGATTACTAAGTTTGGGTGTTGCGATGCCGAGCATCTGTTGCACATCTGTCATAAAGGCATCGTTCGAAGAATAAAAGGCAACAATGCCGATCGAGATTGTCAGTGCAAATGCAATGCCACCCGTGAAACGAAGCACTCCGCGTCGCCAATAAAAGCTGATCCACAGTGGCAGAAGGAAAAGTGGATAGTAGATGACGCCAATTGCCATACCGATAAAGAATCCAGCAATGATCGGCCTTCGGTAGGTCACCACCGCCCAGACCAGTAGTGCTGCAGGCAGGACATGAGCAACGCGTCCGGTCATTTCCGCCGTGTAAGGAATTAACAGGTAGAGAACAGCAGCGGCAATTCCTGTCTTGATGTTGTCAAAGTGTCTATAACCAATCACAATCATTCCGATCACAACCGCAAGATGAGACAGGATGGCAATGCTTCTTGCGGTGGCAATCCGCCGTGGATCATGCAGGCGATCCATGGAATGCGATGATTCCTCCAGACCACTTGTAAAAAAGGTTTGTGTCGAAATTTCTGGAAGTAGTGAGAGGAGCGGATTACGTGGACCGTATCTTTCAAGCCCCGTTTTTTCACCAGAGTCATCTGTGGCGGGCGACTCGTTTCCGTCGATTTTCTCGTTAACAGCAGCTACCAGTGCAGGAGCCCGGGGATCGAGTTCAGCCGGGTCGCTGTTGGCAACGTTGGCCATGAGAAAAAGCAACAAGGATATGCCCAAAATAGTCATACCGCCCACCGAGAGGTTCGGTTCGAGCAGTGGGCGGCGGACCATCATGGAGTCCATCAGCATCCGCACCAAAAAAAGACCTCCAATGACAAAGAGCCAGATATAGCCAATCTGTCCGATAGCTGTTGTCGTACTCTCCGCAGGCGAGGCTGTGCTGTAAGCGACCAATACCAGACCGGGGGCAAAAAGAATCAAGCCCACTAAATCTAGGTTGCGCACGCTCCAAAAACGGCTAAATTTGAAATAGACGCAGATTGTCAGCAGCGATGAAAGATACACCCAGTTCATGGGATGTATCTTCTGGTAGTCAAAAAGAATTTCCTGCATATCGGGCCCGCCTGCGTCCGCCTAGAAGGGTATGTAACCGAAGGGGTTTTGCCTACACCCCTATTGAGTTGCGGTTCAGAGGAAGAACGTCACATCGATGGGAAGAGTGGTGTACATTAAGTTGAATTTGTAGCAGTTATAACGTTTTGTCCACCCTTTTTATCGCTTTTAGACGTGGCGGGCGGCATCGCCTGAAATTGTCCGATTATTTGCCCAGGGATATTTCTCGATGTCATCTCAGAGAGAATGCCGCCCCAGTCGGCAATACCGGCTTATGATTGCGATGGTGCCTCGTTACGCTTTAGCCTCTGTCGAGCCTGCTCGGCCCAGGGACTTTCAGGGGCTAAGACGAGAAAATTTTCCCAGTGTTCTTCCGCGTCACGTTCACGAGAAAGTTCGTCGAGGCATCTGGCCATATGCAAATGGACGTCAGCGTAGTCTGGATGGAAAGCAAGTGCCCCACTCCAAGCAGCCATTGCCAAATTGATCTCTCCGAGTTCTGAAAGTACGCAGCCAAGATTAGCCCTCGCCTCAACGAAATCCTCATCCAGCTCAATTGCGGCATAGTATCGTTCGCGAGCTGCCTCTATTTCGCCCATGCGGTAGAGCAGTTCCGCAAGTCGAAAATGCACATCTGCGTCAGGGCCATAGGCAGCCAGCGCGGTGCGATAGAGTAAGGCCGCCTCACTGAGGCGATGTTCATCTTCCAATTGTGTTGCAGCCTCAAGCATCTCAGTCGGTGTCATCTCTTTGGCCGCATTATCGGCATCTTCCATCGGCGCCGACTCAAATGCCAGCGTGTCATGCCCTTCGTCGGTTACTGCCCGCTGCGCGAGAGTATCAAAATCGATACGCATCTGCCCCCGGGCATCCAGCAAGTCTCCGTCCTGACGCAGCAAGATGTCGCGCCCTTCGATAATCACAGAGAGTTGGGCAATTTGTCGTTTGACTTCCGGCTGAACTTTTTCCAGCGAGGTGAGCTTTTTTTCGAGTTGTCCAGGCGAAATACCCTTGGCCAGTAGCGCTGCGAGTGCACGCGCATTGAGAACTTCTTCGAAGGCAAAATACGCCAAGCGGTGGATTTGAAGTTTGGGTTGAATCAATCCTCTTCGATGCCAACGGCGGACGGTAGTGGTGGGGATATCGAGCAGTTCCGCCAACATGGCAGAAGTGTAGAGATTTTGAATATTGGTATCCTCGTGCGAACCCAACAATCTCAGCTGCTGCCAAAGTTCGGTTTCTCCAAGGATCGATACAGAACCATCGTGGACGCGTTGCTTGAGTTGATCATCCAATCGGTCATCGAGCCTTCCATCACCACCGACGAGCAGTTCCGCCTCACCGAACACGACACAGTCGACGGTTTTGTCAGGTTTTTCGCAAATGGTGCCGTGGTGTTGTCGAATTAATTTCTGCGCGGCGCGTTTGCTCATTCCCGCAAATTTGCCGATCAAGGCAAATCGTCGGCCAGCAAGTTCCGCAGGTTCGACAGGTTGCTCGGTTTGTAAATGATCCATGACGACAAAATACCATGATCTGTTGAGGTTTTTCCAGCGGTGCGACTTTCGGGGATCTAAGACCGTCTCCGGAAGACTGGCAATTTCATGCGATGAATGTGGAAAGGTTGTCAGTGGTTGTCGATAGATGTCCGCGGAAGGGTCTTTATTTGTTGACAGACGCATCGACGGGGGGAATCTTTTCCGGCGAATTTTTTTGCTTGGCTACTCGGAGTTTGGCGCGGATGAATTGCAGCCGCTCGAGCAACTCACTTTCAAAACCACGATCGACAGGCTGGTAGTATTCCCGGTCAATTCCCAAATAGTCCTGGGATGCGATGGCATCCGGGCTGTTGTGGGCGTATTGATAATCCTTCCCATGACCCAGTGTCGCTGCCCCGCTGTAATGCCCGTCGCGAAGAGAGACCGGAACCGGCAGCAGACGGCCCTCCCGAACATCTCCTCTGGCCTCCGAGATGGCGATTGTCGAGGCGTTGCTTTTGGGGCAACACGCAAGATACGTCACGCACTGTGATAGGGTTAATTGACATTCGGGTAATCCCACAAACTCACAGGCCTGCATCGCTGCAACAGCCAGCGGAAGGGCGTGGGGGTCGGCGTTGCCAACATCCTCGCTCGCCAGGATCACCAGTCGCCGGGTGAGAAACCGGACCTCCTCTCCCCCCTCGAGCATGCGGGCGAGCCAATAGATTGCAGCATCGGGATCACTGCCGCGAATACTCTTGATCAATGCACTTGCCGAATCATAGTGTGCATCCCCGCAAACGTCATACTCGATCGCTTTTCTCTGGACCGATTCTGCAGCGAGTTCTCGAGTAAATTGCAGCGGGGTTTCCTTGGAAGAGAGGACTCCAATTTCGAGTGCTCCCAATGCCTGCCGGGCATCGCCATCGCTGGTTTCCGCAAGGAATTCCAAGGCGTCTTGTTCCATCTGGATCTTGCGTTCACCAAAGCCGCGTTCACGATCGCTGAGGGCGGCGTTGATGATGGCTTTGATTTCTTCGAGCGAAAGAGGCTGAAATTGAAAGATGCGGCTTCGGCTCACGAGCGCGCTGTTGATCGCGAAAAACGGATTCTGGGTTGTTGCCCCAACGAGGATGACGGTGCCATTCTCAACATCCGGGAGCAGGACATCCTGCTGGGCCCGATTGAATCGATGGATTTCGTCGATGAACAGGAGAGTGCGATTTCCCGTGGCAGCGACAGAGTCGGCGGCCTGAGCCAACAGACTGCGGAGTTCCTTGACTCCGCTCGTCACCGCAGTCAACTCACGAAAAGTGCTTTGGGTTTCGCCGGCAAGCAGGTGGGCAAGCGTTGTTTTTCCGGTTCCCGGCGGTCCGTAGAAGATAATCGACCCGAGCTGATCGCTCTGAATGAGTCGCCATAGCAGTTTTCCTTCACCCAGAAAATGCTGCTGTCCAGAAAACTCGCTGAGATTCCGTGGCCGCATACGGGCGGCAAGGGGTTGTACCCTCTGGCGATTCTTCTGTTCGGCTACCTCGAAGAGGGACATGATCTCGACCACTGGAATCTATATTGAAACATCAAGAACCTCCCGATCATTGGAGCAGGTTGTGGAGCCCGGCTCAAGCGTGCGGCAGCTTGCCCCGAAGTGCGTATGGTGGTCGCTCCGCCGTTTGCCGCTCGGAGAATACTACAGCCGACAATCGCCATTACAGGCGCACTCGCTGTAGATAGAGTTGATTTCAGAGCGGCTCGCCTGCCCAAGGAACATGCCGGGAGCGGAAAAGACGCGGGCAGGCAATGGTGCAAGGACCAAGAGACTAGTCGAGGCCCTGGAATAGCGGTGTCGATAGATAGCGTTCGCCCAAAGAGCACATGATCGTAACGATCCGTTTGCCTTTGAACTCCGGCCGTGCCGCAACTTGGGCAGCAGCATAGATGTTGGCCCCACTACTGATCCCTGCCATGATTCCTTCCTCTTTGGCAAGCCTTTGTGCCCAGGCAAAAGCATCGTCATCATCGACGGTGACCACCTCATCGATCAACGAGGTATCGAGATTGCCCGGAATAAATCCCGCGCCAATACCCTGGATGCGGTGTTTGCCCGGTTGTCCGCCACCGATCACCGGGGAGTTTGTCGGTTCCACGGCAATGACTTTGAAATCGGGATTATGACCCTTGATGTAGCGAGCGACCCCCGTAATGGTGCCCCCGGTACCGACGCCTGCCACAATGGCATCGATATCGCCCCCCGAGTCCTCCCAGATTTCAGGTCCCGTCGTGGTCTCATGGATTGCCGGATTCGCTGGATTGTTGAACTGTTGAGGCATCCAGGCTCCCTCTTCTTGTGAAACCAGTTCCTCCGCCTTTTGCACGGCGGCAGGCATGCCTCCGGCCGCTGGTGTCAGGACCAGGTTTGCACCAAGTGCGCGCAACAGCGTTCGTCGCTCGACCGACATCGATTCTGGCATTGTGAGCGTCAAACGGTATCCTTTGGCTGCGCATACAAAAGCGAGAGCAATCCCGGTATTACCACTCGTCGGTTCGATGATATGTGTGTCGGCGTTGATCAGCCCATCTCGCTCAGCAGCCTCGATCATGGCGACTCCGATACGGTCTTTGACGCTATTGAGGGGCTGAAAGAATTCACATTTGGCAAAGACAGTAGCATCGCCT
>JASMGX010000173.1 GCA_030751095.1 Pirellulales bacterium | reverse complement strand
GATGGGCTCCGGGATGGCCATTCCCACCGACTCCCAATCGGCGATCTGATTTCGAATACGGTTGAGTGTTCCGCGAGCCAACTCGACCTCAAGCAAATAGACTTGATCTCGCTCCATCAGACTGGCTGTTGAGAGCATCATTTCCCCGAACCCTTCCACACGCCAGGGAATATGGAGGTAACCGGAATCGCCAACCGGACGATCCACGATCAGGACATCTTCGGTGGCCACAATACGGCTCGCCCAGGGTACCTCGTCCATGCCAGCCATGTAGGCTTTTGAGACTGCCTCTGGCGGGATGCGGTCAGGCCGAGGAACCAAAAAACGGATTAATCCCATTTTCGCCACTTTCTCAGGTTAAACAACCGCAATCACCCATCGCACCCCAACGAGCGAAACATGGCTTGTCCCTCGGGCCAGAGGGCTTTGCCATCGAGTCTACCGAAGTGTCGCACGACGTTCAACTCATCCGTCGACCATACCTAAACTCCACAAGGTGAATATTCCACTGCTAGTCAGGACGCGCGTCGGCGCGTTATACTCCGCCACGGGCCGTTTGAGGGTACTGCCGCGCGGATGCAGGTTTCCGACGGGAAAACATTAGACCCTAATAATTCAAGGATAAGGGCACGCCATGAGCCAATCTGTTGTGATGGAAACTTCACTCGATACATTCCCCGTACGACGTGGAAAGGTCCGTGATATCTACGATCTCGGCAACCAATTGTTGTTGGTTAGCACAGACCGGATTAGCGCATTCGACTGGGTATTGCCAACAGGCATACCGGACAAAGGTCGGGTTCTGACCCAGTGTAGTGCATTCTGGTTTGATTTCCTGAAAGAATCCAACCATATGCTTACCTGTGACGTCGAGGCGATGGATTTGCCCTCGGCAATCGATTTGGATCCGCTTGTCGGTCGCAGCATGCTTGTCCGCAAAACGGAAGTGGTGCCGATCGAATGCGTTGTTCGTGGTTACCTGTCGGGTTCCGGATGGAAGGAATACCAACAGAATGGCTCGGTATGCGGTGTTTCATTGCCGGAAGGTTTGGTTGAGAGCGACCAGCTCGATGAGCCTATTTTCACACCGGCAACCAAGGAGGAATCAGGACACGACATTAATATCTCGTTTGAACGAATGGCTGAAATAGTCGGTATGGACGTTGCCGAAGAGCTACGGAACCGCAGCCTTGAAATTTACAAACGTGGGGCAGCCTATTCCCGCGAGCGGGGCATTATTATCGCTGATACGAAGTTTGAATGGGGCCGGATCGATGATGAATTGATACTCATCGATGAAGCACTGACGCCGGACAGTTCTCGCTTCTGGCCTGCAGACCAATACAAACCTGGTCGTGGTCAAGCATCCTTTGACAAGCAATTTGTCCGCGACTGGCTACTTGAATCCGGTTGGGATAAGGAGAGCACCCCCCCTGCTCTTCCCGATGCTGTTGTCAGCGGTACGCGCGAGAAATATATCGAATCCTTTGAGCAGTTAACCGGTCAAGCTTTTGCCTGGAAGTAACTGCTACACGCATTGCATAACAGACAACTGGTAATGGCTGGCAACTCCTTCGGACAAGCGTTTCGCATAACTACTGCCGGCGAGAGCCATGGTGCTGGCAATGTTGTCATTATCGATGGAGTTCCCCCGGGGATTCCGCTGTCGGTCGAGGATCTGATGGTCGACCTCAATCGGCGCAGGCCTGGCCAGAGCGAGATCGTCTCTGGGCGTGACGAGCCGGACGAGCCGGAAATGATTGCAGGCGTCTTTGAGGGTCGCACAACAGGCACCAGCATCGCTATTTTCATTCGCAACTCAGACTCGCGAAGTGGGGATTACGCCGGCATCAAAGATCTCTACCGCCCGGGACATGCCGATTACACCTACGATGCAAAGTACGGTTTTCGCGATTACCGGGGTGGTGGTCGCTCTAGTGCCCGGGAGACCACTGTCCGTGTGGTGGCCGGAGTGGTCGCTAAAAAAATCCTCGCCAAGGCATTTGGTGGCCGGGTGGTCGGTTACGTCGTTCAGATTGGCGACATCCGTGCTAACATTCCCGACCCTGCGGAAGTAACAGCTGAGTCGGTCGAGCAACTCGCCGATGGGGAGCCAAACATAGTGCGCTGTCCAGATATCAAGGCCGCAGCAGCAATGATCGAGCGGATTGAACAAATGCGGGCAGAGGGAGATTCTCTCGGAGGGATGGCAGAAATTGTTGCAACCGGCGTCCCGCCAGGATTGGGCGAGCCGGTATTCGATAAACTCAAAGCCGATTTGGCCAAGGGGTTGTTCAGTCTGCCCGCCGTTCTGGGAGTGGAATACGGGAGCGGTTTTAGTTGCGTCACGATGCGCGGCAGCGAAAACAACGATGCCTTTGTCTCTGGCGAAGCGGGCAAAGAGATCCGCACAGCATCTAACCGCCATGGAGGAATGCTAGGTGGGATCTCTTCTGGAATGCCGATTGTCCTCCGCGCTGCGGTCAAACCGACGAGCAGTATCCCACGTGATCAAGATACGGTGGACCGCCATGGTAACGCAGCAACCATCAGCACCTCAGGGCGGCATGACCCCTGCTTACTGCCCCGTTTTATACCGATGGCCGAGGCAATGGTGGCCATTGTCCTTGCCGACCATTGGCTGCGAAATCGCCAGCAACAGATACTCTAAACAGCGCAACGCAATGTGGCTCTACGCTGCCCGCTGCTCGGTGACCCATTCTCGCTCTACATCGGGTTGACTGCCATCTGCTGCAAGGAAATGTTTTTCCATCGAAAGCACAGAGGGTTGTTCCACAGGCCAGATTTGACATATCTGGGCGCTTAATGGCACCAGGTTCTCCAGTTGCTGTGTGCGCTCACCCTCTGGACAGGAACCTGTGGCGAAGAATGTAACTCGCATTCCATCTTCTCGGGGAACACTAAAGCGAATATCCCAATTTGTCTCATGGCTGGAATTTGCGATCTGCTTCTTCCATTGAGCAAGAGTGGTCGCTCCCTGTCCATTCTCGTCTTCCATCGTCAATTCAATACGGGTTCCTCCGACAGCCTCTGCGCAAGACTCTACAAGACTCCAGAGTGCCTGAGAGTCGGCCTGGGAGTCAGATGGGTTCGATGCCTCGAAACGCAAAAATGACATTCTCGCTCGTAGCCCTTCAACCGCGATCTGCGAAACTTGATGTACGATTCGCAGGCTGCGGATGATGAGATTTAATTCATACAATCCAAAAACGCGTCCAACAATCATCGCAATCAAAACAACCCCGCCAAAAGTGAGTGCGAGCCATTCACTTCCCAACTTTCCGGCAACAATCACGCCTACCGCCATCGTGATGCAGAACCCGATGATAACCAGCAAAGCTTGTAGTTTCGAAAGGCCTCGCTGCTGCAGTCGATGATGGATATGTCCGTAGTCGGCGTCCCCGATACTCTGTCCCGTCAGTTTGCGACGAAGAATTGCTAACACTGTGTCCAGGATAGGAATGCCCAGCAGCACCATCGGAAAAATTAATACAAAGCCTGTAGCGGTTTTTAAAACTCCACCAGTCGAAAGAGCTCCCACAACAAAACCGATGGTCAAACTACCGGAATCCCCGAGAAAGATTTTTGCGGGAGGCCAATTATGCAGCAGAAAACCGGAAAGACAGGCAACAAATACAAAACCGATCGCGGCAAGCCCAAGATGATTGTGAGACAGGGCAAGCGTTGCAAGGGTCGCGACTGCAATTAAACCGACCGAGGATGCAAGTCCATCCATCCCATCGATAAGATTCAAAATATTGGCACAGGACACGATCCACAGAATGGTGAAGGGTATTGCCATCGGCCCCAGATCGAGACGAATTCCCAGGCATTGCAGCGATTCAATCGACGGTCCAAGTGCCACAAAAGGTATTGTGGCAACAATCTGCAAGAGAAATTTATAACGAGCCCGCAAGGGAGACCAGTCATCCCAAAGCCCCAATCCACAATAGAGCGATCCACTCGCAAGCAGCGCAAGACCGAACGCGAAATTCGCCGGCCCTCTCATCCAGAGGTTTGTACCGAGAAAAATTGTCAGGACACCAAACGCGAATGCCAGAAAAACTGCCACTCCTCCCAACACGGGTACTGCCTTGGCATGAGTTTTTCGGTTGCCGTCCGGCGTATCGACCAAGCCGAGGCGAGGGGCAATCGATCGTGCCGTCCACGTGAAGGCGTAGGCCAAAACAAACGTGCTAGCAGCTATCACTAAAATGGTCGTGAGATTCGTATCGGCCATTGGAATGAATTTTATCCGTTAAAAATTAGCCCGTCGCAAGAAAACAAAATCGGCGGGAAGGTAGTGACGTGCTCGCCGAAAGTCAACGCCAACGCAGCGCGACTGCAAGATATTCCGGGAATTGATTTTGATATTGACCGTGTCTCCTACCTACTGTTAGAAACTGGCTCTTTGGGGGGATTTTTAATCCGGACAGTATTTGCATCTCCCTACCATACAATCATTTAGACCTCCAATAAGTGCTCGTCAGGAAAATTTTTCCGCGGTCACCCAGGAGGACGGAGTCCAGACTAACAACCCGGGTGGCAATCAAGTACGACCACAATAAAAATCACGAACGGCATGAAATCCGTTTCTGCACGAAGAAGGAACTTCAAACATGGAAAACAAAATTGCACTCGTTACAGGGATCACTGGCCAAGATGGCTCCTATCTTGCGGAACTCCTTCTTGAAAAAGGCTATGAAGTGCACGGCATGGTCCGCCGGGCAAGCACTTTCAACACAGGCCGACTGGAACATCTCTATCGGGACCAGCATGAATCCAGTGGCAAGCTAAAATTACACTACGGGGATCTGTCCGACGGAACCTGTCTGTCAAACCTCGTTTTCTCGATCGAGCCGGACGAGATTTATAATCTCGGCGCACAAAGCCATGTGCGTGTCTCATTCGATCAGCCACTTTACACCGTAGACGTCGGCGCGCTCGGAACGCTTCGGCTGTTGGAAGCCATCCGCCAGATACGCAAGCACAAAGATGTCCGTTTGTATCAGGCCTCTTCGAGTGAAATGTTCGGTAAAGTTCATGAGGTTCCTCAAAGTGAAACGACCCCGTTTCATCCTCGCAGTCCCTATGCGTGCGCCAAAGTCTACAGCTTTTATCAGACGCAGAATTATCGAGAGGCCTACAACATCTTCGCCTGCAACGGAATTCTTTTTAATCACGAATCTCCGCGTCGTGGAGAAACATTTGTAACGCGAAAAATCACGCGGGCTGCCACAAGAATCCGAGAAGGGCTGCAAGACAAGCTCTATCTGGGAAATCTTGATGCCAAACGTGATTGGGGCTATGCCAAAGATTATGTCGAGGCAATGTGGTTGATGCTGCAACAGGATGAACCAGACGACTATGTGATTGCTACCGGCGAAACACATAGTGTTCGCGAGTTTCTAGAACTCGTCTTCAAAGAAGTGGGGCTTCCCTACCAGGAATATGTGGAAACCGACCCACGCTATCTGCGACCAAGCGAAGTTGACTTACTCCTGGGAGATGCGACCAAGACAAAAGAGAAATTGGGGTGGGTTCCCAAGACAACATTCGAGGAACTCACACGGATCATGGTCCACGCTGATTGGGAACTGGCTCGCTCAGAACATGCCGTATCTCTACGCAAAGCGGGCTAACTGCTTTCTTAGATGAGAACTCTTGCCTTGTGATTTTTGCCTGTAGCAAGCGAGCGTTCTCCACGATGATCTCTATCAACTGGTAGGACCGTGACCAAAACAATGAAACGCGTCGTTGTCGATTATTTTTTGAACAAGTAAATGCAACCACTCATTATCGAACCTGGTAGCTCCGTTCGTCGCTACTGGCGAGACCTTTGGCAATATCGCGAATTGTTTCAGGTCCTTGCCTGGCGCGATATTTCGGTCCGTTACAAACAGACCGTGATCGGCATTGCCTGGGCTGTGATCCGCCCGGTTCTGACGATGGTCGTGTTTACCGTCATTTTCGGACGTGTCGCGAAGCTACCAAGTGATGGTGCGGCGCCGTACGCACTATTGGTATTCGCCGGGTTGTTACCTTGGACCTTTTTTTCGACCGCGATTGCCGATGCCTCCAACAGTTTGGTGACGAACGCTAATTT
>JASMGX010000172.1 GCA_030751095.1 Pirellulales bacterium | reverse complement strand
GACAAGTAAAAGGTGTTTATTTTCGGCACCGTTTGCCTATTGTCCATTGTGAGATGTCCATTAGAGCTTTAGCGACAAGTGGAGCACCGGGCCTGGACGTTGGAAAGGGTATCGCCAGAGGAACGACTGGGCAGATGGTGGAGCTACAAGAGGTAAAATGTAGCTTGAACCGCCTATGCTGGCCCACCAAGAAATAAAGTAATGACCAAGACCGATACGCAACCATCTGCGGCGGACCCGTCTTCGAATACCGGTTCCATCAATGTACTAACCCTGGTGATGGTGACCTCGGCACTTTTTCTTACGCTGAGAAATTTGCCATCGTTGGCCGACGCCGGCTTGAAAATGTTGTTTTTCAACAGCATTGCAGCTTTTGCTTTTCTTATACCGGTCGCATTGGTCTCTGCCGAACTTGCCACTGGGTGGCCGAAGAATGGCGTATATCATTGGGTACGCGCTGCGTATGGCCCACGCTTTGGTTTTCTTGCCAGTTGGTTGCAGTGGGCCCAAAGCCTGTTTGGGATGACCTCCATCCTGGCCTATATGGCCGCGACATTTGCCTATGTCTTCAAGCCCGACTTGGCCGACGACCAACTTTTTGTTGTTGGCGTTGTCATTATTGTCTATTGGCTGGCGACACTTGCCAACATGAGAGGGATGCGATTATCGGGAATGATTAGCACCGTTTGTGTATCTCTTGGTGTTCTCTTTCCGATTCTCGTGCTGGTTGTTCTCGGCATACTCTATCTGGTTTCGGGAGGCCACAATCATCTCGCCTGGAGTGATGACCTCTCCAGTTGGATGCCGAAACCTAATGATAAAATTATGCTGTTAATGTTTTTGAACATTATCTTCGGTTATGTCGGGGTGGAGGTTTCTGCCTCTCATGCTCGTGACGTTCGCAACGTCCATCGCACCTACCCGATCGCTATTTTTTCAGCGGCCTTCATCGGTTTTACACTGACCCTGGCCGGGGGCTTTGTTGTTGCCGTTGTTTTACCCGCAAAAGATATTGATGTTGTTTCAGGAGCTGTCCGGGCTTTTGATGTATTTGGCGATTACTTCAAGCTCGCTTGGATTCTGCCTGCTGCTGCATTATTGGTTGCCTTGGGAGCAGCAGGACAAGTGAGCACCTGGATCATTGGACCAGTCAAGGGCCTGTTCGCCGTCGCGTTAGCAGGAGATCTGCCGTCTGTTTTTCAGCGCACCAATAAAGCGGGGGTACCGCGAAACTTGCTTTATACACAGGCAGGTATTTTTAGTCTTATTGCAATCACAATCCTCTTCTTTCCAGATTTGGATTCGGCATTTATGATCCTCACGACCATCGCCGTTTTACTTTACAGCATGATGTACTGCATTATGTTCTCCGCGGCCATTTTTCTTCGCTACAAGGAACCCCATGTAAAGCGTCCCTATCGAATACCGGGGGGTAACATCGGGATATGGCTTGTATCGGGAGTCGGGCTTATCACATTGCTTGCTTGTTTCTTTATTGCTTTTATTCCACCGCCGGAGTTGCGTTTTATGTCATCCTGGACATTTGTCGCCATGCTCTTAGGCCTCACTCTGGTTGTCCTCATCATTCCACTACTGATATTTTGGCTGCGTCGTAGGAGGCGGTACTTCGGAAAATAGAGGCGATGGTAGTAAAAAAATAGAGGCTCGCCTCGATCTGCGAACGGCGCCAAAAAATTCGGCTTGACGTGCTCCCATCCTTTGGGCAACGATTTCTTCACATTTGTCGCCTATCCGTGAGGAGAGATACCCTAGGGGTGTCCGGTTTTGATGATCAACCTGTATCGCTTTCTGCCCATTCTCTGCCTACTTGTGCCGGGCAGTGCGGGGGCTATTGATCCGGGCATGCCCAATCCCCCGGCCTCCCCCACACTGGTCGATGTCGGCCTGTTTATAGCCGACATTGTGGATATGGATGAGGTGAACGAAAATTTCCGCATGGAGTTGATCCTCATCGCCGACTGGCATGACCCGAGGCTAGCATTTGATGCCAAAGCGGAAGGCACCGACATCAAAATCTTTCAGGGTGCGTACCAATTCAGCGAGGTGTTTTCCGGTTGGTGGCCGCAACTGTTTATTCTGAATGAAGTCGGCCATGGTGACTTCAATGCGATTAAGATCGAAGTCTATGCGGACGGACATGTCCGTTACCTCGAACAGCGAAATGTGCTGCTCGAAACGCCCATGACACTCGCCAAGTTTCCATTCGACACCCAGCACCTTAAAGCGTTCATTATTCCGTTTGGAAACAATGCGGAACAGGTGAAACTTCGGATCAATGAGACCATGCAGGAGGCGACCAATGAATATGTCAACAGACATGGCTCCATGGTAAATATCGCCGAGTGGAGCCTCGAAAATGTGCATATGACAACGGTTACCATGTCCAACTACGCATACAATGGAAAGAAGGAACATCTTTCGGAGGTTGTGCTAACGATCACCATGAAACGAGAATCCGCCCACATTGTTTGGAGCATTCTTTTACCACTTCTGATCCTCGTCTCGATGATCTGGTCCATCTTCTGGATGGATAATTCCCTTTCCGATCGTTTAAATATCTCCTTTATCGGCATCCTCACGATCGTGGCCTATCAGTTCTTGATCATCGACACCATGCCCCGCATCTCTTACCTGACCTTCACCGATACCTTGTTGCTCTGCTCATTTGTCATCATGTCGTCCACGATTTTAGAGAGTCTGTATGTTCACAACCTAGGCAGACGAAACAAACAAAACAAGGCAATGATGATTGACCGAATTTCTCGCTGGGCATTTCCCGGAGTGTATGTCGCGATAATCTTATTCAATTATGTGTACTACATGTACTACTTATAAATGACTCATGCTCCAAACCGCCCAAAGGCCATTGATGCCATAGAGGCGGCCGAGCATACCGATCCCCGCCTACAGCCGAGCGAACGCCGACTCGATGGTTTCGTCACCCGAGCTAAAAGATTGGTTCTCTTGTGGTGCAACCAACTCTATTTCTCTCTTGTCCAATGCGTATTGCTTGACTTAGTTCCCTCTCTAGATGAGAATGACAAGGGTATAAGCTGTCCGCCAGTTGCATGCGACTGCAGCGAGTAACACCCGCATCTGGGTGAGACAGGTTTTATCGTCTTCTAGGGAGGGTTTAGTGACTTCCACTCGGGCACGTCACATGCATCGCCGCACAGTGAAAAGACGGCGAATCGTCCTTCCCGCGAGAGTGGGGACTGTGCGGATCGTGGTCATTGCCGCACTCGGGGCGTCACTTACAGCATGGTGGCTCTACGCACGCGAGCGGCCTTTTCCAACCGGTGCCATTCCACGCATCGAACGTGGAGACCAATTCGTGTCCTCCGACACGTGCCGTACATGCCATCCCGAAGCCCATGACTCGTGGCGAGGAACGTATCATAGCACGATGACCCAGGTCGTTTCCCCCGAGACCGTGGTTGCAGACTTTGACGACCGCGAGTATCTCGCGGACGGCATCTCATATCGATTCAGCAGGCAGGGGGATCAGTTTCTGGTCTATGCTTCCAAACCCGGAATCTATGGACGCCTCTGGCCATTGCCCGGTTTTCCCCGCCCGGTGGTGATGTCGACAGGCTCACACCACTATCAATTGTTTTGGGTCGCGACAAATCGGAAAACCGAACCTATCGAAATCCCCATCTATTACCACATTGCGGAGCAGCGTTGGATTCCAAAGCAACAAACTGTCTTGGAGCCTCCTGGCACACCGGGCAATTCAGCCCACTGGAACAGCCACTGCATCAATTGCCATAGCGTCAACGGTATCCCCCGTTTCAACAACGAACGGCAGCGAGCCGATAGCAGTGTTGCCGAGTTTGGCATCTCGTGCGAATCCTGCCATGGACCGGGTGGCGAGCATGTCCGCCACCACCAGAACATTTGGAATCGCTATAGCCAACGACTGAGCGATGAGCCCGATACAACCATTATCAATCCGGCCCGTTGTTCCAAAATCCGTTCTGTACAAATCTGTGGCCGTTGCCACCACAATGGAACACCGCGAGATCGGGAAGGATCCTGGGAGCATGGCATCGGTTTTCGACCGGGTAGCGAGGACCTCCATGACTACTTTGCACTTTCCGATTTTGATCATCCTCCCGACGAGCCCAATGATGTCTTTGAAAATTTGTTCTGGAAAGATGGAACGTGCCGCATTGCCGGAGATGAGTACAATGCCCATATCAAATCACCCTGTTATCTGCAGGGTGAGCTAACGTGCCTCTCCTGCCATTCGTTACACGACAGCGATCCAAACGATCAACTTGCCAAAAGGATGGAAACCAACGAAGCGTGTCTGCAGTGCCATACTTCGTTTCGAGATCACGTTGAAGAACATACCCATCACGCTGCCGACTCCAGTGGAAACCTCTGCTATAACTGTCACATGCCACACTCAAGCTACGCACTTTCTACTGCCATTCGCAGCCACACCATTGGCAGTCCGAGTGCGGAGGTGAGCGCACAAACGGGCCGTCCCAATGCGTGTAATCTGTGCCACCTCGACAAAACCCTGAAATGGACATCGGACTATCTCACCGAGTGGTTTGGTGAGCCACCTGCACAACTCGACCCGGAACAGGAACGCATCGCGGCATCACTGCTCTGGTTGCTCAAGGGAGATGCATTGCAACGTTCGCTCGCCGCCTGGCACATGGGTTGGGACGAGGCCCTGGACATTTCGGGGAATGACTGGCAGGCCCCGTTCTTGGCGCAGCTACTCGTGGATCCCTACGCACAGCCCCGTTTTATCGCCCATCGCTCATTACGCAAGTTACCAGGGTATCACAATTTCGAATATGATTTTTTGGAACCCGAACCGCAGCGTAATACAAAACATCAAGAAGCCCTGACCACCTGGCAAGCAATACAAACACCCCAAGACTCACGTCGCGAGCGGATCCTAGAAATTACAGGTGATGAACCGGTGGACACTCTCCGCAAACGACTCACAAACGCGCGCGATGAAAAGCCTGTTTCAATACCGGAGTAATTTCCATGTCTGAAATCCATTGTGACTCGGAACCTGCCGCTAATTCCTCCTCTCCACAGAACGCATGTAGCGTCGTCCGCCTGCATCTCTGTTTCGGTTGGTGGCTGCTCCTAGTTTCCTTGACTCTGGGGATTGCGCTTGAAGTAATGCATGGACTCAAGATCGGCTGGTATCTAGATGTTGACAATGAAACGCGGCGATCCATGCTTACGCTCGCTCATACACACGGAACGCTCCTGGCGTTAGTCAATATCGCCTTCTCTTGGACAGTCACCCGCCTTCCCGAATGGAATGCAGGCAATCTGAAAATAGCGTCGAGGTGTCTGCTGGCAGCCAGTTTGCTGATGCCGCTCGGTTTTTTCCTCGGGGGGTTCTTCCCCTCTGAGGGCGATCCCTCCCTGGGGATCTTGTTGCTCCCTGCAGGTGCGGTCTTTCTGCTGGTTGCCATTCTGTTGACGGCAATCGCGGTCAGGTGCTGTAAAAAGGCATGACCCTTTTTGTCTTAAGGCGGCTACCGGTCGGTTTTCGGTGGCTTGAATGCGACGATAGAACCTATCGCGATCACGATCGTGATCGCGTACACAATCAGCCAGATGTCGCGATCGGGCGTCGCGTTAAAGAGCGGATTGTAGACCACAGCCACGATACCGAGCCGCCATGTCCAGCGGACCTTTCCTTTTTGATAGGCCTGAAAGGCAAGGTACGCAAAACAGACGCAGCAAATCCCGCGCAGAACGAGGGTGTACTGATCGAAATTGCCCGACCTAAATGCGAGCAGGGACAGCGCGGCGATTACGATCGCCTGGGGAATCCAGATTGGCTTTGATGTTGTTGCTTTTTCGCTCAAACAATCACTTTCCGGCAGGACGAGAACACCTGCTCTCTGGGCGTCATTTCTACGGGCCTATTCTACGCTATTTCACGGGTATCTAATATGAACACTCCCGCGCGAATCACACCCAGACACTTATTCTAGGGCCATTAAATCGCCCTCGGGCGCAAACAACAAGGATTGATAGGGATGATTCTCCGAGGGATAGACGCACCCAAGCATTGGCGTTGGAATCCCAAACATGGAACAACATCCACTTCTCGACGTGA